>CAMJGH010000011.1 GCA_946405185.1 uncultured Lachnospiraceae bacterium
TCCGGGTATCATAGACCACTTTCATGGGCAGGGTCACTCCCTCAGGGTTGTTGTTGCTGAAGAGGGTGAGCGCTTTTCCGTCTGCGAGAGTCGGGTCTGTCCGGGCCGTGTATTCCCCGTCGGGAAGTTCCGGATCCCCGGAGTCGGAGAAGTGCATCAGCCGCGGGATGAGGATGAACTGCTTTCCCTCGAGAAAAGCATCGATATCGTCCTTCTCCAGCGATCCTCCGATCGTTCTGAGCAGTGTTTTCAGACCCTTCCGGTCGACGGAGATGACACCGGCCTGCATGTACGGCTGCCAGGCATTGAGGGACGGAGACTGTTCTATCTGATCCCAGTCCAGCAGATACCAGGTATTCCACCGCTCTCCGGTGACGTCATCAACGCCTGTCAGGTTCCGCAGATAGTCCAGATCTTCATCGGAAGGGCCGCAGTACGGGCTGTAGGCGTCGATATACACCTGACCGCTGCCGCTTTCGTTCGACCATTCCACGTAGATCTGGTCCATGAACGAGATCTCATAGTCCGCGGTGTCTCTGACAGAGACGTCTGTGCGGACCGCCCGGAGGATATAGACGCTGCACAGGAGAAGGAACGAAACACTGGCTATGGTGAACAGGACACTGATCCGGCGGGATGGCGCGTGAGCCGCGCGGACGCGGGAAAAGAGCTCCCGCTCCGGATGAGCGGACCGGGGCCGGCGGCGCAGACGGGCCAGTTCTTTCGGGCCGAGCGTCTGCGTCTGAGCGGAGAGGTTTTTGTCACGGCAGCGCAGCAGGGTCAGAAGGATGGAAACGGCGATGGCGCCGCACACAAAGAGAACCTGCCGCGCGAAAACGGTCCCGTCGAACGCGAAGAAACCGTGCAGGCCAAGCCGGGCAGCGGCTGTGCGGCAGACAAGAAAGCCCGCGAGATACGCCAGACCGATGCCGGCCGCGGCTGCGGGGATGGATGCCAGCGCGCACTCCGCCGCGATGATGCCCGACAGCCGGACGCGGGAGACACCGATGAGGCGCAGGCGATAGTAACCGGCCCGGCGCCGGTCGGTGCAGGCGGCGAGGACATGGCTGACGGCAAAGACCGCCAGAACGATCATCAGATACCAGACAGTCCGGGAGAAGGATATGCTTCCCCACAGGGACTGGCCGTACAGATACGCATTGCTCAGATACGCGGCGCCCTTCGCCATGGCGGCGTCGTGCACGGCGGCATCAAGGGAGGCAGTATCGATGTCGGACAGGGAGGGATCCAGCCGGTAAAACCAGGTGTTTTCGGGCTGCGCGGAATAATCGGACAGAGAATCCGGAGCGACGAGGATATGCGGATACGTGCGGTATCCGGCGTGCCATACGCTTGCGAACGGACTGACCGTGCCGGTCAGTGTCACCGCACGCTCGCGGATATCCGGCTCTTCGTCTGCCGCCGCGGCATTCCAGCGCAGGATCAGCGTCTGCCCCAGTTCATAGCTGTATCCCAGCTGCGCCAGCGTATTCAGGTCGACCGCTGCCTCATCCGCGCTCTGCGGGAAGCGTCCTTCGTAGAGTCTGATGCGCCCGAAAGCCAGCAGGTCGTCAAAGACGGCCCCGACCACGATGCCGGTGGGGGCATCCTGATCATCCAGCAGGACGGCGGCGGAGGCCAGGTGTCCGGTATCGGTCAGATAGGGATGGGAAAGATCCGGGGAATCGGAAGCGCAGAACCAGTCTCCGTAATGTGTCTTGTCCCACTCCCGGACGTAGGCCTGGAGGATGTTCTGGAACATCAGCACGCCGGCCATAAAGAAGGAGGCGATCAGCGTGACGATCAAAACGGCGCGCCATTCTTTTTTCCGGCGGCGCAGACCGGTCATGAGCAGATTCATGAGAGCCCTCCTTTCCTCGGTTTCACGGGCAGTATAGGCGCCCAGTCTTACAGGAACGTGACAGCCGGAAAAGAAACGGCCGGATGCCCGGCCTGTGCGGGCACCCGGCGGTGAAAGCGGGCGATGGCGGCTAGCGGAGGGTGGAAAAGTCCGGCAGCAACAGGGTGAAAACGGCGCCGCCCTCCGGATGGTTGTCGGCCAGCAGTTTCCCGTGCTGGCCCTCCACGATCAGCTTCGCGAGGTTGAGGCCCAGGCCGACGTGGCCTTTCTTCATGTCCTGCGGGCGGTAGAACCGGTCAAAGAGGTGCGGCAGATCTTCGGGGGCAATGCCCGGCCCGTGGTCGCGCAGGGTGAGGCGGTACCCGTCGCCCTCCTGTTCCAGCGAAACCTCCAGAGGCTCGTCGGACGGGTCATGCTCCGCAGCGTTTTTGACGAGATTGGCCAGCGCCTCGCGCGTCCACTCGTAGCTTCCGTGCCAGAGAAAACCGCCGGTTTCCGGGGACAGGAGCAGCCGGTACGGCTTGGAAGCCGGCAGGTCTGCCAGCACGTCGGTCAGCAGATCGGTCAGCCGGAACGGCTCGGAGGAGAAGAGCACCTCGCCCGCTTCCAGACGCCCGATGGACAGCAGGCGCTCCGTCAGCCGGCGGATGTTCTCAAGCGAATCCAGGTTTTCCCGCAGCCGTACGGTGGGCGGGACGGCGGTGTCTGTCTGAGCGGAAGCGGCCGGGGCGGCCAGGTCCTCCGCCAGCAGCTCCGTGGAGGTGAGCGCGCGGCTCACCGGCGTCTTGATCTGGTGGGCGATGTTTTCGATGAACGCTTTCAGGCGGTCGTTGACGGCCGCCAGGCTCTGCGCTTCCAGCAGCCTGACAGTCAGCCGGCGGTTTTCGAGGTCCTGCTGCCGGGACTGTTCGGCCTGACGGCGGATCAGCAGCCACAGGACAAGGAGCGAGATGGCGGCCAGTACAACGGCAGCGGCCAGCAGCAGGACGTGAGAAGGCAGCGGAAAGAAGCGGTGCTGCCAGATGAGCGGGGCTTCCTCGGTGTAGCCGTGATCAGCCAGGGCCTGCCGGCCGGCGGCCATCACCTCCTCAGAGGCCTCCGGCTCAAACGCGGCGGACAGATACCCGGCTTCCCATTCCGGGTGCTCCAGCCGGAGGCGCCCGGCGGTGGCCACGAGGCGGTCCGACGCTGCCTGCCTGGCCGCGTATTCCATCAGAAACGGCAGCGCGGCCATCAGGCACAGCAGGATGGCCAGCACCGGGATCAGCGGGGAGAAGGCGGTGCGCTTCATGACGGGTCCTCCTTTCCGGCGTCCGCCCGGAAGCGGTAGCCGAAGCCGCGCACGGTCTCGATGTACCGGCTCCCGATGGCGCCGCGCAGGCGGCTGATGTAGACACTCACGGTGTTATCCTCCAGCGGATCTTCCGCCGGGTCTGCGTTGAGCCGCTCGATCAGGCGGTCGCGGGAGAACAGAAGCCCAGGGTTTTCCATGAACAGGCGCAGCAGACGGAATTCCGCCGGGCGCAGGGCGATGGCCCGCCCGGCGTTTGTGACGGTGTGCGTGAGCGGATCGAGCACCAGGTCTCCCGCCGTGAGCGGCCCGTCCAAAACGGCCGCCCGGGTGCGCCGGAGATTGGCCCGGATGCGCGAGAGCAGTTCCGCCTTGCGGAACGGCTTGGTGATGTAGTCATCCGCGCCCAGGTCGAGTCCGCGGATAACGGAAGCCTCGTCGTCGCAGGCCGTCAGAAACAATACCGGCGCAGGGCTCGCCTCCCGGATCAGGGGCAGCAGCGAAAAACCCTCGCCGTCCGGCAGCCACACGTCCAGAAGGAACAGATCCGGTGCGCCGGGGAGGGCAGCCTCCGCCTCGGAGAGACTGGCCGCCGTCAGAACGCCGTACCCCTCCCGGGACAGGATCCGGGAGAGGTCGCGGCGGAGAATATCGTCATCTTCAACCACAAGAATGGTGGGCATGGTGTGCGCCTCCTTATAATGCTATCGTAGGCGTGCGGAGGAAAACTGTCAAGCGACACGCCGGAAGCCGCCGCACCGAGAATGGAGGGCCCCGGGTGTGATCGGAGCAGGTGTCTGGTCAGGTGACCGGGGAACTTCGCAGAGAGTACGCCGGCCACGTGAATTGTGCAGGCGCCCGGGAGAACTTCGAGGAGAGTACGCCGGCCACGTGGATGTGCCCCTCGGACTCCGTCCCAAGTCGTCCTCAGGGCACACCGCACGCTGTCCGGCTGAATCCGCTGCGAAAGTTTGACAGTCGCTCATGCCCAAATAGAGAGGCTGAACCAGGCATGCGGGACCGGCGGGCGAATTTTCGGCGGGGGAGGGAGCATACCCTGCCCTGACGGTGACTTGGGACGGAGCCGGAGGGGCAGGGTATGTCCCGACCCCTGTGATGAAAACCGCTGCCGTCTGCGTACGGACTGCGAACATTCACGAATTTCGGCGGTCACCTGCGTATGTATTGCGAACGTCCCCTGCGCATCTTGCACATTTCCCAAACATAGAGTATCATAGACTCAGTATGACTATCGTGTCTCTGGGACATCACCCCAGGCTCACCATGATCCGAAACACACAAGGAGGCCCCCCATGTTAGTCAAATCTCTTGTTGAGACAAAAGCCCGCGTCGGCGTGTTCGCCATCGCCCTGGGCGCGTACCTGCCGCAGTTCCCGTCCCTGGTCCCGGAGTTTGAAGGCCAGTACGCGGACTTCAAGAAGCGCATCCCGGATACGGTCGAACTGATCGACGGCGGCATCGTGACCACCAAGGAACAGTCCATGGAAGCGGGCGACAAGTTCCGCGCCGCGGATGTCGACCTGGTCATCCTGCACATGCTGACTTACTGCACCTCCTACAATATGCTGCCCGCCGTCCGCGACCTGGACGTGCCGGTGGTCATCGTCAACCTGCAGAAGAAGCTGGCGCCGGACTATGAGCACACCGACAACGCCACCTGGCTGGGCGAGCTGTACGCCTGCGGCGCCGTGGGCGAGATGGTCGCCGACCTCGAGCGCGCCGGCAAGCGCCACGCCATCATCACCGGTGTGGTGGAAGGCGGGGATCCGGCCGCGGATGCGGAGATCGCCGACTGGTGCCGTGCCGCGCAGGTGCGCCGCCGCTTCCGCGATACCAACCTCGCGCAGATTGGCCGTCCGTACCCGGGCATGATGGATCTGTACATCGACGAGACCAACCTCTATCACCGCATGTTCCTCTACACCAAGCAGTTTGACTGGGAGAAGATGTGGGCCATCGCGGACCACATCACCGACGAGGACGCCATCCGCGAGAAGGCCCAGGACATCCTGGACACCTTCGAGATCGAAGGCGGCGGCACCATCGAAAAAGTGTGGGATATGGCCCGCTACGTGGTGGCCTTTGAAGAGTGGGTCAAGAAAGAGCACATCGCGCTGGTGGCTTCCCACTACGACGGCTTCGCGCAGGGCATCGCCGGGAAGCTTGATTCCATGCTGATCCCGGCCTTCTCCATGCTGATCCGTCAGGGCGTGGCCTGCGCCGTGGAAGGCGACATCAAGGTGGCCATGGCCATGAGCATCCTGAAGACCATCTCCGGCATGGGGCAGCTCTCCGAGATGTACTCCATCGACTTCAACGAAGACATCTGCATCATCGGCCACTCCGGCTCGGGCGATGCGGACATCTCCGCGAAGAAGCCGACCATGAAGATCGTTCCGGTGTTCCACGGCAAGACCGGCGGCGGCTACCTCACCCAGTTCTACCCGCACCTGGGCCCGGTCACCTACCTGGCCATCACGCAGGACAGGGACGGCCACTTCAAGTTTGTGGTGGCGGAGGGCGTCAACGAGGACGGCCCGATCTTCAACTTCGGCGATACCAACATGCGCACGCGCTTCACCTGTGGGGCCAGAGAGTTCATGAACAAGTGGAACGAAGCCGGCCCTACCCACCATATGGCAGCGGCCTCCGGGCGCCACATCGACACCATCCTCAAGGTGGCCAAGATCATGAACATCCCGGTGGATGTGATCACCCGGTAAAAAATATGACGCAGGAGGGCCCTGCCGGTCTTTTGCCGGCAGGGCTTCTTCCGTACAGGAGCATTTATGGAGACAAACCTTCCGGAAGGCAAGATCAAACGGCTGGTCAAGCCCCGCAAGAAAGGCATCACACGGATCATCTTTTCGCGCTTTTTCCTCATCGTCCTGCTGATCTTCCTGCAGGCGTATCTGGTGCTGCAGCTGGTGGACGCCTTCCCGCACATCATCCCGCACTATACGTTCTTCCAGACGCTCTTTACCATCGGCATGGTCGTCTATCTGTTCAACTCCTCCATGGATTCGTCCGCCAAGCTGACGTGGCTGGTCATCATCGCCGTGGCGCCGGTGCCGGGCGCACTGTTTCTGGCCTTCACGCAGCTGGAGATCGGGCACCGGGCGTTAAAGCGGCGCCTGAGCGACATCATCCGGGAGAGCCGCGGGCAGCTGGGGCAGGATGAAGCGGTGCTGAAGGAACTGGCCGGCGACGGTTCCGGCACGGACGATCTGTGGCGCTACATCAACCGCACGGGGGATTTCCCGGTCAGCATCGCAGAAAACCTCACGTATTACGATGACGTGGCGGAGGCCTTCCCACTGCTGCTGGAGCGTATCGAAAACGCCAAAAAGTTCATCTATCTGGAGTTCTTCATCGTGGATGAAGGCTACATGTGGGGCCGGGTGCTCGACGTACTGGAGCGCAAGGTGAAGGAAGGCGTGGACGTGCGCCTGCTGTATGACGGCATGTGCGACCTGCAGAACCTCCCCATCGACTACCCGAAGCGCGTGCAGGCGCTGGGCATCAAGTGCAAGAAGTTCTCGCCCGTGCGGCCGTTCATCTCCACCTATTACAATTACCGCGACCACCGCAAGAACCTGGTGATCGACGGCGAGTATGCCTACACCGGCGGCTTCAACTTTGCCGATGAGTACATCAACCACATCCGGCGCTTCGGCCACTGGAAGGACAACGTGCTGGCCATTCAGGGGGAGGCGGTGCGGACGTTCACCATGATCTTCCTGCAGATGTGGTCGGTGGACGAGCCGGTGCTGGATTTCTCGCCCTGCCACGTGCCGGTGCGGCCGGCCGGCATCCCGGCGCCGGAGACCGGTGCCGAAAACGGCTACATCCTGCCGTTTGCCGACAGCCCGCTGGACGGGGAGAAGGTGGGCGAGAACGTCTACATGGACATCCTCAACCGGGCGACGGAGTACGTCTACATCATGACGCCCTACCTGATCCTGGACGACGAGATGAAAAATGCCCTGTGCTTCGCGGCCAAGCGCGGGGTGGACGTGTCCATCATCCTGCCGGGCATTCCGGACAAGAAGGTGGCCTACTCCCTGGCCAAATCCCACTACAGGTACCTGCTGGAGCAGGGCGTGAAGATCTACGAGTACACGCCGGGCTTCGTGCACGCCAAGGTGTTCGTCTGCGACGACGAAAAGGCCGTGGTGGGCACCATCAACCTGGACTACCGCAGCCTCTACCACCACTTCGAGTGCGCCTGTTATCTGTACAAGGTGCCGGCCATCGTCTCCATCCTGGGGGATTTCATCGAGACCCGCAAAAAGTGCCGCGAAGTGACGTTCGAGACCATCAAACACGAAAAACTGTATTACAAAGTGATGGGGCACATCATGAAGTTCTTTGCTCCCTTAATGTAACCAGATAGAAGGGCCGGTCTGTTCGCAGAGCGGCCCTTTCCCGTAACAGCGAAAATACCGGCGGCAGGCGAAGTGAAACGCCCCTGTCCGCCGTTACTACAGACAGAAAGCGCGGAACGGCTCCCCCGCCGGCCGCGCAGGGGGATGATCATGATCACATTGTTGATGCTTCTGGACAGTGAGGAGGAGCGCGCCCTCTTCACCGCCCTGTACGAGCGGTACCGGCATTTCCTCTGGTACATCGCCAACGGCATCCTGCACGACGAGTCACTGGCGGAGGATGCCGTCCAGGAAGCGTTCCTGACGCTCACAAGGCACATGGACCAGGTGGAAGGCGCCGACAGTACCCGCACGCGCAATTTCTGCGCGGCCATCACCCGCACGCGGGCGCTGGACATTTTGCGGTCCCGCAGCCGGCACCCGCAGGTGAGCCTGGACGACAACCCGGAGGTGTACGAGGAGGCGCAGCAGGCGCCGGATGTGCTGGATGAGGTGCTCGAGCGCCTGGACGGGGCGCGCATCGCGGACGCGCTGGCGGCGCTCCCGGACCACTACCGCGAGGTGTTTACCTACCGGTACCTGTTTGAGATGAGTGAGAAAGAGACCGCGGAGATCCTCGGGCTCTCCGAAAAGAACGTCAACGCCAGGCTCTTCCGGGCCAGGAAAAAGCTGCAGGAAGCCCTGCGGGACGTCCGGGAAGAGGAAAGGTGACAGGCCATGGGAAAGACAGTGAGTGAAAAGAAGATACAGAACGGCCTGCAGGTGCTCTTTGACCGCGAGTGGCGGGAACTGCCGCCGGAAGGCGTGATCGCGCAGGAGCACACGTTTTCCGATGCGTTTCTTGCCTCCATGCGGCAGATGAGCCGGGCGGCCGAAACGCCGCAGCCGGCGGGTAAGCGCATTCCCTGGAAGCGGTATGTGAGCCGCTTTGCGGCGGCCGCCGCAGTGGTGCTGGTGGTGGGACTTGGCGCCCGCATCCTGCTGCCCGGCATGGCTCCCAAAAGCATGGACAATGCCGTCCCGGCCTACTCGGAAGCGGGAGCACAGGAAGTGCGGAGCGGGGAGATGACGGAGAATGCCTACAGCGGCGGCGCGGAGCCACACCGGGGAACCGCCGCGGGAGTCCTGTCTCAGGAAGCGGGAAATGCCTCCGCGGGAACGGGCGCAGCAGGCGTGACGCCCGCCGAAGCGGAGACCGTTCCGGCCGTCGGAGATAAGACCGCCGCTGTCCGTGACTATGCCGGAGAGAGCGCCGTGGCGGACGGCCTGACGGTGCGCGTGCGGCTTACCGGCGCCGGCCTCCAGCTGACCGTGATCAATCAGACCGGGAAGGCTGTGACAGCCGTTTACGAAGGACTGGCGGGAAACCTGCCGGCACCCGCACCGGGAGAACGCCCGGAGCTGACGGTGGAAAGCGGGACGGAAAGCACGCTGGTCGTGGAGGAAACCATGCCGGCCAATGATGCGGGAGTGTACGAAGCCGTTGTACAGATCGATGGAACAGAATACCGGGTCGAGCTGACGCCGGCATCATAAAGGGGGAGGAACGGATATGAAGTTCATGAAAAAAGTGCTGAGCTGCCTGCTGGCAGCTGCGTTGCTGGGGAGTCTGGCCGGGTGCAGGCAGATCCATCCGATGGATCCGGTGTACCCGACCGAAGAGGAACCGACCACCCGGCGGGAGCGGGGGACGGACCGGGAGGAGACACCGGCCGTGGATCCGGCTTTCCCCGGCGGGGAAGTGCCCGGCTGCCAGGTGCTTTCGGCCGCGGTCTATCCGCAGTGGGCGCCCAATCCGGAAAAGAGCCGCACGGAGAGCCAGCCCGAAAAATGGTATGAGCAGAACGCGGCCCGCTTCCTGAATGAGGAAGAGATGCGGGTACTGGCTGCGTCTCTGGAAGGCTTTTATGAGGAACTGATCCCGCAGGCCATGCAGGGGGAGGAAAACGTGATCCTCTCGCCCGTCAACATCTGGGTGGCGCTGGCCATGCTGGCCGAAGTGACCGACGGCGATACCCGCGCGGAGATCCTGGACCTGCTGCACTGTGACGATATCGATGCCTGCCGCGAGCAGGCCGCGAAGGTGCTGCGGGCGGTCTATATAGACGACGGGCTGTCCGTCTGCCGGCCGGCAAACGCGCTGTTCCTGTCGGACAGGGAAGAGTACAGGAGCGAGGGGTTTGAGAAGCTGGCGGAGATCTATCTGGCATCGGCCTTCTCCGGCACGATGGGGACCGACGAGTACGATCAGGTGCTCCGGAACTGGATCAACGACAACACCGGTCACCTGCTGGAGGAAGCCGCGAACGGCCTGTCCATGGATAAGGACACCATCCTGGCGCTGGCCTCGACCATCTATCTGAAGACTCCCTGGGTGGAGGAGTTCTCGCCCGGAAACACGCAGGAGCGCACGTTTACCTGCGAGGACGGCACCGAGGTGAAGACGGATTTCCTGTGTGCGCCTTACGACTCCAAGTATTACTGGCAGGGGGATCACTTCACGGCTGTCAGCAAGGGCATGCACGGCGGCATGCAGATGTGGTTTGTGCTGCCGGAGGAAGGCACTTCGGCGGAAGCGCTGGCGGCGGACCCTCAGGTGTGGGCATTTCTGGCCGGCACCGCGGAGGTGGAGAGCCTCCGGGCGGATGTGAACCTGTTTGTGCCGAAGTTTGACCTCTCCGGCAATCTGCAGCTGGCGGATACGCTGCAGGCCTGCGGCGTGCAGAAGGTCTTTTCGGCCTCTGCGGCGGACTTTTCGCCCATCACGGAGCGCGATGACGTGGCGGTGACCTCCGTCACCCACGCAGCCCGTGTGAAGATCGACGAGGAAGGTGTGGAAGCCGCCGCCTTTACGGTGGTACTGGCCGGCGCTACGGCCATGCAGGAAAGACCTCCGATGATCGATTTCATCTGTGACCGGCCGTTCCTGTTTGCCGTGACCGGACCGGGCAGCGTGGTGGAGTTTGCCGGCATGGTGATGACGCCGGTGGAGTGAGCCGGACAGAACGGATAAAAGGAGAGGCCGGAAGGCCGGAAAGGAGCGGACGATGAAGACGATGACACGGCGCATGACGGCACTGTTTCTGACGGTGATCCTTCTTCTGGCCGGCTGCGGGAAAGCGCCCGCGGCGGGCGGGGGGGCCGCTCCGGTCGGAACAGCCGTCTCCGACGGAACGGGAAAGGGGGAGGCCACCATCCTGGCGGCGGCCATCTTCCCGGAATGGCCCAAGCGGAAAAGCCCGGACAAGCCGGCGTCGGAAGCGTGGCAGGAGATGAACAAAGCCCGCACGATCACCACCATGGACAACCGCGATCTGCGCGCCAAAGTGGCGGCCTTTTCCACGCGGTACTTCTCGGTGATGATGCAGGGGCAGGAAAATGTCATCCTCTCGCCCGTCACGACATGGCTGGCGCTGGGGATGCTGGCGGAAGTGACGGCCGGCGATACGCAGGCAGAGATCCTGACGGCCCTGCAGTGTACAGACATCGAAGAGTGCCGGGACATGGCGCAGAAGCTGGTGAAGTCCGTCTATATCGATGACAGCGTGAGCCGGACCGTTCCGGCGTGCGCCTTCTTCCTGTCCGATAAGGAGGAGTACCGGGAGGAGCCCCTGCGGCAGCTGGCGGAAGTGTATCTGGCGTCGGCCTTCTCCGGCACCATGGGCAGCGATGAGTACAATGCTTTTCTGCAGGCCTGGCTGGACCAGCAGACCGGCGGGATGCTGACGGACGAAGCGTCAGCCGTTAAGACGGACCCGGATGAAGTGCTGGCGCTGGCGGCGGCCATGTACCTGAAGACACCGTGGGAGGAGAGCTTTGCCGAGTCTGCCGTGGCAGAGCGGCCGTTTGAGACACCATCCGGGCAGGTGAAGACGGAGTTCATGACCGGTCCGGCCTCCGTCAAATGGTATGTGCAGGGGAATGGCTGGAAGGCCGCATACCGCAGCATGCAGGGCGGCATGACCATGTGGTTCATCCTGCCGGATGAAGGCGTGGATCCGGCAGCCATCGCGCAGGATCCGGCCCTGACCGCCATGCTGACGGCAGCCCGTCCGGATGAGGTGACCGAGGCGGACGTGATGCTGACGGTACCGATGTTTGATGTCAGCAGCAGCGCGGATATCGTTAAAAAGCTGCCGGAGATGGGCATCCGGCTGGCGCTGGATGAAAACAAGGCGGATTTTTCACCGCTGCTGCCGCAGTTGTCGGCGAAAGGCATAGAAGTCTGCGTGTCGAAGGTGGACACGGCCGCCCGGGTGAAGATCGACACAGCCGGTGTGGAGGCATCCGCGTTCACGGTGATCCACGCCACCAAAGCCCTGGCGCCGCAGCCGCTGCCGCAGGTGTACCTGGTCTTTGACCGGCCGTTCCTGTTCGCGGTCACCGGGCCGAACGGCGTGGTGGAGTTTGCGGGGCTGGTGAACTCTCCGGCGGAATAAGCCGGAAGAGGGAGACGGTTCCGGGAAGGATAGAGGAAAAATGATGAAAAGAGGACTGAGCGCTCTGATGGCACTTCTGCTGGCACTCACACTGGCTGCCTGCGGCGGCTCATCCGGGGGAAACAAAGCGGCGGACCGCGCGGAGGCCTTGCCGGCCACGGCCGCGGAAAGGGAGGAGGCCGCTTACGAAGGAGCGTTCCGGGAGGTTGGAAACGCCGCGGCGTCCGACGTCATGGAGGCGCCTGCGAAAACCGGTGAGCAGACCGGCGGGCAGCAGGCGGCTTCCTCGCAGGCCAAGATTATCCGCACACAGAACTATTCGCTGGAGACCACGGAGTTTGAGGCGGCGCTGGAGGTTTTGAAGACCCGCCCGGCACAGTTCGGCGGCTACATCGAAAGCTCCGAGCAGGGGGCAAACAGCCGCGGCCTGCACTGGGTGAACATGGTGATCCGCGTGCCGTCGGGGCAGCTGGACGCCTTCGCGGAGGGCATGACGGAAAACTGCCAGATCACGCACTTTTCCGAGAGCACCGAAAATGTCACCCTGAAGTACGTGGATCTGGAAAGCCACATCAAGGCCCTGCGCACCGAGCAGGAGGCGTTGCTGGCCATGCTCGAAAAAGCGGACGATGTGGACAGCATGATCTACATCCAGTCGCACCTGACCGACGTCCGCTACCAGATTGAAAGCTACGAATCGCAATTGCGCGTGCTGGCGGACGAAGTGGACTACAGCACCGTGAACCTGTCGCTCGCGGAAGTGGTGCGCGAGCAGAACACCGACAAGTCGTTCTTCGGCGAGGCCGGCGCGGAACTCTCCGATAACCTCTACCGCATCGGGCAGGGGTTCCGGAACTTCGGCATCTGGGTGATCGGGCACATCCCGCAGTTCATCTTCCTGGCGGTGTTCATCGCGGTAATCGTGGTCGTGGTGAAGCGTGTGAAGCGCCGCGCGGCGAAAAAGGCAGGCGCCGGAGAGGCTTCCTCTCCGGAAGAGAACAAGGTGATCATCCGCAGCGAAAAATAAACAGCGGGAGCGCTGACAGAACGGGAGCCGTATCCTCATCGGATGCGGCTCCCTACGCGTTGTCCGTATTCATTCTCCCGTTCCTCATGTACCGGCGTTCCTCTTATTTCTCGAAGCTCTTGTAGTACAGTTCCAATGCCTTCTCGATCTTCGCGAACAGTTTTTTCATGATGATCTCCTTCCTCGCTCCGGCTTGTCATCCGGCGCTTTTCTTTTGATGGGCCCATCATACCGCCTTGACCGACCAATGTAAAATACATATAATAAGCGCATATCGATACCTGTTAAGTATGGATGGTGCGGGTGCCCGGGCGGCTCCCGCAAAAGGGAGGAGGCGCGATGGAACTGCGGCACATCCGGTATTTTCTGGCGGTGGCGGACACCGGCAGCTTTACGAAAGCGGCGGAGGAACTGCTGATCGCGCAGCCCCCGCTGTCCCGGCAGATCAAAGACCTGGAGGAAGAACTGGGCGCGGAGCTGTTCATCCGCCGCCCGCGCGGGGCGGTCCTGACGGAGGCGGGCAAGCGCTTCCTGCCGTACGCCAGACGGATGGAGAAGCTGGCCAGGCAGTCCGCGGACGAGATCCGCGCGATGGAAGAGGGGCTCTCCGGCACGCTCTATCTGGCCACGGTGGAAGGCCTGGCCCCGCACCTGATCGCCGGGTGGATGGCCGAGTTTCACCGCCTCTATCCGCAGACGGATTTCAACCTGTTCAACGGCAGCACGGACGACGCCATCGACCGCATCCAGAAGGGCCTGTGCGACATGGCCGTCATCACCGCACCGTACGATTCCGAAGGTCTGGAGGGGCTGCCGGTGGGGGAGGAGCCGTGGGTGGCCATGATCCCGGCCGGCCACGCGCTGGCGGCGGAAGCGGGGGAGGATATCCCGCTGGAAAAGCTGGCGGACTGTGATCTGATCATTCCTTCCAGGCACAGCCGCCGGCGGGAGATCCTGGAATGGTTCGCGCCCATCGGCAAAGAACCGCGCTTCATCGGGCGCATCTCCCATCTTGTCAATGCCTGCGAACTGACGCGGGCGGGCCTGGGCATCGCCATCTTCCCGGAGTCGGCCTCCCGCTACGCGCAGGACGGCGTGGTGATCCGGCGCATCGTGCAGCCGGAGGTGAGCGCGTCCTACCTGCTGGTGCGCAGCGCCGCCCGGGTGAGTTCGCGGGTGGCGGAAGAATTCTGGACATTCGTGGGAGAGTCCGGGGGACGGTGAGCCAAAAGAACCGTCCCCCGGACTCTCCTCCCTTTTCCGATTGTAAGCCTTTTCGCCTTGTGGTATGATATCTCCAACTGTGGACTGCGGGCGAAGGGGCTTTTTTGCGCCCGCGAACACCAGAAAGGACCGGTGTTTTATGGAGCCGAAAAGCAAAGACGAGCGCCTTTTGTGGGCGCAGTTTGACGCACTGGAAATGGGCAGCGGCTGGGATGAGTCGGATATCACCAAGCTGCAGATCCTGGTGGACGATGTCTGGGGTGATTCCCACCCGGGTTCCGTCCACCTGCACCAGCTCTCCGAGCAGGCCAAGTACGGCATTTACGAGATGGGCGCCAAGCCCGCCATGTACCACGCCACGGATATCTGCGACGGCTGCGCGCAGGGCCATGACGGCATGAACCGCATCCTCGCCTCCCGCGAGGCTATCGCCAATCTGGTGGAGATGCACGCCTCCGCGCTTTCCTGGGACGGCATGGTGCTGTCCTCCTCGTGCGACAAGTCCGTGCCGGCGCACTTAAAAGCCATCGCGCGGATGAACATTCCGGCCATCTTCATGCCGGGCGGTTCCATGCGCCCGGGCCCTTATCAGACCACATCCCTGGTGGCGGGCGATATCTCGCTGCGCCAGAAGAGAAAAGACGCTATCACCCCGGAGGAGATCCGTGACTACAAACTGACCGGATGTCCGTCCTGCGGCGCCTGCACGTTCCTGGGCACCGCCTCCACCATGCAGTGCATGGCTGAGGCTCTGGGCCTGACGCTGCCGGGCGCGGCACTCGCACCGGCCACCATGCGCGACATCCTGGACTACGCCCGTGAGGCGGGCCGCCAGATCGTCCGTCTGGCAAAAGCCGGGCTCACGCCGGACAAGATCCTGACGCCGGCGGCCTTCCGCAACGCCATCGTCATCCACGCGGCCATCGGCGGGTCCACCAACGCCACGCTGCACCTGCCGTCCATCGCCCGCGAGCTGGGCATCGACCTGCCGCTCGAGCTGTTTGATGAGATCAACCACAAGGTGCCGCACCTGGGCAACATCAACCCGTCCGGTCAGCACCTGACCGAGAGCTTCTGGTTTGCCGGTGGCATCCCGCAGGTTGAGCGCGAACTGGCGCACTTCCTGGATCTGGACGTGATGACCGTCACCGGCAAGACGCTGGGCGAGAACCTGGACGACCTCGAGAAGAGCCACTGGTTCGTGCGCAACCTCGGGTATCTGGCCAACTACGGCTTAAAGCGCGAGGATGTCATCTGGCCGCTGGAGAAGACCAGTGAGCCGGGCAGCGTCGCGGTCTTAAAGGGCAACATCGCGCCGGACGGCAGCGTTATCAAGTACTCCGCCTGCGTGAAGGAGCAGCGCACGGTGGTCAACGCCCCGGCCCGCGTCTTCAACTGCGAGGAGGATGCCTACTTCTCCGTGGTCCGCGGCGAGATCAACCCGGGCGACGTCATCGTCATCCGCTACGAAGGCCCGCGCGGCTGCGGCATGCCGGAGATGCTCATGACCACCGAAGGCATCGTCTGCGACCCGCGCCTGAACGGCACGGTGGCGCTGATCACCGACGGGCGCTTCTCGGGCGCCACGCGCGGCGCGGCCATCGGGCATGTCTCGCCCGAAGCGGCGGCGGGCGGCCCCATCGCCTTCATCGAGGAGGGGGATCTGATCAGCTACGACATCGCCACCCGCACCATAAACGTGACCGGCATCGCGGGCGTTCCGTGCAGCGTGGAAGAGGCCACGGCGGTGCTCGCCGAGCGCTCCAAGAAGGGCATCATCCCGCGCGAACCGCGCAAAGGTTTCTACAAGTACTACACCACGCACGCGCTGTCGGCAACGCTCGGCGCGGGCCTGGAGTGAAAAAGAAGGTAACTGCTGACATGAAAAAGGTGATCGTGATCGGTGCGGGGCCTGCGGGCCTGACGGCGGCCTATGAACTGCTGGACGGCAGCGGAGAGTACGATGTGACGGTGCTGGAGGAGTCCGGCGCCATCGGCGGCATCTCCCGCACGGTGGAACACAACGGCAACCGCATGGACATGGGCGGGCACCGGTTCTTCTCCAAGGTGCCGGAGGTCAACGCCTGGTGGCAGAAGATGATGCCGCTGCAGGGTGCGCCTTCGTACGACGACAAGGTGCTGGGGCGCCCGGCCGAACTGGCTGCGGGCGGCCCGGACCCGGAGAAGACGGACCGCGTCATGCTGAAAAGAAGCCGCCTCTCGCGCATCTTCTTCAAACATAAGTTCTTTGACTATCCGGTGTCGCTGAAGTGGGCGACGTTAAAGAACATGGGGTTTTTCACCACCATGGAAGTGGGCTTCTCCTACCTCTTCTCCATGGCGCACAAGCGCCCGGAGAAGTCGCTGGAGGATTTCTACATCAATCGGTTCGGCAAGAAACTTTATTCCATGTTCTTTGAGAACTACACCGAGAACCTCTGGGGGCGGCATCCGTCGCAGATCTCGCCCGAGTGGGGCGCCCAGCGCGTGAAGGGCCTGTCCATCGTGGCCATCCTGAAGGACATGTTCGGCAAGGCGCTCGGGAAGAAGGACCGGAAAGTGGAGACATCGCTCATCGATGCCTTCGCCTACCCGAAGCTCGGCCCCGGGCAGCTGTGGGAGCTGACCGCCGAAGAGGTGAAGAAGAAAGGCGGCCGGGTGCTCATGCACTCCCGCGTGACCGGCATCGAGCGGGGCGCGGACGGCGCGGTGACGGCGGTCTGCTATGAGAAGGACGGGACGGCCTACACCATGGCGGCGGATATCGTCATCTCCTCCATGCCGTTAAAAGACCTGGTGGGCGGCATGACGGGCGTGCCGGCGGATGCCGCGCGCATCGCCGAGGGCCTGCCGTACCGTGATTACATGACCGTGGGCGTGCTGGTGCCGAAGCTCCTGCTTAAGAACGAGACCAAGACGAAGACCCTCGGCAATATCGTTCCGGACGACTGGGTCTACGTGCATGACCGCAAGGTGAAGATGGGGCGCTTCCAGATCTACAACAACTGGTCGCCGTATCTGGTGAAGGACCCGGAGCATACCGTCTGGGTGGGCCTGGAGTACTTCTGCAACGAAGGCGACAAACTCTGGAGCCTGACGGACGATGCGTTCGCCCGCGGCGCCATCCGCGAGATGAAGGCCATGGGGCTGATCGCGGATACGGCAGATGTTCTGGACTACCACGTGGAGCGCGTGAAGAAAGCCTATCCGGCGTACTTTGACACCTACGCCGAGATCGACACCCTGCGCGCCTTCCTGGACACCATCCCGAACCTCTACTGTGTGGGCCGCAACGGCCAGCACCGCTACAACAACCTGGACCACTCCATGTGCACGTCGTTTGAGGCGGTGAAGAACATCCGCAGCGGCCGGACGGACAAGGCCAACCTCTGGAGCGTGAACACCGAGAAGGAGTATCACGAGGAGGAGAAGGCGCAGGCATGAAGGAACTGTGGGAACTGATCCGGCGCTTTGACCTGAAGGGGCTGCTCGTGTCGCCCACGGAGAACGGGATGATCCAGTTCTTCCGCTACGTGATCGTGGGCGGCATCGCCACTATTGTGGACTGGGGCGTGCAGTACTTCCTGACGGAGGCGGGCATCCACTACCTGGTGTCGGCGGTGTTCGCGTTCTTCGCGGGGCTGTCCGTCAACTTCCTGCTCTCGAAGATCTTCGTCTTCAAGGCGGAGAAAGCCCGCGTGGGAACGGCTCTGGAGTTTGCGGCCTACGCGGCCATCGGCGGGGCGGGGCTTCTGCTGACGGTGGGCATCATGTATGTGCTGACCGATGTGCTGCACCTGCACTACATGCTCTCGAAGGTGGCGGCCACGTTCATCGTGCTGTTCTGGAACTATTTTGCCCGCAAGAAACTGGTTTACGAAGGCCGGAAAAACAAGTGATCTGCGTGCCGCAGGGCACGGGACGATAGCAACTGTCAAGACAAAATCAAGGAGGACAATCATGAAGATCGGATTTATCGGACTGGGCATCATGGGACGCCCCATGAGCAAGAACCTGCTGAAGGCCGGCCACGAGCTGGTGGTCTTTGACTTCAACAAGGATGCCGTCGCGGACGTGGCGTCCTGCGGTGCCAAGGCGGCCGCCAACTCGGCGGAAGTCGCCAGAGAGTGCTCCGTCATCATCACCATGCTCCCCAACTCCCCGCACGTGCGGTCGGTGGCGCTGGGTGAAGGCGGTATTGCGGAAAACGCGGCCGAGGGGACGATCCTCATCGATATGAGCTCCATCGATCCCGTGGAATCCAAGAAGATCGGTGCGGAACTGGCCAGGAAGGGCATCCGCATGATGGATGCGCCGGTCTCCGGCGGCGAGCCCAAGGCCATCGACGGCACGCTTTCGGTCATGGTGGGCGGTGCCAAAGAAGATTTCGACAAGTACTATGACATGCTGATGGTCATGGCCGGTTCGGTCGTCTACGTGGGCGAGCTGGGCTCCGGCAACGTGGCCAAGCTGGCCAACCAGATGGTCGTGGCCTGCAACATCTCGGCGGTCGCCGAGGCGCTCACCTTCGCCAAGAAGGCGGGCACGGATCCGGAACTGGTCTATCAGGCCATCCGCGGCGGTCTGGCCGGCTCCACGGTCATGGACGCCAAGGCGCCCATGATGCTGGCCGGCAACTACAAGCCGGGCTTCCGCATCGAGCTGCACATCAAGGACCTCACGAACGCCCTGAACGCGGCCCACGCCGTCAACTCCCCGGCGCCCATGACGGCCCAGATGATGGAAGAGATGCAGTTCCTGAAGGCCGCCGGCTATGAGAAGTGCGACCACGACAGCCTCGTGAAGTACTACGAGATCCTGTCCGGCACCTCCATCGTCAAGGAAGACTGATGATACCGGTCCGCGGGGCAAAAACGCCCCGCGGGCTTTCCGCTGTTTTGAAACAGGAAAGGGAATCCCATGAATACCGATTTTATGAAGGGCGTGATCGTGCCCATCCTGACGCCCATCGACGAGGATGAGCGCATCGACGAAGCGAAGCTGCGCGAGCAGGTGGACTATGTGATCGAAGGCGGCGTGCTGGGCGTCCTGGCCTTCGGCTCCAACGGCGAGTTCTACCAGGTGGAAGACGACGAGATGGAGCGGGGCCTGAAGATCATGATCGATCAGGCGGCCGGCCGCGTGCCGGTGTATTTCGGCATCGGCGCCATCAACACCAAAAAATGCGTCCGCCTGGCCAAAATGGCCGTGGCCGCAGGCGCCAATGCGGTGTCCGTGCTGCAGCCCATGTTCTTAAAGCCCACGTTTGATGAGCTCTACACGCATTTTAAGACCATCGCCGAGAGCATTCCGGATACGCCGATGCTTCTGTACAACAACCCCGGGCGCGTGGGCTACACCATGAGCTCCGATCTGGTGTGCCGGCTGGCGCATGAGGTGCCCAACATCGTCGGCATGAAGGATTCCTCCGGCGACATGACGCAGACCGAAGAGTTCATCCGCCGCAACCGCGACGTGAACTTCAAGGTGTTCGGCGGCAAGGATACGCTTTTGTATCCGTCGCTTTGCTGCGGCGCGGCCGGCGGTGTGTGCACCGCGGCCAACTTCATGCCGGAACTGATCACGGACATCTACTTCAAGTACGCGGCGGGCGATATCGCCGGGTCCCTGGAGGCGCAGTTTAAACTTAATCCCGTGCGCCTGGCCATGGACGGCGCCAGCTTCCCGGTGGCGGCCAAGGATATGGCCAACCTCCGCGGCCGCGCCGTGGGCGATCCGTACCGCCCGAACCTCCCCACCCCCGAAGGCCCGGCTCTCGCGAAGATCCGCGCCGCCATGCAGGAGGCGGGTCTGATCTGATTCTGACCCTCATCCGTCAGGCTTCGCCTGACACCTTCCCCCATGGGGGGAAGGCTTGAAAGGAGCATCTCATGAAACGCAGCATCGTACAGATCCGTCCCGAGGACAACGTGGCCATCGCCGTGCAGACCATTCCGGCGGGCACTCAGGTGCGGGACGGCCTGGTGGCAAAGGATGAGATCCCGCAGGCGCACAAGATCGCGCTCACGGACATCCCGCAGGGCGGGGAAGTGGTCCGCTACGGCGTGGTGCTGGGGTACGCGAAGGAAGCCATCCCGCAGGGCTCGTGGATCAACGAGTTCATGCTGGATCTTCCCACGCCGCCGGGGCTTGACGATATGGAATACGCCACCAACATCAAGCCGTATGAAGAACTGCCGGATCCGCCCGTCACCACGTGGGAAGGGTATGAGAACCCGGACGGCTGGTATGCGGGCACCCGGAATCTCCTGGGCATCAGCACCACCGTGCAGTGCGTGACCGGCGTGGTCAACGCGGCCGTGGAGCGCATGCGCAAGGAACTCCTGCCCAAGTACCCGAACGTGGACGGGATCGTGCCCATCAACCACGCGTACGGGTGCGGCGTGGCCATCAACGCGCCGGAGGCGAAGGTGCCCATCCGGGCGCTGAAAAACCTCTCCAAACACCCCAACTTCGGCGGCCAGATGATGGTCGTCTCGCTCGGCTGCGAGAAGTTCACGGTGGAAAAGCTGCTGGATGCGGCCGACATCTCGCCGGAGAACGTCATCGTGCTGCAGGAGTGCAAGGGGTATGACGCCATGATGAACGCGCTCCTGGAGATGGCCGATAAGAAGCTGGCCATCCTGAACGAGCGCCGCCGCGTGACGCTGCCGCTCAGTAAGCTCCTGATCGGCATGCAGTGCGGCGGGTCGGACGCCTTCTCGGGCGTGTCGGCCAACCCGTCGGCCGGGTATGCCTCGGATATGCTGGTCAAGGGCGGCGCCACGTGCCTCTTCTCGGAGGTCACCGAGGTGCGCGACGGCGTGTATCTGCTGGCGAAGCGCTGCGTGAACGAAGAAGTTGGCAAAAAACTGGCGGCCGAGATGGCGTGGTACGACAACTACCTGGAGGCGGGCGGCGTGGACCGCTCCGCCAACCCCACGCCCGGCAACAAGAAGGGCGGTCTGGCCAACATCGTCGAAAAGGCCATGGGCAGCATCGCCAAGTCCGGCACCGCGCCCATCGTGGACGTGCTCTCGCCAGCCGAGCGGCCGGCTAAGTCCGGCCTGATCTTTGCGGCCACGCCGGCTTCGGATCTGGTGTGCGGCTCCTGCCAGCTTTCCTCCGGCATCGGCGTGCAGGTCTTCATGACCGGCCGCGGAACGCCGTACAACCTGGCGGCCTGCCCGGTCATCAAGGTATGTTCCCGCAACGAGATGAAAGAGCAGTGGCCGGATCTGATCGACATCAACGCCGGCCCGGCAGCCACCGGAGAGAAGGACATCTCCGAGATCGGCACCGAGCTGTTCCACAAGATCATCGCCGTGGCCAGCGGCAAGGACCAGCCGTTCTCCGAAAAGTACGGCCTGTTCAACGACTACTGCATCTTCAACCCGGCACCTATCACCTGACGAAAGTCATCCTGAGGGGAGCGGACCAGTGTCATCCTGAGCGAGCGGAGCGAGCCGAAGGATCCCCCGGGAGAACGGAAGGAGACTATGAAATTCAATTTTACGGATCCCATCCGCTTTACCAAAGCGGTCTACTATCACATCCATCCCATCCCGCTGCCCAAGCCCTTTAAGGACGGCACCGGCGGCATGGGCAAGAACGCCCCCGAGCAGGGCTTCATCGAACTCTACGACCAGGAGGGCGGGTGCGCCCATCTGTCCGTGGGGACGGATTTCGTCTCCCAGATGCTGCCGAAGATCTTAAACGGCGAGACCAAGAGCTACAACGAGTGGCGCACCGAGCAGTACTGGAAGATCCGCAACGCCGGCTTCCAGAGCGGTCCGGCCTGCCAGGTGGGGCAGCTGGATCTGATGATGCTGGACCTCCTGGCCCAGCGCGCGGGCAAGTCGTTCCACCGCTTCCTCGGGGCCGAGAAGGACTGGGCGGCCGCCTACAAGGGCGGCGGGTCGCTGCTGCTGTCCGATGAGGAGCTGGTGGAGGATATGTGCCGCTACGCCTCCGAAGGCTACAAGACCGTCAAGTTCAAGGTGGGTTCGGATAACGGCACCAACATGGAGAAGGATATCCGCCGCCTGGAGAAGGTGCGTGCGGCGCTCGGGCCCGACATGGGCATCGCCGTGGACTGCAACCAGCGCTGGGAGGTGGAGGATGCGTACCGCTTCGCCAAACTGGCTGAGCCGTACAACCTCGAGTGGCTCGAAGAGCCCATCCACTCCAACGACTTCAACGGCATCAAGCGCCTGAAGGAGATGGGCGTGAAGCAGCCCCTCGCCTTCGGCGAATCCATGCGCATCTCCTACATGTATGAGATCTACATCGAGAAAGGCGTGGACCACATCCAGCCGTCCGTGGGCCGTCAGACCCGCATGGACGACCTGCTGACCATCCGCGACATGTGCCGCGCGGCCGGCGTCACGTTCTCCTCGGGCGGGCGCATCTACCTGAACGCCAACTTCGGGTGCCTGTACGGGCCGGATGAGCGCATCGAGTACCACGCGCCGATCACGGATCCGGTGGGCGAGTACACGCTCTTCCAGCCGGTGGCCAAAGACGGGCGCTTCTGGTGCGATCCGGATGTCAAGGGCATCCCGCAGCGCATGAACATCGAGAAACTGGAGAAGGACGGCCTGCTGGAGAGCCGGAAGGTGTTCTACCCGACGGCATAAGAAACGGTCTCTTCGGGAAGGAGTGTCATGTCCGAAGACAAAAAGGCCCTTCTGCCGGCAGCCGATAAGCGCTTCCGGCGCCTGATCCCCATCGGGCTTCCGCTGGTCTCGGCGGTGGCCCGGTGGGTCTACCATGCCCGCGTGGAGCGCTTTGTGGGGGAGCCGGACCAGCCGTATCTGGTGCTGATGAACCACGTGACCGTCTGGGACCAGTTCTTTGTGGTCATGGCCATGCGGCGTCCGGTCTACTTCGTGATCAGCGAGGACTTCATGTCCAACGGCTTCACCTCGCGGCTGATCGAGTATCTGTTTGCCCCCGTGCCCATCCGCAAGCAGGTGACGGACCTGCGCGCGGTGATGGGCGTGGTGGAGCTGGCCAAGAGCGGCGTGACGCTGTGCATCGCGCCGGAAGGCAACCGCACATACTCCGGGCACACCTGCCACATCAATCCGGCCATCGGGAAACTGGCGAAGATCATCGGCCTTCCGGTGGCGCTTTTTCGCATCGACGGCGGGTACGGCGTGCAGCCGCGCTGGTCGGATGCGGTGCGGCGCGGCCGCATGAAGGCCGGCTTCACGCGGGTGATCTCCGCGGAAGAACTGAAGAAGATGAAGCCCGCCGAGGTGAACGCCGCCATCCGCGAGGGGCTCTATGAGAACGAGGCGGCCGTGACCGGCAGATTCCGGCACCACAAAAGCGCCGAGTACATCGAGCGCATGGTCTACACCTGCCCGTCCTGCGGGCTGGCGAAGTGGGTGAGCCGCGGAAACGAAGCCCGGTGCACCCGCTGCGGGCGGCGCATCCGGTACGGCGAGGACAAGCGGATCGAAGGCGTGGACGGTCTGTTCCCCTACCGCTTTGCGGGGGAGTGGTATGACGCGCAGGAGCGGTTCGTCATGGCGCTGGACGGGACGGAGTATGTGGACCGCCCGGCCTTCACGGACGAAGCCGGCCTGTGGCGCGTGAAGCTCTACGACCGCAAGGAGCGGGTGGAAAGAAACGTCCGTGCAGCGCTCTATTCGGACCGCATCGAACTGACATCGCCCGCCATCACGCGCGTCTTCCGGTTTGAGGAGACGGATGCCGTGACGGTGCTCGGGCAGAACAAGCTGAACATCTACGCAGGCGAAGACGTGTGGCAGCTGAAGGGCAGCAAACGCTTCAACGCCCTCAAGTACGTCAATTTCTTCTTCCACGCGAAGAATATGGCCGCGGGCGGGGAAGCCCGCACACAGAAAGGAACGGACGGTGCAGAATTTCTGGGACTCTGAGGTGTGGGGAGGCCTGAATCTGGCGGCGGTGATGCTGCTCTCCCTTCTGGCGGCCAATGCCCTCAAGCGGAAGGTGCGCTTTCTGCGGGCATCGCTCATCCCCACGTCGGTGCTGGGCGGGCTGATCCTGCTGGCCACAGCCGGCGTTTACCGCGCCGCTGCAAAGCAGGCGCTCTTTGACACGGCCTTTTTCGGCGGGGACGGCACCAACCGGATGGAAGCCCTGACCTACCACATGCTGGCGCTCGGCTTCATCGCCTCGGCGTTCCGGACCGGCAAAAGCCCGTCCGACAAAGACCGGCGTACGGATATCCTGAACACCGGCGTGACCACGGTAGCCATCTACCTGATGCAGGGGTTTTTCGGCCTGGGCATCACACTCATCCTGGCGATGTTCGTGAAAGACCTGTTTCCGGCAGCCGGCGCGCTGCTGCCGTTCGGCTACGGGCAGGGGACCGGCCAGGCGCTCAACTACGGCAGCATCTACGAAGCCGAGTACGGTTTCACGGGCGGCCGCAGCTTCGGGCTGTCCATTGCGGCGCTGGGGTTTCTCTCCGCCAGCCTGGGCGGCGTCATCTGGCTGAACGTCCTGAAGCGGAAGGGGAAATACGTCTGGCAGGATGAAAAAGCCGAAGCCCTGCGCGGCGAGGATGTGCAGGCGCCGGAGGAAATCCCGATGAACGGCGGGCTTGAAAAGCTGACCATTCAGGCGGGGCTGGTGGCCGGCACGTATTTCCTGGCCTATCTGATCATGCGGGGACTGGGCCGGCTGGTGCCGGGCTTCCGCTCGGTCATCTTCGGCTTCAACTTCCTCTTCGGTGTGATCGCGGCCGTCATCGTCAAGGCGGCCATGGGAGCGCTGCGCAAAAAAGGCATCGTCCGGCGGGAATACCGGTCGTCTTTCCTGATGACACGCATCAGCAACTTCTGCTTTGATCTGATGATCGTGACGGGCGTGGCGGCCATCCGGCTGGAGATGGTGGCGGGGTACTGGTGGATCCTGCTGCTGCTCGGCGCGGTGGGACTGATCATCACGTTCGCCTACAGCCGGCTGGTGGCGGTGAACGTCTTTCCGTCCTACGCGGAAGAGCAGTTCATGGTCTGCTACGGCATGTATACGGGAACCGCCAGCACCGGCATCATGCTGCTGCGGGAACTGGATCCGGACTTTCAGACGCCTGCGGCGGACAACCTGGTCTACATGAACCTCCCGGCCATGGTGATCGGGTTTCCGATCATGATCCTGGCCACCCTGGCACCCACGAAGCCGTGGCTGGTCATGGGCATCATGGCGGTGTTCTTTGCGGCGCTGAACGTGGTGCTGTTCCGGAGGAAGATCTTTAAGAAGAAGTAAGGCGGGGGGATCCTTCGGGCTCCGCCCTCAGGATGACATAAACAATACTTGTAAACAAAATGGGAGAACACCATGATCATCTACGTGGATCAGAAGGCGGGGCAGGCCGGTGACGGCACCCGCGAACACCCGTATCTCACCATCTCCGAGGCGGCCGCCAGGGCCTGCCCGGGCGATGAAGTGCTCGTTGCGCCGGGCATCTACCGCGAGGCCGTGGATCCGGCCAACGCCGGTACCGAGGACGCCCGCATCACCTACCGGTCGGAAGTGCCGCTCGGCGCCGTGATCACCGGCGCGGAAGTGGTGACCGGCTGGGAGCATGTGGAGGGGGATGTCTGGACCGCCCGCGTGAAAAACACGCTGTTCGGGGAGTGCAACCCCTACACCACGCTGGTGTCCGGCGACTGGTTCATCGCCTGGTTCACCGCGCACATCGGCGAAGTCTATCTGGACGGCAAGGCGCTCTACGAAGTGGTGACGGAGGACGGCGTTTTCCATCCGGTCCCGTCCAAAATGGCCTGGTATCCGGACGATTCGCTGCTCACCTGGTACGCCAGGCAGGATGAAGCGGCCGACGAAACGGTCTTTCTGGCCAACTTCGGCGGGGCGGACCCGAACACGCACTGCGTGGAGATCAACGTGCGCCGCAGCTGCTTCTATCCGTCCAAAGAGGGCGTGGGCTTCATCACCCTGTCCGGCTTCACCGTGAAGCAGGCCGCCACCCAGTGGGCACCGCCCACGGCTTATCAGGAAGGCATGATCGGCCCGCACTGGTCAAAAGGCTGGATCATCGAGGACTGCGAGGTCTCGGATTCCAAGTGCTCCGGCATCTCCCTGGGCAAGTACCTGCAGCCGAACAACGACAACAAGTGGCTGAAGTGGAAGTACAAGGACGGCACGCAGACCGAGCGCGACTGCATCTGCCAGGCGCAGGTGGAAGGCTGGTCCAAGGAGAATATCGGCCATCACATCGTGCGCCGCTGCCACATCCACGACTGCGGCCAGACCGGCATCGTCGGCCATCTGGGCGGGGTGTTCTCGGTCATCGAGGACAACCACATCCACCACATCAACGTCCGCCAGAACCTGGCCGGCGCCGAGATCGGCGGCATCAAGATGCATGCGGCCATCGACTGCATCTACCGCCGCAACCACATCCACCACTGCACCAGAGGCATCTGGCTGGACTGGCAGGCGCAGGGCACGCGCGTGACGCAGAACCTCTTCCACGACAACTGCCTGCCGTATGACCACCTGCTCAACGAGGAAGCCTTTGCCGGCATCGGCGAGGACATCTTCGTGGAGGTCTCCCACGGCCCGACGCTGATCGACAACAACCTGCTGCTGTCGGACGTGGCCTTAAAGATGCCCACGCAGGGGTTCGCGCTGGTGAACAACATCATCGCCGGCTCCATCGTCGGCCTGTGCCGCGGCACCTGGAACGGCGCACCGAACATCAACTCGGACCGCTACACGCCGTACCACATGAAGCACCGCACGGAGATCGCCGGCTTCATGACCATCCTGCACGGCGACGACCGCGTCTACCAGAACATCTTCATCCAGCACGAAGCCCGCGAGGGCCTTCTGGCCTACGCGGAGGCGACAAAAGATGACGGCTGGGGCGACTGGAACCAGGCCGTGGGCACCTGCGTGTTCGAGGACTTCCCCACGTTTGAGGAGTGGCAGAAGAAGTTTGAGGGCTACTGCGGCATGGGCAGCGTGACCACGGACCGCTACTACGAGAAGCTGCCGGTGTGGCTGGGCGAGAACGTCTACTGCAACGGCGCGAAGCCCGCTTCGTGGGAGAAGAACGCGGTGATCGTGGACAAGCCGGTCACCTGGAAGCTGGAAGAAGAGGACGGCCGCGTGATCTTCACCACCAATCTGGGCGAGGTGCTGCCGGAGGCGGATGTCTGCGAGCGCTTCATCACCAGTGACATCCTGGGCGAGGCCTTCGAGCCCGAACAGCGCTTTGAGAACCCCGACGGCTCGGAGATCGTCTTCGATGAAGACTTCTTCGGCGAGAAGAAGAGTGAGCCGCAGGCCGGCCCGTTTGCGGGCGATATCGCCTCGGAGACGGTGCTCTTCTGAATCATTTGAATGATGCTGGGGTCAAAACAAGTTTTGCCCCCAGCTATGACACGCAGCACGCACGCTGCGCGTGCCATGTGCTGCTAAAACACTCAGAACTCCCGCCATTTTGCGCTTTTCAAGCGCAAAATCGCTCCGTTCTTCGTGTTTTGCGGGTCCCAAGTTCAGAAACGTGCATGCAAGCATGCCCGTTCTGACCTTTTGCCCCTGATATCATTTGAATCAGGGGGATCCGCCGGCTGGCGGCCGGGGGATCCCTACATTGTAAGAAAGCTGGTAGATTTATCTTTATGAGCAGTATGTTGCTTTCCGTGGCCGTAGCGCTGTGTGCCGGCCTCATGATGACGCGTGTCTTTAAGAAACTGGGCCTGAAACTCCCTGACGTGACGGCCTTCCTGATCGCCGGTGTGTGCGTGGGGCCGTACGTGCTCGGCCGGGCCGGTATCCCGGGCCTCGGCTTTACCTCCATGGAGGAGGTGGAGCACGTGACGGTGCTCTCGAGCGTGGCGCTGGGCTTCATCGCCTTTGATATCGGCAACGAGTTCCGCCTGGCGCAGCTGCGCCAGACCGGCAAGACGGCCACCATTATCGGCATCATCCAGTCGGTCATGGCCACGGTGCTGGTGGATGTGGCGCTGATCGCGCTGCACTTTATCCTGGGCCCGGAGGTGCTGCCGCTGCCGGCGGCCATCGTGCTGGGTGCCATCGCCTCGGCCACCGCGCCGGCCGCCACCCTGATGGTCGTTCGTCAGTACAAGGCCAAGGGTCCCCTGACCAACCTCCTGCTGCCCATCGTCGCCCTGGACGATGCGGTGGGCCTGATCGTCTTCGCGGTGTCCTTCGGCGTGGCCGAAGCCCTGGAAGGCGGCATGATCAGTCTCACGAGCGTGGTGGTCAACCCGCTGCTGGAGATCGTCAGCTCGCTGGTGCTGGGCTCCCTGATGGGCGCCATCATGACGTGGGTGGAGAAGCTCTTCTTCTCCAACTCCAACCGTCTGTCCATGACCATCGCGTTCGTGATGATCACCATCGCGCTGACGTCCGTGAAGATCCCGCTGGGCGGCGGTGCGCAGATCGGTTTCTCGTCGCTCCTGACCTGCATGATGCTCGGCACCATGTTCTGCAACCTGAGTGAGTACTCGGTCGACATCATGGCCCGGACGGGCAAGTGGACGGCGCCGCTGTACGCGGTGTTCTTCGTGATCTCCGGCGCGGAGCTGGAACTGTCGGTGTTCCGGTATCCGCTGATCATCCTGGTGGGCGTGGTCTACATCCTGGTCAGATGCATGGGCAAGTACGTGGGCGCGCGGCTGTCGGCTTCGGCCATGCACTGTCCGCCGTTAGTCACCAAATATCTGGGCGTCACGCTGTTCCCGCAGGCCGGCGTCGCGCTGGGCATGGTGGTCTCTGCGCAGGCGCTGGGCCCGGCTCTTGGCAGCCTCATCCGCAACATCATCCTGTTCTCGGTGCTCGTCTATGAGATGATCGGTCCGCTGCTGACCAAGATGAGTCTGGAAAAGGCCGGCGAGATCGCGCCGGCGGCGTCCGAGGCGTCCAACCGCGCCCGGTTCGCACACAAGGAATCCCGGAAGAAGTGATCGGGTGATACGGCCAACGGCCGCCTGATTTTTGATGGCCCGGATGGCAAGAGCGAATGGCTCTCCGAGGAAGGAAGAACGATTGGATAACGCATTGACACTGCTGTTTCAGACGGGCGTGATGTTCGTGATCGCGTTTGTCGGCTATACGCTGGTGAAGACCGGCAAGATCTCGCTGGAGGGCGGACGGACCATCGCCAACATCCTGATCTACGTCTCGCTCCCGTCGCTCATCGTAAACGGCTTTCTGGTGGAGCGGACGCCGGAGAAGATCGCGGAGCTGGGGTACGCCACGCTGGCGGCGGCGCTGGGGCTGGTGCTGTGCATCGGCCTCTCGCGCCTGGTCTGCGGAAAGGATCCCATCGCCAATTTCGCCGGCAGCTTCTGCAACCCGGGGTTCTTCGGCATCGCGCTGATCACGGCCATCCTGGGCGAGGGGGCGACGTTCTACCTGACGCCGCTCATTGCCATGATCAACATGGGCCAGTGGACCTACGGCGTGTCGCTGATGACCGGGCAGCGCGGGAAGATCTCCGCAAAGCGCGTGTTCACGGCGCCGTTCATGGTGGCCATCCTGGTGGGCCTGTTCTTCTTTTTCACGGGCCTGCCCATGCCGCGCCTGGCGGCGGCGGTCCTGAAGCAGTGCGGCAATCTGAACACGCCGCTGGCCATGTTCTCGGTGGGCATCTACCTGTCGCAGTGTGATCTGAAGAAGATGTTCGCCCGCCCGGTGCTCTACCGCATCAGCCTGGCGCGCCTGATCGTCATCCCGGCGGCCGTGCTGCTGGTCATGACGCTCCTGCGGTTTATCCCGGAGGACATCCGGCTGACCATGCTGATCGCGCTGGCCACGCCGGTGGGGTCGAACATCGCCGTCTACGCGCAGCTGTACGACGGGGACTACGCCTATTCGGTGCAGGCGGTCGTCATCTCCACGCTGCTGAGCATTGTGACCATGCCGCTGTTCGTGATGGCGGCGGGTGCCCTGTGGTAAGGAGCGTCTGTCCGTGATCCGTCGTATCCGTGAAAATTTCCGCTGTACCATTGCGGCCTGCTACATCGGCTTTGTAACGCAGGCCGTCGTCAACGTGTTCGTCACGCTGCTGTTCGTGCGCTTCCGCACGGAGTTCGGCATCACGCTGGGGCAGCTGGGCATCATCTCCACCGTCAATTTCGTCACCCAGCTGACGCTGGACTTCGCGTCGGTCAAGGTGGTGGATGCGCTGGGCTACCGCGTGTGCAGCGTGGCTGCCCACCTGCTGTCGGCCGGAGGGCTGCTGCTTCTGACCGTGCTGCCGGAGGTGATGCCGCATCCGTTCGTGGGCATCCTGATCTCCGTGGTGATCTACGCCATCGGCGGCGGCCTGATGGAAGTGCTCTTAAGCCCTATGGTGGAGGCCTGCCCGGTGGACAACAAGGAAGCCACCATGAGCATCCTCCACTCGTTCTACTGCTGGGGGTGCGTGCTGGTCATCGCCGTTTCCACCGCGTTTTTCGCGGCGGCGGGGCTGGATAAGTGGCGTGTGATGGCGGCTCTGTGGGCGCTGATCCCGGCCGCCAACGCCGTGTTCTTTCTGTTCGTGCCCATCCGGGCGCTGGTGGAAGACGGGCAGGAGATGCGCGTGGGGACCATGCTGAAGAACCCGGTGTTCTGGCTGATGCTCATGCTGATGTTTGCTGCCGGTGCCTCCGAGATGGGCATGAGCCAGTGGTCGTCCGCCTTTGCCGAGGCGGGCCTGGGCGTCAGCAAGACGGCCGGCGACCTGCTGGGACCGTGCCTCTTTGCGGTGCTGATGGGCAGTTCGCGCGTGGTCCACGCCAGACTGGCCGACCGGATCGACATCCGCACCTACCTGACGGGGAGCGCGGCGCTGTGCGTGCTCTGTTACCTGGCGGCGGGGCTTGCGAAGGCGCCGGTGTTGGGTCTGGCGGCCTGCGCGCTGACGGGCGCGTCCATCGGCGCCATGTGGCCGGGCACCTTCTCGTTTGCCAGCCGGACGCTGCCGCGCGGCGGTACCGCCATGTTCGCCCTGCTGGCGCTGGCCGGCGATCTGGGGTGTTCGGCCGGACCGGCCGTGGTCGGCGCGGTGTCCGAGGCGGCCGGCGGGCGTCTGTCCGCGGGGCTGCTGTCGGGGGTCGTCTTCCCGGCGGTCATGTTGGTCTGTCTGGTGTGTGAGCGCGCCGGAAGGACGTCCAAAAAGGAGTAACCGTTATGCACACGAGCCGGAGAGAACGTCTGCTGTCGCTTTTGCTGGCAGCTATGACTGCCGCCGGCATCGCTGTGCGTTTTTCAAACCTTCCGTTTGACGGCGTGCTGCGCACACTGCTGTTTGTGGGCGTCTGCCTGGGGTGGGGGATGGCCGTGAGAGAGCGCGTGGCACGCGAAGACCTCCGCCATCTGTTTGAGGCCATGGCCGGGCTGTGCGTGTTCTTCCTGATCCTCCAGCGCGTCAAGTATACCTACTGTTTCGGGGATGCCGGGCTGGAGCGCCTGTGCCACCGCCTGTACTACATTCCGTTCATCGGGACTTCGTTCCTCTCGTTTGACGCCTCCTTGCGGCTGGTCTACCGGCGGAAGCCGCTCGGGACTGCGCGCGTGCTGCTGGCCATAGCGGCTGTGGCGCTGTGCGCCGGCGTTCTCACAAACGATCTTCATCAGCAGTGCTTTTTCTACGTGGAAGGCCCTTCCAAGGCGGATATCTACCGCTACGGATGGCTGTACTATGCCGTGGCGGGGTGGAGTGCCGGCATGCTGGGACTCTCGGCGGGCCTGGTGGTGCACCGCGGGCTGCACTCGCCTTACCGGCGGTCTTTCTGGTTCCCGGCTGTCATCGTGCTGCTGGCGGCGGCCTATTTCCTGTCGTATTACCGGCTGGGGAGGCCCTTCACGATCGCCGGATATTCCATCCTGCAGATGCAGGAAGTCTTCTGTTTTACGATCATCGGCTTCTGGGAAGCGTGCCTGCAGACCGGCATCATACCGGCCAACGCGGACGCGGAAGCGCTGTTTGAGAACCTGACGGTGGCCGCCCAGGTGGCGGATGAAAACGGCCGGGTATGCTACGCCTCGCACGCCGGCCGGTCCATCACCCCGGACGAGCGGGAAAAGATCCCCCTTGGCGGGCAGCTGCGCTCGGAAGGGTATCTGATCCGGCGCGAGAAGATCCGCGGCGGCAGCATCTTCTGGGCCAAGGATATCCGCTTTATCGAGAAGACCGAGGAGGAGCGGCGGGTGGTCAACGCCCAGCTCTCCGAAGAAAACACCCTGCTGACGGCCGAGAACCGCATGCGGGAGGAGCGCGCGCAGTACGAGACGGCCAACCGGCTCTATGACACCATCGCCGACGACGTGCAGGAGCAGGTCAGCCGCATCGACACGCTGATGCGCATGCCGGCGGCCGGAACGGCGAGCACGCGCCGGCGCCTGCAGGAATGCCTGGTGCTGGGGTCGTACGTCAAGCGCCGGTCCAACCTGATCCTGATCAGTGAGCACACCGGGCGCATCCACGTGTCGGAACTGCTGTTTGCCTGCCGGGAGTCGCTGGATTCCCTGACGCTGGCCGGCGTGACCTGCGGTGTGCACGTGAGCGGGACGGGTGATTATCCCGCGCGCACGCTGATGCTGGCCTACGACGCGTTTGAGGCCATGGCGGAGGCGGCGCTGGAAGGCTGCCAGACACTGTTCGTCTCGCTGCGGGCGGGCGATACCCTGCGCCTGTACATGGAAACCGAAGGCCTGGCCGGCGCGCCGTACTTTCCGAAGGGAGTCCGGTGTGTGTGCCGCCAGGAGGGCGACGGCGTGTTCTCCTTCACCGTCGAGTTCGGGAAGGAGGCGGCATGAGACTGGCTGAACTGGGCATCCTCCCGCGCTGCGGGCTGCTGACGGCGGGACTGGTGCTGCTGTGTGCGGGTGTGATGATGGTCGGGTATCTTGCCGGGCACCTGCTGAAAAAACGCTTTTTTCTGGCGTCGGCCGGCGCGTTCGTGATGGCGGCTTCGGCGCAGTGGCTGCTGATGACGTCGGTATCGGAGAAGGCGGGCGGCTGGGGCACGCAGTCCGCCGGGCTGCCGGTGTGGCTGCCTGTCCTGCTGCTGGCAGTGGGGGGACTGGTCTACCTGCCGCTGCTCATCAGCCTGTCGCGCTACCGCCAGCATCACATCCTGCGCGTCTCCGTGCGCGAGAGTTTCGACCGGATCGACGACGGCCTCTGCTTCTATTACGCGGACGGCGTGTGCCAGCTGGTCAACCCGGAGATGGACCGCATCTGCCGGGGGATCCTGGGCGATTATCTGCTGGACGGAAGACGGTTCTGGCAGGTGCTGACCGAGACCGACCGCCAGGGCGCTGCCTGGCGCCTGCAGGGCGGGGAGAGGCCCCTGTGGAGGCTGCCGGACGGGCGGGTGATCCTGTTTGCGCGCACGGCGGTCAGCGTGCCGGAAACCGGAGACCTCTGGCAGCTGACCGGCGATGACGTGACGGAGGCCATGCGGCAGAGCGAGATGCTGGCCGCCGAAAACGACCGGCTGAAGCGCCTGAACGACCGCCTGTACGAGTACGGGACACAGCTGACGGACCTGACGGCCGAAAAGGAAACGCTGGACATGAAGATCCGCATCCACGACGGGTTCGGCCGCACCATCCAGCAGACCCGGCACTACCTGGAGTCGGAAGGCGCGGAAGGAGACCGCGAGAGTATCATCATGGGCTGGCTGGAACTGCGGTCGCTGCTGCGCGGCGACGCGCCGGAAGAGCCGGTGGACGACAGCCTGCGGGATCTGTCCGAGGCGGCCGCCGGCATGGGCATGACATTGAAACTGAACGGAACGGTGCCGGCCATGCTCACCCACCGCCGGGTGATGATCATCGGCGCCACCGAGTGCCTCTTAAACGCGGCGCGCGCGGGCGCCCGGACACTGACCATCACGGTGCTCGAGAGGGAAGGCTGGACAGTGATCCGCTACGAAAACGACGGAACGCCTCCCGACGGGCCCATCCGGGAAGGCGGCGGACTGTCCTTCGTGCGCGAGAAGACCGAATACGAAGGCGGGACCATGGAGGTCCTCCACGATCCCGCGTTTGCGCTGATATTGCGGCTGCCGGCGAAATAAAGACTCCGCCCATCAAAAGGCCATTGCTTCCCGGAGGGAGCTGGCCTTTTTTTCGTGGACAGACCAAACGGCGCGTGATAGGATATAAGAAGCGAAAAAGCCGCCGGCGGGTGCTGCAGTGCGGGCCGGTGACGCAGTCAGGAGGCAGATGACATGGCAAACACCTACTATCTGGGAGTCGATATCGGGGCGTCTTCGGGGCGCCACATCCTCGCGCACGTGGATGATGCGGGCAAGATCGTCCTCGAGGAGATCTACCGCTTCAAGAACGGCAACAAAAAGGTGGAGATCGGCGGCAAAATGCACCGCGTCTGGGATACCGAAGCGCTGTTTTCCTCCATCGTGGCCGGCATGAAGGTCTGTAAGACCATCGGCAAGGTGCCGAAGACCATGGCCATCGACACCTGGGGCGTGGACTACGTCCTGGTGGACAAGGACGGCCAGGCCGTGGGCCCCTGCTACGCCTACCGCGATGACCGCACGAAGGGCATGGACGAGAAGGTCTACGAGATCATCCCCGAGAAGGAACTTTACGCCCGCACCGGCATCCAGAAGGTGAGCTTCAACACCATCTATCAGCTGATGGCCGTCAAGGAGACGGAGCCGGAAGCCTTTGAGAAGGCGGATGCCCTGCTGATGGTGCCGGACTACTTCCACTTCCGCCTGACGGGCGTGAAGAAGCAGGAGTACACCAACGCCACCACCACGCAGCTGGTCAACCCCGTGACCAACGAGTGGGACCTGGATCTGATCGAAAAGCTGGGCTACCCGACGCGCCTGTTCGGGAAACTCTCCATGCCGTGCGAGACGGTGGGAAACCTCCTGCCGGAGATCGCCGCAGAGGTGGGGTATGACTGCACCGTCATCCTGCCGGCCACGCACGATACCGGCGCCGCCGTCATGAGCGTACCGTCGCAGGCCGATGCTCTCTACATCTCCTCCGGTACGTGGTCGCTGTTCGGCTGCGAGCTGGAAAAAGCCAACTGCACGCCGGAAGCGCAGGCCGCCAATTTCACCAACGAAGGCGGGTATGACCACCGCTACCGGTTCCTGAAGAACATCATGGGCCTGTGGATGATCCAGTCCGTCAAGGAGGAACTGGAGAACGGCTACGCTTATCCCGGCCGCAGCGCGGCGGATGACTATTCGTTCGGCAACCTCTGCGACATGGCCTCCAAAGAGACTATTGATTCCATCGTGCCGGCCAACGACGAACGCTTCCTGGCGCCGGAGTCGATGATCGCCGAAGTGCAGGCCGCCTGCCGCGAGAGCGGGCAGGCCGTGCCGGTGACGCCGTGGGAGATCGCCCGCGTGATCTACCGGTCGCTCGCCGTCTGCTACCGCGACGCCGCGGAGGAACTGGAAAAAGTGACCGGCAAGCACTTTGATGCCATCCACGTGATCGGCGGCGGTTCGAACGCCGTGTGGTTAAACCAACTGACCGCGAAAGAGTGCGGCCGCACCGTCTACGCCGGGCCCGGCGAAGCCACGGCCATCGGCACCATCGGCGCCCAGCTGATCGCGGACGGCGTGTACGGGAACCTGATGCAGTTCCGCCGCGCGGTCTACGAATCGTTCGGCGTCAAGGAATATAAGGCCTGATACGGCTGTTCTGGCAGTTTTTTGACGAAAGACCCTCCTTCCCGGCGGGTCTTTCCGCTTCTTTGGAGAGAGTATGGGCGAGTTGAGAGAGGAAAAGGCCGGCTGGATGGATGAGGCCCGCCTGCACGCAGAAACAGACGGCGCGATCCGCCTGGCGGTCATCGAAGCGCTGTCGCAGTCGTATCACACGGTCTGGCTGATCACCGACGTGGAGACAGGGGATTTCGTGCTCTACCGCGGCGACACGGACGGCAGCACGGAGCATGCCGCGCCCATCCGGGACGCCCTGCAGCACCTGAAGTATCCGGTGGCCAAGGCGGAGTACATCCGCACCACCGTGGCGCCGGCCGACAGAGAGCGCCTGGAGCGGGAACTGGCGCTGGAGACCATCGCCGCCCGCCTGCGCGAGAAGCCGCAGTACAACATCAACTACCTGCGGATGATGGCGGACGGCTCCGAGCGGTACTTCCGCATCGAGTTTGCCCGCGTCAACATGCCGGGCGGGAAGATGGGTGTTGTCTGCGGCTTCAAGGACGTGGACGACGACGTGCGCGAAGGGCAGGCGGTGCAGCAGGCCCTGCGCGATGCCCGGCTGGCCGCGGAGGAAAACCAGCGGCTCACGCAGGAGGTGGAGAACGCCGCGAAACTGGCCACCATGATGGGGTCGGTGGCGTTGCTGCTGACCAACATGCCGGCCATGAGTTTCTCGAAGGACGCCGAAACGGGCCGGTACCTGGCCTGCAACCAGGCCTTCGCGGAGTACGCTCACAAGGAGACGCCGGACGGCGTGGTGGGCCTGACGGACGCGGAGATCTTTGACGCGGAGACGGCGGCCCACTTCGTGGAGGATGACAAGAAGGCCATCGCCATGGAGGAGCCCTACATCTTCTTTGAGGACGTGCCGGATGCCGTCGGCAACCCGCGCAGCTTTCAGACCACCAAGATGAAGTTCACGGATTCCTTCGGGCGGCTGTGCACCCTGGGCATGTGTGTGGACGTCACGGAGATGAGCCGCATGAAGGCGGCCGAGACCGAGGCGCGCATCCGCCGGCAGGAGCTGGAGGAGCGGGTGGCCCTGCAGGAGAAACTCCTGCGGGAGCAGGAGGCGCAGAGCCAGCAGAAGAGCCTGATCACCGCGCTGGCCTCGGACTACTGGAGCGTGTACTATCTGGATCTGGACAAGGATCTCGGCATCTGCTACCAGCAGCATGCCGACGTGGACGGCGGGTTTAAAGTGGGCGAGGAGTTCCCGTATCTGGCGTCGTTCACGGCCTACGCCCATCAGTACATCACCGACGAATACCGGGACGAGTTCCTGCGCTTCATCCAGCCGGACAACATCCGCGAGGGGCTGAAAAGCGAGCGGGTGATCTCGTACCGCTACATGGTGCACCGCCACGGGCGGGATTCCTACGAGATGGTGCGCTTTGCGGGCGTCCGCCATCCGGAGGACCGCGACGACCACCTGGTGCACAGCGTGGGCGCCTGCTTCACGGACGTGGACGCCGAGACCCGGCGGACCCTCGCACAGAACGAGGCGCTCTCGGACGCCCTGCATCAGGCGGAGCAGGCCAACCTCGCCAAGACCACCTTCCTCTCGAACATGAGCCATGAGATCCGCACGCCGATGAACGCCATCATCGGCCTGAACAACATCGCCCTGAACGATGAGGAGACGCCGGAGAAGACCAAGGGCTATCTGACCAAGATCAGCACGTCCGCGCACCACCTCCTGAATATCATCAACGACATCCTGGACATGTCCCGCATCGAGTCGGGCCGGATGGTCATCAAGAACGAAGAGTTCTCGTTCCAGAAGGCTCTGGAGCAGGTGAACACGATCATCAGCGGCCAGTGCCGCGACAAGGGGCTCTCATACGAGTGCCGCCTGCTCTCGCCGGTGGAGGACTACTACATCGGCGACGACATGAAGCTGCGCCAGGTGATGATCAACATCCTCGGCAACGCCGTCAAGTTCACGCCGGAAGGCGGCGAGGTGCTGTTCACGGTGGAGGAGACCGCCCGGCTGGACGGCCGTTCCACGCTGCGGTTCATCATCCGCGACAACGGCATCGGCATGAGCGCCGACTACCTGCCGCACCTGTTCGATGCCTTCAGCCAGGAGGATTCCTCCACGACCAGCCGCTACGGCAGCACAGGCCTGGGTATGCCCATCACCAAGAGCATCGTGGAGATGATGAACGGCACCATTGAGGTGGAGAGTGAGAAAGGTGCCGGGAGCACGTTCACCGTGACGGTCACCCTGGCCCGCAGCGGCCGCCAGTCTTCCGCGGCAGAAGCGGATGTGTCGGCCAAAGACCTGACGGTGCTGGTGGTCGATGACGATCCGGTGGCGCTCGAGCACGCGCGCATCGTGCTGGGGCAGATCGGTGCGGCCTGCGAGACGGCAGAGTCCGGTGCCGAGGCGCTGCAGAAGGTGACCATGCGCCACGCGCGCCGGGCGCCGTACAACCTGATCCTGGTGGACTGGAAGATGCCGGAGATGGACGGCGTGGAGACCACGCGCCGCATCCGTCAGGCCGTGGGGTACGATACCCCCATCATCATCCTGACATCCTACCACTGGGACGACATCGCCGAGGAGGCGGTGCAGGCGGGCGTGGACAGTTTTGTGGCCAAGCCGCTCTTTGCGGGCAGCGTCATGGACGAATTCCGCGAGGCCTTCCGCAAGAAGAATGTCCGGGCGGAGCGCCCGGCCGTGGATCTGGCCGGCCGGCACGTGCTGCTGGCGGAGGATATGGCGGTCAACGCCGAGATCATGATGATGGTGCTGTCCATGCGGGAGATGGAAGCGGATCTGGCCGAAAACGGCCGCCTGGCGGTGGAGAAGTTTGCGGCCAGTCCGGAAGGCTATTACGATGCCATCCTCATGGACATGCGCATGCCGGAGATGGACGGTCTGGAGGCCACGCGGCTCATCCGCGCCATGGACCGGGCCGATGCGGCATCCGTTCCCATCATCGCGCTGACGGCCAACGCCTTTGACGAGGACGTGCAGCGCAGCATGCAGGCGGGGCTGAACGCCCACCTGAGCAAGCCGGTGGAGCCGGAGGCGCTGTTTGAGACGCTGGAAAGCCTGATCGGGCAGGCGTAAGAAAAAAAGAACCCGGCCCGGGTCACCGGGCCAGGTAGTAAGCCAAAAGGTGCGGGTTGCGGTTGGCGATGAGTTCCTCCGGGTAGGAGACCTCCGCTGCCATCGCTTCCGCGAAGGGCATGAGACCGACGCCGGCGGCGCCGTGGGAGTCCGAGGAGAGGATGACCGCGAGCCGCCGGCGTTTGGCGGCCAGCAGCGTCTCGCGGATGCGGTCTTTGGCGGAGATGCCGGGCTCATCGTGCCACCCTTCGTCGCTTAAGGAGACGTTGTTGATCTCCAGGAGCACCCGGTGGGCGGCACAGGCATCCAGCACCGCGTCCAGTTCCGCGTCAAACTGCGTGCGGTCAAAGTGCCCGAGGATGCGCACGTGCTGGTCCGCCAGGGCTTTCAGGTAGTCTTCGGTGTTGCGGGCTTTTACAGGTGCGGCATCCTCGCCGGGCTTTGGGCGCTTTCTTGGCGGGTGGTGCATGGAGGCCACGCAGTAGTCCAGCCGGTCCAGAACCTCCGCGGGCAGGTCCAGTTCCCCGCCTTCGAGGATGTTCACCTCCGCACCGCACAGGATCCGCACCCCGAAGCGCTCGCGCGGGACATCCGGCAGCGCGCGGAAGTACGAGACGGCAGCGGCGCCGGGCGTGGCCGGGCCGTGGTCCGTGACGCCAAGCATAGCCAGGCCCCGCGCCGCTGCGGCTTTGGCCAGGTCCGTGATGGTGTCGCGCGTGCCGTGGCCGCTCGCGATGGTGTGGGTGTGCAGGTCGCAGATGTTCATGGGGGAAGGCCCTTCCTTTCGTTCCCTATTGTACGTGTTTTGCCCGCCCGCGGCAAGACGGCTTTTTGGAAAACACTCTTATCAAAACCGCGCTTTTCCTGTACAATGGGCGGAAGAAGCGTGTTGGTGTTTGTCAGGCACGGAGCCGGAAAGGAGTGTCATATGGCCGGCGGAATGGGTCCCGGAGGGATGCGCGGCGGTTTTCTGACAGAAGAGGAGAAGCAGAACGCGCCGAAAGTGACCAAAGAACTGCTGGTGAGAGTCTTCTCTTATCTGAAACCCTACGCAAAGCAGATGATCCTGGTGCTCTTATGCATCGCCGTATCGTCGGTCTTCTCGCTCTATCCTTCGATCCTGACCGGCAAGATCATCGACGAAGGCCTGTACGGGAGGGACCTGCAGAAGCTGGTCTTCTACATCCTGGCCTCGCTGGCGGTCACGCTCGGCGCCAGCCTGATCGGCGTGGCGGAGAGCTACATCAACACCTGGATCGCGCAGCACATCACCTTCGACATGCGCAACCAGATGTTCGCCCATCTGCAGAAGATGAGCCAGCGGTTCTTCACCACCAACAGCCAGGGCGACATCATCACCCGCATGACGAGTGATATCGACGGCGTGGAGCGGGTGATCACGGGGACGTTCACCAGCATCCTCTCCAATTCCATCACCCTGGTGGTGGCGCTGGTGGCCATGTTCACGAAAAGCCCCATCCTGGCGCTGGTCGGAATGGTCGTAGTGCCGCTGTTCACCATCCCCACGCGCAAAGCCGGCAAGACCCGGTGGAGCCTGACGCGCGAGGCGCAGGCCTGCAACGACCGGATCAACGGCATCCTGAACGAGACCATGTCCGTTTCCGGACAGCTGCTGGTCAAGCTCTTCGGGCGTGAAAAATACGAGTATGACCGCTACGAGGATTCCAACCGGCAGATGATCGCCCTCAACATCAAAGAGAGCATGGCCGGCCGGTGGTTCCGGGTGGTGCTGACTACGTTCACGAGCATCGGACCGATGCTCCTGTATCTGGTGGGCGGCATCCTGATCATGAAGTATGATTCTTCGCTGACCGTCGGCGATATCACGGTGATGGTGGCGCTGCTCGGACGCATGTACGGGCCGGTCAACTCGCTGCTGAACATTTCGGTCGACTGGACGCGCGCCATGGCGATGTTCACGCGCATCTTCGAGTACTTCGACATGCCCGTGGAAGTCGAGAACGCCCCCGACGCGGTCATCCCGGAGAAGAAGGCCGGCGGCGAAGTCACGTTCACCCACGTGGATTTCGGGTACGATGAGGAGCGGCAGATCTTAAAAGACGTCACGTTTACGCTGAAGGAAGGCGACTGCATCGCCATCGTGGGGCCGTCCGGGTCCGGCAAGTCCACGGTGACCAACCTGATCCCGCGTCTGTACGATGTCTGGAGCGGCAGCGTCAGCTTTGACGGCACCGACGTGCGCAAGCTGGATCTCGGGTACCTGCGGGATAACATCGGCATGGTCTCGCAGGAGACCTACCTCTTTAACGGCACCATCCGCGACAATCTGCTGTACGCCAAGCCGGACGCCACCGAGGAGGAGATGATCGAAGCCTGCAAAAAGGCCAACATCTACGATTTCATCCAGAGCAAGCCCGAAGGCCTGGACACCATGGTGGGCAACCGCGGGCTGAAGCTGTCCGGCGGCGAGAAGCAGCGCATCTCCATCGCGCGCGTGCTCCTGAAAGACCCGGCGCTCTTCATCTTTGATGAGGCCACCTCGGCGCTGGATTCCATCTCCGAGGCCAAGATCCAGGAAGCCATCGATCCGATCATCAACTCGCGCACGTCCATCCTGATCGCGCACCGTCTGTCCACCATCCTGGCGGCGGATGAGATCCTGGTAGTGAAGGACGGCGCGGTGGTGGAGCGCGGAAAGCACGCGGATCTGGTGAAGGCCGGCGGTGTGTACACGGAGCTCTACGAGACGCAGTTCGGGAAGGGCCAGACGCTGGCCGAAGAGGAGAAGGAGCACAAACACCGGCGGAAACGCCAGGGCCCGCGCCCGAGCATCTACTCGGAGGGCGAGGACCAGGAGATCTCGTAAGGAAAACGGGCGGCGGGGCCGCGCGGTTTCTGATAACGGTTGGGGGACGACGATATGAAGCATTTGTGGGAACGGATAAAGCGCATCCCGTGGTGGGGCTGGGCCTTCGGTGTGGGGTATTTTGTGCTGCAGCGGGTGCTCTACTCATGCGGGGCGGGGCTGTCCCGGACGCTCGGTACCATCTCGTACGCGTTTGAGTGGAAGGTGCCGGTGTTTGACGACCTCTTCCCGGTGGTGCCGGTGTTCGTCATCATCTACCTGTTCTCCTTTGTGTTCTGGCTGTGCGGGCCGGCGGCGGTGTCGCTGACCTCGCGGAAGAACTTCGTGAACTACATCGTGGGGATGACGGCGGCGTATCTGATCGGCTTCGTGCTGTTCATCTTCGTGCCCACCTACATGGACCGCGTGAAGGAAGGGCTGCTGGAGATCGCCGCCCGGCCGGGCGTGTTCAACCGGCTGCTCGGGGTGGTGTACGATTCCGACGGCCGGGAGATGGCCTACAACCTCTTCCCGTCCTACCACTGCCTGATCAGCGCCTACTGTTACCTGGGCGTGCGGAAACAGCCGGAGATCTCGAAAGGCTTCCGGGTGTATTCGCTCATCCTGGCCATCCTCATCTGCCTGTCCACGCTGCTCACCAAGCAGCACTACCTGCCGGATGTGTTCGGCGGGGTGGGCATCGCGGTGATCTGCTATTGCGTCACGGAGCGCCTGAACCCCGGCCGCGCTTATGAAGAAAAGAGACTGAAAAAATGACAAGAAAAATGACCGAGGGGAACATCTTTCACCACCTGATCGCCTACGCGGTTCCCCTCATGCTGGGCAATGTGTTCCAGCTGACCTACAACGCCGTGGACTCCATCATCGTGGGGCGCTACGGCGGCAAGGATGCCCTGGCGGCCGTGGGCACGTCCGGGCCGGTGTCGACCATCATCGTGCTGGGCGTCTCCGGCATCTGCATGGGCGCCGGCGTCATGATGAGCAACTTCTTCGGCCAGAACAACATGAAGAAACTCAAGAGCGAATACGCCACCACGCTCGTCTCCGGGACCCTCATGGCGCTGCTGGTGACGGCGCTGGGCCTGATCTTCTCCCGGCTGATCCTGCGTCTCCTGCAGGTGCCGGAGGAGATCCTGGCGGATTCCGGCGTCTACCTGCGCATCATCCTGTGCGGCGTGCCGTTCACGTTCGTCTACAACGCGGTGTCGTACACATTGCGCAGCCTCGGCGACTCCAAGACGGCCACCCGGTATCTGGCCATCACCTGTGTGCTGAACATCTTCCTGGATCTGATCTTTGTGGCGTGGTTCAGGTGGGGCGTGGCTGGCGCGGGCGTGGCCACGGTCATCTCGCAGATGCTCTCGGCCGTCCTGTGCATGGATTTCGTGCGCCGGCGCATCCCGGACCTGAAGCTCTCCCGCCGGGATCTGGCGGTGGATAAAGCGCTCTTTAAGGAGACGATGAAGTACGGGTCGGTCACGGCGCTGCAGCAGTCCTGCCAGCCCATCGGCAAGCTCCTCATCCAGGGCGTCATCAACCTGCAGGGCATCGCGGCCATGGCGGCCTTCAACGCTGTCAACCGCGTGGACGATTTCGCCTGCATCCCGGAGCAGAGCATCAGCCACTCCATGACCACCTTCGTGGCGCAGAACGACGGCGCCGGGCACAAGGAGCGCCTGCGCGAGGGCTTCCGCAAGGGCATTATGCTGGAAGCCGCCTACTGGGTGCTGATCTGCGCGGTGACGCTTCTGTTCCGCACACCCATCATGAAACTGTTCATCAAGGACGATGCGGAGACCATCTCCATCGGCGTCTCCTATCTGACGCTCATGGCCTTCTTCTACCTGCTGCCGGGCCTGACCAACGGCATCCAGGGGTTCTTCCGCGGCATGAAGAAGATGGACATCACACTGATGGGCACCATCATCCAGATCTCGGTGCGCGTCATCGTGGTGTTCGTCATGGTGCCGAAGATCGGGCTGGACGGCGCCGCCTGGGCGTGCTTCGCCGGGTGGACGTGCATGATCCTCGCGGAGTACGGGTACTACTTCTTCTGTTACCGGAAGAAAGAAAAAGAGAGACTGGGGCTGTCGTGAGACAGAACGGAATCAAAAAGCCGGGCGCGTGCCCGGCTTTTTCGTATGGTGAGGGACGGTGCGCTTTCCGGCTGCTCATCCGGCCTTGCGCGTGTAGGTGAGGAACTGGTAGGTCAGCCCGCTTTTTTCATCCTTCAGGATCTCGCTCGTCTCGGTCAGCACGAAGTCCTTATTGATGTCCGGCAGCGTCACGTCGTGCGGCGCCGCGATGTGCACGCGGGTGAGGTAGAGGACGTCGATGAGGGACCAGAACTGCCGGTAGATGGACCCGCCGCCGATGACAAAGGCATCGTCCCCGCAGACGCGCAGGGCCTCCTTGACGGAGCTGACCACCGTGGCGCCTTCCACTTCATAGCCGGGGGTGCGGCTGAGGATGATGTTTTCGCGGTCTTTAAGGGGCTTGCCGCCGGGGAAGGTTTCCAGCGTCTTGCGGCCGTAGATCACGGCGTGCCCGCGGGTGAGCGCGGCAAAGCGCCGCAGGTCCTCACGGATGTGGAACTGCAACTGGCCCTGGAAGCCCAGGCCGTTTTCGGTGTCGGCGGCGGCGATGGCGTAGAGCATGGCAAACCTCCTGATGGGGGGATAGACTGGTCTGACGGATCCCGGGCGGCTTACACGGCCACCGGGATCTTTTCGTTGAATTCGTGGTACCGGTAGTTCTCCACCGTAAAGCTGTTCTTGGTGAAGGCGTAGAAGTCCGTCACGGACGGATCGAGCGTGACCTTCGGGGCTTCAAACGGTTCATTCGCGATGATCTTCTCGATCATGGGCACGTGCCGGTCGTAGATGTGGGCGTCCGCGATGACGTGCACCAGCTCGCCCGCCTGCAGGCCGGAAACCTGCGCCATCATCCACAGCAGCGCCGCGTACTGCATCACATTCCAGCCGTTGGCGGCCAGCATGTCCTGGCTGCGCTGGTTCAGGATGCCGTTGAGGACGTTGCCGGACACGTTGAATGTCATGGAATAGGCGCAGGGGTAGAGCGCCATCTCCGACAGATCCGCAAACGTGTAGAGGTTGGTGAGGATGCGGCGGGAGGCCGGGTCGTTCTTCAGCTGCCAGAGAACCCGGTCCACCTGGTCCATGTCGCCCTCTTTGTAGTGGTGCTTCACGGCCAACTGATAGCCGTAGGCCTTGCCGATGGAGCCGGTCTCATCCGCCCAGGCATCCCAGACGTGGCTGCCAAGGTCGTGGATGTTGTTGCTCTTTTTCTGCCAGATCCACAAAAGCTCATCGACCGCCGACTTGAAGTACTGCCGGCGCACGGTGATGATGGGAAACTCCTCGCGCAGGTCGTACCGGTTGACGATGCCGAACTTCTTGATGGTGTGGGCGGGCGACCCGTCCTCCCAGCGCGGCCGGACCTCCCGGTCCGTATCCCACACGCCGTGGGTGAGGATCTCTTTGCAGTTTTCGATAAAGACGCGGTCCGCGTAACTCATGGCGACGGCCTCCTGTCTGTGATCATACATACTGTGCAGCCGGATATACGGCCGCTTTTTATTCTACCCGCCCGCGCGCGAATAATCAAGAAAGGCTTTGTTTGACGGGACAAACGCGGAGGGGTAGAATAAACCAAAAGGGACGCTTCTCTTTGGTATTGTTTTGTACCAATGGGGACACACCTGTACCAAAAAGAAACGTCCCTATTGGTAACGCAGAGGAGAGACATGAAAGCCAACTATCACGCACACACCTGGCGGTGCAAGCACGCGGAGGGGACGGAGAAAGAGTACGTCGAGGCCGCCATCGCCCACGGGTTTGCCATTTACGGATTTTCCGACCATACGCCCTACCCGGCACTGGCCGGCGAGAAGGCCGGCATCGTCCGCATGCAGCCGGAGCAGCTGGAGGACTACGTGGACACGGTGCTGGCCTTGCGGGACGAGTACAAGGATGACATCGAGATCCACCTGGGGCTCGAGGCCGAGTACTACCCGGCCTACTGGGAAGATCTGATGAAACTGATCGAGCCGTATCCCATCGAGTATCTGCTGCTGGGGCAGCATTTCATCGGCCTGGAGGATGTCACGCACGAGAAATCCGGCCGGCCCACGGAGGATGAAACGGCGCTGGCCCGCTACGTGGGGCAGGTGGAAGAAGGCCTCTCCACCGGAAAATACACCTACCTGGCCCACCCGGATCTGCTCAACTATGTGGGCCCGGCGGAGATCTTTGACAGGCATTACCGCGGCCTGGTCCGCTTCTGCAAAGATCGGAAGATCCCGCTGGAGATCAACATGCTGGGTCTGTGGAAGGGCCGCAACTATCCCAACCGGGCGTTCTGGAAGATCGCCGGCGAGGAGCAGGCGCCGTGCATCATCGGCATGGACACGCACATCCCGGACAATGTGTATCAGGAGCGGGAAGTGGCCATCGCCCATGAGTGGGTGCGGGAATTCCACCTGCCGCTGATGGAGACGGTGGAACTGGTGAAGCCGTGAGTGAGTCAGGGGACAGGCCCCTGACTCATCGGATATAAACCAGTTGGGACGCAGCAAACTGGTCACATAAACAGAAAGATACCAGTTGGCTACGTCCCAAATGGTACAAGGGGGGAGAGTATGAAAAAGCAGAAAACATCCGGCCTGCGCATGTGGCTTCTGATCTGGGGGCTTGGCCTTGCGGCGCAGATGTGCTGGAACATCGAGAACCAGTGGTTCAACACGTTCGTCTACGCCAAGATCGGCAAGAACCCGTCCATCATCACGGGCATGCTCATCTGTTCGGCGGCGGCCACGTCCTTCTCCACGTTCTTTTTCGGCACGTGGTCGGACCGGTCGGGCAAGCGCCGGCATTTCATGAGCTACGGGTACATTCTGTGGGGCATTTTTACCATCGTGTTCGGCCTGACGGAGTTTTTGCCGAAGGAGATGTACGTGCTGGCCGGGCTGTCGGTGGTGCTGGCGGATACCGTCATGAGCTTCTTCGGCTCCATGGCCAACGATGCCTCCTACAACGCCTGGACCAACGACATCATGACCGATGCCAACCGCGGCCAGATCGGCGCGGCGCTGGCCACGCAGCCGGTGCTGGGCACCATTCTGGGCACGGTGGTGGGCGGCTTTCTGGTGGGTGAGCACGACAACTACATGCGGCTCTTTCTGGTCATGGGCGGCGCCATCATCGTGTTCGGCATCCTGACGCTCTTCATCCTGAACGAGGGGGACGATGTGGAGCCCTCGGTGCGCGGCACCTTCTGGCACCAGTTCGGCGAGGTGTTCAACTTTAAGGCGCTCTTTGCCAGACGGGAGCTCTTCTGGGTGCACGTGTGCATCGCCGTGTTCTTCATCGGCTTCAACATCTACTTTGCCTACATGGGCAACTACATCATCTACTACCTGGGCTTTTCGGCGGATCAGATGGGTGTCATCGAGGCGGTGCCGCTGGTGCTGGCCATGCTCTCGGCCATCCCGGTGGGCATGCTCCTAAACCGCGATAAACACGTGCCGGTGGTCATCGCGGCCATCCTGATCAACTTCGCGGGCCTGTGGATCCTGCGGCCCCTCACGCCGGCGATGGTGGACACCTCCAAGCTCATCAATCCTGTCCTGCTGCTGGGCATCTTCGTGGTGGGCGTGGGGTACGTGGCCTTCCTGCAGGCCATGAAGGTCTGGGCCAAGCGCCTTTACCCGGCAGATTCCCGCGGGCAGTTTGAGGGCATCTGGGTGCTGTTCTTTGTGCTGATCCCCATGATCGGCGGGTCGATCGGCGGCGAGGCCGTGGTGCGCGCCAGCGGCGAGACGTTTGTGGACGCCGTGAGCGGACAGACACAATTCATCCCCAACGGCAACATCTTCCTGTGGGGCAGTGTGGTGATCCTGCTCTCGCTCATCCCGGCGATGCTCGCGGGAAGGGCCAGAAAGAACGGATGAGTCAGGGGCCTGACCCCTGACTCGCCCTTGTGAACTTCTTCCGTTTTTGATATGATGACACTAGGGTCAAAAGGTCAGAACGGGCATGCTTGCATGCACGTTTCTGACG
>CAMJGH010000012.1 GCA_946405185.1 uncultured Lachnospiraceae bacterium
ATCGGGTACAATCAGCATGAGGCTTCGCCTCCAAAACAACAATATCACCCCAAGGAGGATCGTCATGGCAAAGTTTGTCTGTTCCGTTTGCGGTTACGTCTACGAAGGCGATGCCGCTCCTGAGTTCTGCCCTATCTGCAAAGCCCCCGCTTCCAAGTTCGTCAAGCAGGAAGATGAGATGACCTGGGCTGCCGAGCACGTGGTCGGTGTGGCGCAGGGCGCCCCCGAAGACATCATCGCGGATCTGCGCTCCAACTTCACCGGCGAATGTTCCGAAGTCGGCATGTACCTGGCCATGAGCCGCGTGGCCTTCCGCGAAGGCTATCCGGAGATCGGCGAGTACTGGAAGACCGCCGCGTTTGAAGAGGCCGAGCATGCCGCCAAGTTCGCGGAACTGCTGGGCGAAGTCCTCACGGACTCCACCAAGAAGAACCTCGAAATGCGCGTGGAAGCCGAAAACGGCGCCACCGCCGGCAAGACCGACCTGGCCAAGAGAGCCAAAGCGCTCAACCTTGACGCCATCCACGACACCGTGCATGAAATGGCAAGGGACGAAGCCAGACACGGAAAAGCTTTTGCCGGTCTGCTGAAGAGATACTTCGGCTAAGCCAAAAAAGGCGCAGATCAAAGCTTTTTGAAGGAGTGGGAGAAATCCTGCTCCTTCTTTTGTTTTGTTGGACACTCCGCGTTATCCTGTGTTCATCTCCCATGAATACACCGGTTAATTAGGCGGAGCAGAATCCGCTGAGCATGTAAACAATGCGGGATGGTTCCCGTAAGCAACGTCAACAGGCGCCCGGAGAGCGTATCTCCGGGCGCCTGTGTATTGACTTCTGTTATGGATTGACGGTCTCTTCTTCCACCCGCGCATAGAAAGTGAGGCATCTGCCGCGGGGAGCTGTCTGTCCGCCGCTGTTTCGTTTACGGCTGATACGTGAACACATCGTTCAGCAGATCCGGCTGGTCCCAGTTGATATCGTCATAGACGCGCAGCGTGAACCCGATCGACGTGATGTCTTCCAGCTTCTCCACGCCGACCTCCGCCAGGTCATCGTCATCATAATAGATCCGGGAGTAGGCGCGCGTGTGAGGCATCACCGTGCAGGCCCAGTACGGGTCACACGCCTGGCCGTTGACCGTCACATCGTCCATGGTATACATCAGGAGGCTGTCGGTGTTGTTCTCCAGGTACAGGTTGTAGACGGTGCCCCAGAAATCATCCACCTCGCCTTCCAGGATGATAAAGGTGATATCATCGTTCTCCACGATGACCTGCTCCGCGCTCCCCGTACGGCGCTCCGGCACCGTAACGCTGCCGGCAGCCGCTCCGGTGGGGTACAGGGTGAGGAACTTCTCTTCGAGGGTGTCGTACGAATCCGTGTCATACACGCGCAGGTAGACGACCAGTTCGTCCACCGACGTGATGCCGCACTCCTTCAGTTCATCCATGTCGATGGCAAAGCCATCGTCAACCGTCTGTCCTGCCGGCACGTCAAACGTGCCGTACAGCTCCGTCTGCCAGCCGTTGACGGTGCCTTCGCTGAACGAGACGCGAAGGGGTTTGCTGCCGTGGTTGACAGCCGTCACTTTGCCTTCAAAGCCCCAGATGCCGGTCGTATCGTACCCGTTGAGGGTCACGGTGATCTCTTCGTTGTCCACCAGCACGGCGGCATCGCCGCTCACCGGCGCCGCAGAAGACCCCGGCTGCTCACCCTGCGAGGCGCCCGGAACCGGAATATCCTCACCGGAAATGGACTTGATCTCTTCCGGCGTGGACCGGATCATGTAGATGACATCGCCCGGCTCAGTGATGATCAGCTCATCCCCCTTCTGTTCATACGGGATCTTCTGGCCGTCAAGCGTCAGATGCGTGCCATCCCAGGTTCCTTCCAGCACATTGCCGGCCAGATCAAAACGGAAGGTCCGGTTGCTGTAGAAAGCAACGTATACCGCCATGCCGGCCGCCTCGATCTGCTTCACCTGCTCTTCGGTGGCGTTATTCTCTTCCCCTTCCATGCGGACCATCTTGTAGACAGCCTCGATGGTCACCTCGTCCGCGGCAGGCCTGGTGGGTTTTTCGGTCTCCGGTTCCGTCTCGGATTCCGTTTCGGTCTCGGTCTCCGTCTCGGTCTCGGTTTCCGTTTCGGTCTCGGTTTCCGTCTCGGATTCGGTCTCTTCCCTGCTCTCCCGGCTGCGGCGGGTCCGACGGGTGGCTTCTTCCTCTTCGGTCTCCTCGGTGGTCTTGCCGCCGTCCTTCGAGCAGCCCGAAAGCGGCATGACCATCATCATGGCGGCCAGCAGCAGTGCCAGCCAGACAAACATCCTCTTTTTCATACGTTCCTCCTGAACTTTGTTTCTATATTTTTTTGCAGTCATTTCTTTCCGAAGGCGGCGTCCTCGGACGTGGTCGTCTTCCAGCTCACATTGTCACGCGCATTCCACGCCGTGGGCTCGTTTCCGGTCAGTTCCACCGACACATTCTCCATGGTGAGGTTTTCGATGGCATCCGTCGGATACCCTTCGGCATCGGTGCGGATGGTCACGTTCTCCAGCGTGAAGTCCGCCAGGCGGTACTGGCTGGGCTCCGGCCGCACGTTCATGAAGATCTCGCAGTCAAAGGTGCAGTTCTTCACCGTCACGTGGTCCGCCAGAGACAGCGGGATGTCCGTCCTCCCCTGCGTGTCATAGAACTGCGTCCACGGGTTCACGTTGAAGAAGCTCACCACCTTGCCGTGCACATCGTCCACGGTGATGTACTCGTAGTGCTGCGGGGTGTCCGGGCGCATCTTCAGCCACAGCAGGTTGTTGCCGCAGTCCACCTGCACGCGCCGCATGATCACGTTGCGGTTGTGGATGGATTCCGACCCGCACACCAGGCACCCGTGGCAGAAGCCGTAGGTGCAGTCCTCCACCAGGATGCGCTCGTTCATGCCGTTCTCGGGCGCTTCATCCGCCCACGGCCCCTTGCCGCCCTTTAAGACCACCGCATCGTCGTTGACTTCCATGCGGCAGTTTTTGACCAGCACGTCCGTGCACACATCGATATCCAGCGCATCCGTACTGGGGCCGCCCAGCGGCGTGGCCTGCGAGAAGATCCGGCAGCCGATGTACTTCACGCGCCGGCTGCGGTAGAGGTGATTGGTCCAGAACTGGGAGTTCTGCAGGTGCAGCCCCGCCACCAGCACATCCTCGCAGTCCGCGATGAAGACCAGCCTGGCGCGGTGCTCATCCTTGTTGGTGCACTCGATGTTCCAGTTGCGGCGCAGCCAGAACGACCGCCAGGAGCGCACGCCGTGGCCGTCGATGGTGCCCGGACCGCACATGGTGAAGCCCTTCAGGCCGATCACGTTGATGAGCGCCGCAAAGTACGGGCAGGTCTGCCCCTCGATGCGGGTGGTCATCAGCGGGTAATCCGAAATGTCGTCGCTCCCGCGCAGCACGCCGCCACCGTCCACGTAGAGGCTGACACCCTGCTTAAAGAACAGCGCGCCCGTCTCGTAAATGCCCGGCGGCACCACCAGCACGCCGCCGCCCTCTTCGGCGATGCGGTCGATCAGCGCCTGGATCTCTTTGGTGTGCAGGCGCCCGTCATCCTGGATGTCATAGTCCGTCAGCACGTACGGCTTTCCCAGTTCCGACAGTTCCGGCACCCGTGTATCGTAAAACCACTCATCGATGGGTGTCCCGTCCGGAAAAAACTCTTTTTCCTGCATGATCATCCTCCTGTTGAAAGATCACTTCTGATCATACCATAGATTTTGTCGTCTGTCTCGAAAAAACATGTTATTATGGATCAAGAAACCGTTCATCCGGCTCATCGCTTCACGCAAGGAGGTTTTCCATGAACACCAACACGTTTCTGATCGCCGTGGATCTGCAGAAGGATTTCATCGACGGCGCGTTAGGCACGCCGGAAGCCGTCTCCATCGTCCCCGCCGCCGCAGCCCGCATCCTGTCTGCCAGGCAGGAGGGCGTGACGGTCATCGCCACGCTGGACACCCACGGGGAGGACTACCTGAACACGCGGGAAGGGACATTTCTCCCCATCCCCCACTGCATCAAGGGGACGCCCGGGTGGGAACTGAACCCGGAGATCGCCGCCGCCCTGGCCGGCTGCCCGCTGGTGGAAAAGCCCACCTTCGGCAGCGTCCGCCTGCCGCAGCTCCTCGAAGGCATCGCCGGCGGCGCGCCGGAGGCCATCGAGCTCATCGGCCTGTGCACGGACATCTGCGTGGTCTCTAACACCCTGCTCTTAAAGGCCGCCTTCCCCGAGACCGATATCTGCGTGCGCGCGGACTGCTGCGCCGGCGTCACGCCCGAAAAACACGCCGCCGCACTCGAGACCATGGCCAGCTGCCAGATCCGCATCCTGTAATGCCAAAGGAGTACCCCATGAAGTTTTCCGCCGCCGTCACCCTGCAGTACCCCTACCCCTTCACCCCGTACGGCCCGGAGGCCTGGAAGGAGGGGCTTGACTGGATCGCCGCCTCCGGACTTGACGGGGCGGAGGTCTGCATCTGCGATTATCACGGGGTCGATGTGCCCGCTTTCAAGGAAGAGCTGGATAAGCGCAGCCTCGGGTGTTCCACCATCTCCACCGGCCAGGCGCGCGCCCGGGAGGGCCTGTCGTTTTCCGGCGTCCCGGCCGATGTCATCGCCCGCACGCAGGAGCGCTACAGGCAGCACGTCGATGCCGCCGCCATCCTGCACTCCAAGGTGACGCTGGGTCTCATCTGCGGCGTGGGCAGCCCCGAAAGCCGCGAGGCGGACCTCGCCACCCTGCGGGAGTCCCTCCTGCCGCTGGCGGACTACGCGGAGAAGAAGGGCGTCATGCTCATCCTCGAGCCGTTAAACCGCTACGAGACGAGCATCTTAAACGCCACGGAAGCCGCCGCGGATTTCATCCGGAACCGCCTGGGCAACCCTCCTTCGGTGGGCGTGCTCTACGATCTTTTCCATTCCAACATCGAGGACGCCACGTTTGACGGCGCCATCGACCGGCTGGGAAGCCTTTTGCAGCACGTGCACATTGCGGATTCCAACCGGCAGTTCCCGGGATACGGCCACACGGATTTTGACGCGATCTTCCGCAAACTGAAAGCCGTGGGCTTTTCCGAATACGCCTCTTTTGAGCACTTCAACCTGCCCTCCCGCGAAACGGTCCTGCAGGAGACCGGCCGGTGGGTGGCTTCCATGCGGTAAGACCGTTTTCTGCGACAGCCAAAAACAGAGCCAGCCATGACGGCCGGCTCTGTTTTCCTGTGACTCACAGCCACTTCTTTTTCTTGAAGTACCACAGGCACGCGATGACGATGACAAGGCACAGGACCAGCACCGCCGGATAGGCCCACGGGTATTCCAGTTCGGGCATGTAACGGAAGTTCATGCCGTACCACCCGGTGATCAGCGTGAGCGGCATGAAGATGGAGGTGATGACGGTCAGCAGCGTCATGGTGCGGTTCTGGCGGATGTCCAGTTCCGACTGGTAGAGATCGCGGATCTGGATGGCGTGGTCCCGCATGGCGATGACCATGTCCCGCAGGCGGTCCACCCGGTCCGCGAACATGCGGAAATACCGCTCCTCCTCGGTCTTAAAGAACTGGTTCTCGTTCTCCTCCAGCTCCTTGGAGAGGTCCATCAGCTGCTCGTAGTGCACGCGAAAATCCCGCATGTCGTTGCGGATGTCGGACACCCGCGAGAGGACGCTGCCCTGCCCGCCGGCCAGCACCTCTTCTTCCAGGTCGTCCAGCTGCCGTTCGTACCGTTCGAGCACCGTCAGATCCCCGTGGATGATCTGCTCCAGAAAATCGTAAAAGAATCGCGCCAGACTCGGCAGCCGCCACTTTTTGGTGCGCTGCACCGCCCGCACGATCTCCCCCGCGTACCCCTCGTCGTCGATGAAGATGATGCCCTTCTCGTCCAGTGCAAACGAAAACTTGTATTCTTTTTTGAGGTTGCTGCGGTCCGGCAGGCAGAACGTACCGGTCAGCGAATCGTAGTTCACCTCGGCTTTGGTGTTGTGGATGACAAACCCCTCACGCTCCATGTCGATGCCGAGGTCAAACTCCTCGCGGTCTTCCTTCCACTCCTCCGATGACAGCACCGCCACGTAGGGCGCGCCGGCCGTGCGGAAGGAAACGGCATCGCTGGCCTGTAAGGTCTCTCTGATCACGTAATACATGCTGGCCTCCGATCAAGTGTTTCCGGATGGGTTCAGTATAGCATACATTTCCTTCTCCGCCACTCTTTTGGCATATTCACGGATTCCCGTCCGCAAGTTGGGGCAGGATGCCGATGACAGGGAGACATTTTTTTGCTATGTTGGATATATATTTCCTCTTGATGATCCATCTTTTCCAACCGAAGCAACCGTTTCTTGCTGCACATGACAGGAGGTATCGCCATGCGTACGCATCATCGCTCTTGCCGAAGTCCCTTCTTCTCCCGCGCCGGCCTGCGGCGCACCACCGCCCTCTTTGCGGCCATTTTGCTGGCTTTTCTGCCGCTCTTCCTGCTCTCCCTCCCCGTCCGGGCGGCAAAGCAGACCACTCTGCAGCTGGTTAAGACCACCATCAACCGCCCCGAGGATGAAACGCCTTTCTACCAGGACTCCTTTAACTACAGCTACGAAGCCTCGGAGCTGGTCCACTCCACCCACTATGAAAAATACTACGACGGAAGACTGGTCGAGAAGGCAGACTTCATCGTCACCTGCAGCGGCCCTCCGGCCAGCTTCCGGTCCGGTGAGACCATCTCGTTCACCATGACCGCCGAGATCAAAAACCACTGGTATGAAAGCGAGATCCACCGGGAATATTTCGCGACCGGCGGCAACATCGAAAAGAATGACGGGTTCATCGCCTGCCGTGTCCTAGCCAAGTCCGCTCCCGCCACAGGTGAGAATATCTACTCGGCCACCGACTCCGGCACGCTGACCATCCCGGACGGGAGCATCTACTACCGCATCGTCTTCCACGGCGCGGGATCCGAGACCATCTGGGAGTACGAGGCGGTAGAAGACGAGCCCGAAACCGCCGAAGAGACCGCCCGTCCCACCCGGTCCGGACGCCGGCAGGACGTGGTGACGGAAGCTGACGAGAAGCCCGGGCAGGATGGCGGGACGTCCATCTTCAGCGACATTTTTGAAGATATCGATCCCGGCACGGCGGTGGGCGTGGGCGTCGGCGCCATTGCCGTGATCGGCGGGGGAACCGCCATCAGCCGCGCCCGGAAAAAGAAGCCAAAACAGCCGAAACAGGAAAAAAAGAAGCCGGAGGAGCCCGAAGAGGAGCCTCCGCGCGAATACCGGATGTACACCTACAAGGACTTCGGCAACGCCATCGCCCGCGGGGCCAAGCCCGTGTACGTCTATGCCCGCATCGTCACGGTCACGAAGGGCGTGGAGTCCCCCAGCCCCGAGTGGACCGTGAAGATCTCCCCGTCCGGCATCGGCCTCAATGTCCGCCGCGCCGGCATGGCCGGTGAGTGGATGGCGGCGGAAGTTGTAGCGCCGGAGGAAGGCAAAGACGTGCAGGGCTCCGTTGTCTTTACCTTAAACGGCCCCGGCGGCGTCTTCCGGCAGGAAGTCATCTTCCGCATCGTCGGGAAGCCTTACATCGTCTTCCCGCGGGATCTCGAGGACGGCAAGTGGGACATCGCCGCGGATCTGTCCCTCGTGGAGATGATCGCCGGCGCCGGCGGGCAGGATAAACTGCGGTTCGCGTTCGCGGATGCCGCCAAAGAGCCCGTGAAGATCCGCTTCACGGGTACCGACGGCTTTGTGATCACGGCCGAAAAGGACACGAAATTCGCCTACACCTACTGGGCCCGCATCGACAACCGCACCCCGCCGGCTCCGCGTGAGAGCGGCGTGTTTGCCGATAAGACCACGCGGCAGATCACCATCGAAGCGGACTTTGAAGACTGGGGCACCGTTTACGGGTACTTCTCCATCGACCTCTACCCGTTCGGGCTCTCGGTGCTTATAAGCGGCGGGCCAAACCCCTTGCGTGCGAAGACTCCCGGTGTCCGGCAGGTGTTAAAAGGCGGCCGTCTGGAGGTGCTCTCCTACCTCACGCGCGACCCTAACAAGCTCACGCTCGACCCGCTGATCCGGCCCACGGGGTTTGACCTGTGTTACACCCGGCTGAACGATGACGGCACTGCTCTCATCGGCATGAAGCCACAATACTTCCGGGTGGGGAAACTCGCCCATACGTCCGCCGAAGGCAAGAACATCCTGGCCAAATACCGGTGTCCCATCGGATGGCACAGCGCCGGCTTCTCCTTCACACCGGAGGATTCCCTCCCGGAGATGAAGGATGAGTACGTCTTCTTCCTGCCGGTCACGGCGACCCAAGATCCGTCCGTGAACATCCGCATCCCGGTGCGGCTGCTCGGCGAGCCGTTTGACCCGCGCGCCGGCTGGGACAAGGAGTTTAAGGAGCTGTGCGTGACGGCCATCCGGTACTTCCCGGGCGATGTGGCCCACCGTTACGTGCAGTACATCAAAGCCAATTTCAATGACCCGGACCTGTGGGATGCCTCCGAGCTGCGCGCCATGCGCTACGAGATGATCCGCGCCGCCCAGGATTTCTGGACGCGCCAGTACGCGTACCAGATGCGGCTGATCGATCATTACGATGCCACCGAAGCCATCTTCAAGAAGCCCATGCGCTTCATCGGCGATACCTTCTTCTCCATTTGGGCCAAGTACGTGTTCGGGAACAACGAGGCATGGATCACCCCGCTCAAGGACCTGGTGGTCAACATCGTGGACGAAGCCATCTGGAACTACGCCTACACCGGAAAGACGGACATCGATTTCCAGGAGCACATTTTCACCCTGGCCACGTCCGCACTGGAAAACCAGATCTCCATCGCGGACGATTCCGGCATGGGGTACGTGATGAGCCTGCAGTCGAAGGACACCAAGAAGCTGGCCGTGGTGCTGGTACTCTACCTCCTGGTGGACTGGTTCTCCCACTACTATCAGATGAACCCGCGGGATTTCTTCGAGGCGCTGCGCAAGACCTGCCTGGACACCTCCGTGATGGCCGTCAAGAAGTGCGTCGGGGCCGGCCTGGCCAAAGCCATGAATTCCGAAGCGGTCAAAAACTTCTTCCGGAATTCCTTCTGGGACACCATCAACAAGAACCTCCCCGGCCAGGCGCGCATCAGCATGACGCAGCTTGACAAGCAGGGCAACGAGATCATCACGAAGCGCGTGGTAGCCGGAAACCTGGACAAAGCCATCATTCAGGAAGGCGTGGGGACGGTCCAGATGGGTTCCGGTGCCCGCATCTCCCCGGACCAGCTGATCACCCTGGAAGAGGCCAGGCGGCTGCTCGGCGGCCCGGGCATCACCGCGGAGTTCTTCAACAATCTCAAGGTGGATGCCCTCCTCAACTACCGCGGCCTGGTGAACGCCATCCTGGAGAGCCTCTTCGGCCAGGGCATCGCCATGATCTATGAATCCTTCGAAGGCGATGCGAACCAGAGTTCCTACGGCACCTTCACCTTCCCCATCTACTGGCCGTCCGGCAAGAAGGAGTACATCGTGGTCTGGCCCGGCAAACTCTTCACTTCCGTCACCGGCCTCTCCTCCCGCGCGTTCGGCGCCCTCTACGATGCGCTCTTCGGGTGGTATTCGGTGCCCGCCATCGGCGCACCGTCCGAGGATATCGCCAGGGAACTGCTGAAATAAGACAAAGGGACAGGTCAAATGGCATATGTCCCGTCCCGCACGATCGTCTGCCATCAGACAGAAAGGAGCCGCTATGCAGAACACCAACACTCTCCCCGGCACGCCGGTCAGCGAACACATCTGGCGCGGGCCCGACGGCGTTTACCGGTGGTACTACGAATTTGACATGATCAAAAACCCCACCATCCTGGTGACGGTTTACAAGGTGCTGGGCATCGCCTTCGGCGTGACGTGGCTGTTCATCACGCTGGTGGATCTGATCACCGGCAGCGGCTTATCCGCCGTCTGGGGCACCGCGAAGGTGTTCCTGATCATCACAGGCGTTCTGCTCATCATCGGCCTGATCGCCTATCTGATCGTAGCCGCGCTCTACGGCGGCAAGTACGTGGTGCTGTTTGAGATGGACGAGAAGCGCGTGACGCATATCCAGATGCCGAAGCAGGTCAAAAAAGCCGAAGCGCTGGGGATGCTGACAGCCTTGGCCGGCCTGGCCGCCGGGCGCCCCGGCGCGGCCGGTGCGGGGCTTTTAGCCATGGAAAAGAACCGCTCCACTTCGGTGTTCGCCGATGTGAAGACGATCAAGGTGCGGAAGCGCCGCCACACCATCCACGTGGGGCAGCTCCTGGAAAAGAACCAGGTGTACGCCGAAGACGCGGATTTCGATCTCGTGGCGGATTTCATCACCAGCCGCTGTCCCCACGCGAAGATCCACTGACAAAAACGCGCGGCATGGCCCCTTTCCTGCCGAGCGCACCAAAAAAACGGCTGCCTTCCTCACCGGAAGGCAGCCGCTTCGTTGTCTGGTTTATTTCACGGTCTTGTAGATGACCATATCCACCTCGCGCCCGCGGATGCTGACTTTCACATCGTCCGCCACGGCGGAGACGATGGACATCTCCAGCTCATCCCACGCCTCTTCGGCGCCTTCGCGGTGCTCGGCGCGCTCCGCCTCCAGTTCCTTCTCGTAGCTGCGCAGCGACCAGCCGTACATATCGGTGTACGTGCCGTCCGGCGAGGCCGAGAAGAACACCGGCACCTCATCCAGCGGGTCGAAGAACGTGCGGATCTTGCCCATGATGCCGCGGGCCGCTTCGTTCTTTCCGGTCGAGGAGGCCGCCAGCAGCTGACGGCGCTTTTCGTCGTTCATCTGGGCGGAGGTGTGCAGGTGCAGCTCGAACGCCTGCCCCTTGGATTCGATCCAGTACTCACAGGACACCTTGCCCGTGATGGAGCGCACCATCCCCAGCATCTCTTCGGTCAGCAGCCGCAGGTGCATGGCGCTCTTGGGGGACAGTTCGGCAAACGCGGCCGTCTTTTCCGCCTGGCGCAGGGCGTCTTCCATGCCATCGCCCCGGCTGGTGATCACGATCACATCGCTTTTCATACCGTCTCCTTCCCGCTCAGCCGATCCCGAGCATCTTGCCAAAGCCCGTCACGTCAAACACTTCGCGGACCAGCTCGCCCACGTTGGTGACGGCCAGCGTCCCTCTGCCGGCCATGAAGCGCTTGGCCTGCAGCAGCACGCGCAGCCCGGCGGAAGACACATACTCCAGTTTTTCCAGGTCCAGCACCAGCTCCGCGGTGTCCGGATCCAGGCTATTCAGCTCCGCGGCCAGATCCGGCGCCGTCACCGTGTCCAGACGGCCCTCCAGGGCCAGCACGGTGCGGCTGCCCTCCATGGTTTTGGTAATGTTCATGTTCATTCCTTTCTGTTCCGCCGGGCCTGCCGCCCGGCTCTTCAGGCCGCCGTCAGCTGCGGACAGCCGTCACTTCAATCTCGATCTTCGCGTTCTTGGGGAGCGCGGCCACCTGATAGCACGATCTGGCCGGATACGGCTCCTCAAAGAACGTGGCGTACACGGCGTTCACCGCGGCGAAATCCGCAATATCCGCCAGAAACACGTTCACGCGCACCACGTCCGCCAGCGTCAGGCCGGCCTCGCCAAGCAGCGCGGAGATGTTTTTGAAGCACTGCGCGGTCAGCTCGCCGATGTCATCGGACGGGAACTCGCCCGTGGCCGGATCGATGGGTATCTGGCCGGACAGGTACACGGTGGAACCGGCATCAATGCCCGGTGAGTACGGGCCGATGGCGGCGGGAGCGTTGGGGGAAGAGAGTTTCTTTTTCATGGATGTCTCCTTTACTCGCCCGCGATCGACAGGCTCTCGAACGCGATGCTCGGTGCGGCGATGGTGCGGTACTTCCACTCCACATCGCTGCCCACGCAGACCACGTGCTTCATCATGTCCAGGAAGTTGCCGGCCACGGTGATGAGCGTCACGGCGCGGTCACGCTTGCCGCCTTTCACCAGATACCCGCTGCACTGCAGCGAGAAGTCCGTGGTCACGTGGTCGATGCCGGCGTGCAGGCCGGCCAGATCCGTGATCACCAGGCCGTCGCCCATGTCCGCCATCATCTGCTCCAGGGTCTTTTCGCCCGGCTCGATGCCCAGGCCCATCGGACGCACGCCGCCGCGGAAGCCGTTGCCCGTGCTTTCCGCCTTCATGCGGGCACCGGACTTGGTGTCGTGCAGCATCTTCACGAAGACGCCGTCCTTCACCAGTTCCTTGCGGGCGGTCGGGCAGCCTTCGTCATCGTAGGCCACCGGCATCAGCAGTTCCGGAAGGCGCGGGTCATCGGTCACCGTGATCTTTTCCGAGAAAACGGCCTGGCCCAGCTTGTCGCGCAGCGGGCTGATGCCCTTGCCGATCAGATCGCCGGAGAACATGCCGGACAGCGCGGAAAACAGCCCTGTCATGGCTTCTTTTTCGAGGATCACCGGGTAGGCGCCGGACGGGATGGGCGCACCGCCCAGCTTTCCGATGGCTTCATCGCACAGTTTCTTCACGAACGTGTCGGCGTCAAAGGAGGCCAGGTCTTCCACCACTTCCACGCGGAACTCACTCTTGACCTCCCCGTTTTCGGCGGCGGCCACGCCGGCGATCAGCAGCTGGGCGCAGCCGGATTCGGCCACGGCCATGCCGCGGGAGTTGTCCACTTCCTTGCCGGCGCTCTCTTCTTCCCACTCCAGATCCGTCACCTGGGCGATGCGCGGATCGTACGCGGAGAGTTTGGCTTCAACCGCCGCCAGCGCCTGGCGGATGGCTTCCGGCTCCGGCTGCACGAAATGATATTTCGAGGCTGCCGGAAGCGCTTCTGCCGGCTCGCGGATGAAGCTTTCATCCTCGGAGGTGATGACGGCGGCCGTCTCGGCCATCTTCTTCAGCACGGCATCCGCATCCAGTTCTTCCGGATGCTCGGTGGTGATGACCACCTGCCGGCCGGCGGCCGTCAGCGCGCGCAGCGTGGTGGAGGCGCTCTGCTTGGTCACGAACGTGTCCATGTCCCCCTGATACCAGGTGAGCGACCGGCCGGACTCCCGGGATGTCCCAATCTCAAAGGCCGCAAAGCCGGCGGCTTTCGCCTTGTCAAACCATTCCTGCTTATTCATTTGCCGTACCTCCTACCGTGATGGACGTCACGCGGATGGCGGGCTGGCCGACATCCGTGGGGATGGAGCCGCTCATGGACCCGCACATGCCCTGGCTGCGGGCCAGGTTGTCACAGACGCGGTCGATGTTCATGAGGATCTCGGAGCCGCTGCCGATGAGCGCCGCGCCGCGCACGGGTTTGGTGATCTTGCCGTTCTCGATCAGATACCCTTCGCGCACCGCAAAGTTGAACTCGCCCGTGATGGGGTTGACGCTGCCGCCGCCCATCTTTTTGCAGTACAGGCCCTTCTCGATGCCTTCAAACATCTCCTCAAAGGAAGAATCCCCCGGCAGGATGAAGGTGTTGGACATGCGGGAGGTCGGCTCATACTTGTAGGACTGGCGTCTTCCGCTGCCGGTGGAAGCCTGGCCCATGCGGCGGCCGTTTAAGCGGTCGATCATGTAGCTCTGCAGGATACCGTCCTTGATCAGCAGACGGCGCTGCTGGAAGTTGCCTTCGTCGTCGATGTTCTCGGACCCCCAGGCGTTCGGGATGGTGCCGTCATCGACCGCGCTCACGCACGGAGCCGCGATACGCTGGCCCTGCTTGCCGGCAAAGACCGACTGGTTCTTGGCCACGCCGGTGGCCTCGAGCGAATGCCCGCATGCTTCGTGGAAGATGACGCCGCCGAAGCCGTTGTCGATGATGACCGGCATCCTGCCGGACGGGCAGTCCACGGCGGAGAGGTTGACGATGGCGCCTCTGGCGGCCTCGCGCCCGATCTCCTCCGGCGTCACCTGCTCATAGAACTCCAGGCCGCAGCCGCCGCCCGGACGGTCCGCGCCCGACTGGAGGTTGTCCCCCTCTTTGGCAAAAGCTTCACACATCAGGCGGGTGCGCACGCGCGTATCGCCGATCAGCCGGCCTTCGGACGTGGAGATCTGCACCTCCTGCTTCACGTTCAGGATGCCCGCCATCACCTTGACGATGCGGGAATCCGCTTCTTTGGCCGCGTTGGTGGCGCGGGTGAGCAGCTGCACGCGGTCCGCCAGCGGCGTCTTCGTGAAGTCCACCTTCACCGGGTGGCGGTTCTCGTATTCCACGCGGGTGAGGGTCACGCTTGCGGTCTTATCGGACGTGCCGATGGCCGCCTTCAGGTCTTCGATCATGGGCAGCACCGCCGCCTCATCCGAGGCGTGCGAGTAGGCGTAGACCGACTGGGTTCCTTTGTAGAGGCGGATGCCGATGCCGGCGATCTCCTCCGTGTCCACGTCCTCCACCAGGCCGTCCCGCATGGAAATGTTCTCGTTGATCTCTTTCTCTTCGTAGATCTCCGCGAAATCCGCCTGCGACGACATGGCCAGGGACAGGTACTTTTCCAGTACCGCTTTCTCCAACATAGTCTCCTCTCCTTTCCGGGTTCAGTACTTCAGCAGTTCTTCAAACGCGGCCACCGCATACCGGTCCGTCATGCCGGATATGTAGTCGATGATGGCCTGCACATATATCTCTTTGGTCTCCAGACGCCCGTACACCTTGCGGTTGACGCACCCGGCGCCGATGTCCGCCAGCGTCCCGGCCGGCAGCACTGCCGGGTCCGCATACTTGGCCAGGAACTGGGCAAACGATGTCATCAGTTCCGGGCAGTAGCGCGCCTCACGCGAGAGCACCGCAAACGATCCGGGGCCGTCGTACGTATCCAGCAGCACCGAGAACAGCTGCCGGATGACCAGCCGGGCGTACTTGGTGAACGGTTCAAACCGCTTGTGGCGGTAGATGTGGCGGTAGTTGAACTCCTTGACGGCCTTCATCTGCGCCACAGCCTCCTCGGACAGGCAGATGCCCGCTTCCGGGCTGCTGTGCGCGCAGATATCCGTGATGAAGCGGCTGATCAGGACCGTCGTGTTGAGCACCTGTGCGTGGCTCATCTTGGCCAGCTCCATGAGCTCGTGACGGGCCTCCTCATCGATGAAGCCCAGGCTGATGGCGTCTTCGATGTCCCGCCCGATGTAGGCGATCTTGTCGGAGATCTTGACCACGCACCCTTCCCAGGTGGCCGGCGCATACTGCCCCGGCGCCGAAAAGTCCGCCAGATCGATCATCTCCTGCCGCGGGCGCAGGCCGTTCTCATCCACCTCGCCGCAGTGGGAGATGATGCCGTCGCGCACCGCGTACGTGAGATTCAGGTTCTTTTTCTCGTTGTTGTCGTTGGCCAGCAGCTCGATGTCGTCCACAAAGCGCAGGCCGTTCTGTTCATGCCAGAACTTCCGGCCCAGATACTCCTCGGAAAACTCCGACAATATCCGCTCGCCCTCGTGCCCGAACGGCGCGTGGCCCACGTCGTGGCCGATGGAGATGGCCCGGGTGAGCTCGTCGTTGAGCCCCAGGTACCGCGCGATGGTGGAGGACACCGACTCCACGTGGGAGACGTGCTCCATGCGCGTGCAGATGTGGTCCTTCTCGATGTTGTAGAACACCTGCGTCTTGTGCTTCAGGCGCCGGTACCCCATACAGTGAAGGATGCGCGTGTAGTCGCGCGCGAAGGGACTGCGCACCTCGCCGCCCCGCTCATACAGCGGTGTGACGCGCGCGGTGTACGCCTGATAGAGCGGATGGCCGGGTACGGCCGCCTCGCCCGCAAACCGGTTGGCCTCACTCATGCTGCCTCCTCCCGGCAGTCTCCCGCCGGCAAAAAACACTCCTTACTCCGCGGTGATCTTGCTGCTGCCGTACGGACGGTAGCCGTTCCTGAACTTCTCCATCATCTCCCAGGTGAGCGCCACCTGTTCGGTGTTTTCCGGCACTTCGTCCGCCGTGTGGAACGCCGCCTCGGACAGTTCGTCCTCCTGCAGCGTGATCTCATCCGAGCCGTCCAGCTCCGCAAAGAAGCCGAACAGCAGCGACCCGGAGAACGACCACGGCTGGCTCTTGTAGAACTGCAGGTTCTTCACCTTCAGCCCCACTTCCTCCATGACTTCGCGGTGCACGGTCTCCTCGATGGTCTCGCCGATCTCGTTGAAGCCGGCGATAAGCGCATAGCGCGGGTTGGGCCCGCGGCCGGCATACTTGCTCAAGAGGATGCGGTCTTTGTCCACCACGGCCACGATGACCGCCGGGCAGATGACCGGGTAGACCACCGTCCCGCAGTGCGGGCACTTGAGCATGCGCTCCTTGTGGTCCTTCACCAGGGCGCCCGAGCATCTCCCGCAGAAGCGGTGCTCCCGGTACCACTGGTAGAGCTGATGGCCGGTGATGCCCGCAAACGCGTAATAGCGCGGCGATGCCTGCCGGAACACGCGCATGTCCTCGTAGGCATACCCCACCGGCGCCGTGACCGACAGGTGCGGCAGCAGGAAGAACTTCTCCTGGTCGATGGAGAACAGATACGTGGCCAGCGTGGGATCCCCGTGCAGGTCCTCGAGCGACGGGAACAGGATGGTGCCGTCGTCCAGCCGCCGGCAGAGCACCGTGTTGTCGTGGCAGACCAGGCACGTATCGCCCGGCTCCGGGACGATGTCCCGCCACTGGTTGTCAAAATGTCTCGGCAGAATATCCTGGATCATTCGCCGCTCTCCTTTCTGAGATACAGCACGGCACTCACCGGACCGATGTCCGCCTCCAGATAACCGTCTTTCACCGTCATGGACTTGCAGCCCACGTTATAACCGGCTTCGTTGCTGGTCAGCACGCGCTCGAGCGTCTTCCCGTCCGGCACGCCCAGCGTCCACACCGGGAGCTTCACGTGCTTCCAGTCCGTCCCGTTGTGGATCACAACGACCGCCTGCGTGTCCGCGTCAAACCGGCCGTAGGCCACCAGCTGATAGCCCGCCGCCAGGCCCTTGACCGAGCCCTTGCGCATGCAGGAGCACTTCCGGCGGAAAGACGCCAGATACTTGTGGAACTCGATCAGTTCCAGATCCTCATGCCCCCAGGGGTAAGGCCGGCGGCAGTCCGGGTCCGTAAAGCCGCACAGGCCCGCCTCATCACCGTAGTAGAGGGTGGGCGCGCCGGGCCAGGTCATGAGCATCACGCAGGCCTCGCGGAACACCCCTTTGTTGATACCCTGCGAGGCGGCCGCAGAGCCGCTCGTGGCCAGCCGGCCGACCGTGCGGTTGGTGCGCGTGAGGAACCGTGAGTGATCGTGGTTGGACAGCTGGTTCATGGCGCAGTAGAGCGACCGTCCGGTCAGCTTGCTCATGGCGTTGGCCATCATGTGGAAGAACACCTCGCCGTTGCCGTACAGCCCGTCGTTGCGGAAGTCCGAGTGCTTTTCCATGCCGGTCAGAAACCACGTGACCGGCTCCATGAACGCGTCGTAGTTCATCACGGAATCCCACTCGCCGCGCAGGATCCAGGCGGCCGGGTTGCCGTAGTGCTCGGCCAGCACCAGCGCCTGCGGGTTGGCCTCGCGCACCGCCTCCCGGAACCGCTTCCAGAACGCGTGGTTGGCGCTGCGGGTGTGGCCCAGATCCGCGGCCACGTCCAGCCGCCACCCGTCCGCACAGTACGGCGGCGACACCCACTTCTTCCCGATGCGGATGATCTCATCCGCCAGTTCCGGGCAGCCGTCGATGTTGAGTTTCGGCAGCGTGTCGTTGTTCCACCAGCCTTCATAGGAAGGATTGTCCGGCCAGGCATCTTTTTCAAAGCGGAAGTACCCGTGGTACGGGCTGTCCTTGCGCGCGTACGCGCCGGGGACGCCGCCGCCTTTTTCGTAGATCTTCTCACGGTCCAGCCACTTGTTGAACGACCCGCAGTGGTTGAACACGCCGTCCAGGATGATCTTCATGCCGCGCGCATGCACCTCGGCGCAGAAGTCCGCAAACCAGGCGTCCGACGCCTCGAGGATGTGCGCATCCGTGGTGATCCGGCCGTACCGTTCGGCGCCTTCGTTGCCCTGCTCCGGCGCCGGATTGGTCTCCGACAGGAGCGGCACGCGGGTCAGGTGCGGGTCGATGTGATCATAGTCCTGCGTGTCGTACTTGTGGTTGGAGGGCGAGACAAAGAGCGGGTTGAAATAAAGCACCTCCACGCCCAGCGACTGCAGGTAATCCAGCTTGGAGCGCACGCCCGGCAGGTCCCCGCCGTAAAAGCGCGCCACGTCAAACCCCTGCACCTCGGAATCCCAGGCCACCTGTTCCGTCCGGTGCTTTAAGTAGACGTACTCGCCGCTCTGCACGTCGTTGTCGCCGTCACCGCTCTTGAAGCGGTCCGTAAAAATCTGGTACATGAGGGCGCCGCAGGCCCAGTCCGGCACCGACAGGCCCGGCTGGATGCGGAACTGATGCTGCGGGTCCGGGCGCCGCACGCTGCCGGTGCGGTCATACGCCACCATGTCCATGCCGCTCTCCACCTCAAAATAGTAGGAGAACAGTTTCTCCGGCACGGTCAGTGTGATGCGGTACCAGTCAAACCGCGCGTCCCGGCGGTCTTTGTCCCGGCACAGTCTCATCTCGTGGTCACGGCTGACCAGATAGACGGCCGATACGTCGTCCTTGGCGGTCCGGAAAAAGAGAGTGACCGGCTCGCCGGCGCGCGGTTCTTCCGGAGACCGGCACAGACCGGTCTCGTCGTGAAACAGGGCTTCAGTGATCATCTATTCTCTCCCAAACGTGATCGAAGCGAGGGGCCAAGGCTCCTCGCTTCGATGGTTGGTGGTGCATTTGTTTGGGGTGTAGCAAATGTATTGGGGGGTTTACGGGCGTAAGTATAACACACGATCCCCCAAAATACTGCCCAAAATTCAACGCTTTAACGCGGTAAATCTGTACAGTATCGCCACATCCCGAACGGCTTCGGCCATCCTCAACCATTCTTAGAACAAAGCCTCGAACTCGTCCTGACCGATCTTTTCTTTTTCCATGAGCAGTGCGGCGCAGGCATCCAGCACGCGGCTGTGCTGCAGGATGAGCTCCCGCCCGCGGTCATAGCACTGGCGGATGATGTCGTGCACTTCCTCATCGATCTGCCCGGCCACCTCTTCGGAGTAGCCGCGCGTGCGCCCCATATCGCGCCCGATGAACACCTCATCCTCATCCGAACCGTAGTTGACCATGCCGATGTTTTTGCTCATGCCGTAGCGCATGACCATATTGCGGGCCAGCTCCGTGGCCTCCTTGATGTCCTGCGACGCGCCGGTGGTGATATCGTCCGGCCCCAGCAGGATCTCCTCGGCGATGCGGCCGCCCAAAGAGACCGTGATCTCCTCGAGCAGGCGGCTGCGCGAGCGGAACATCTCGTCGCGGTCCGGCAGCGGCATGGTGTAGCCGGCGGCGCCGGCGCCCGTGGGAATGACGGAGACCGTGTGCACCGGCCCCACGTGCGGCAGCACGTGGAACAGGATGGCATGGCCCGTCTCGTGGTAGGCCGTGATGCGCTTCTCCTCCTCGCTGATCACGCGGGAGCGCTTCTCGGTGCCGATGCCCACGCGCACGAACGACGCGTCGATATCTTCCTGGCGGATGAACTTGCGGTCTTCACCCGCCGCCTTGATGGCGGCTTCGTTCATGAGGTTCTCCAGATCCGCGCCGGTAAAGCCCGCCGTGGTGCGCGCCACACGCGCCAGATCCACGTTGTCGCCGAGCGGCTTGTTGCGGGCGTGCACCTTGAGGATATCCTCGCGCGCCTGCACATCAGGCCTTCCCACGCCGACTTTCCGGTCAAAGCGCCCCGGGCGCATGATGGCCGGATCCAGGATGTCCACGCGGTTGGTGGCGGCCATGACGATGATGCCTTCGTTGGCCTCAAAGCCGTCCATTTCCACCAGCAGCTGGTTCAGTGTCTGCTCTCTCTCGTCGTGCCCGCCGCCGAGGCCGGTGCCGCGGCGCCTGGCAACGGCGTCGATCTCATCGATGAAGACGATGCAAGGAGAATTGTGTTTGGCGTCCTCAAACAGATCCCGGACGCGCGAAGCGCCGACACCCACGAACATCTCCACGAAATCCGAGCCGGAAATGGAGAAAAACGGCACGCCGGCCTCCCCCGCGATGGCTTTGGCCAGCAGGGTCTTGCCGGTGCCGGGCGGGCCCACCAGAAGGATGCCCTTCGGGATGCGCGCGCCCATCTCCGTGTATTTGGAGGGGTCCTTTAAGAAGTCTACCACCTCCGCCAGCTCTTCTTTTTCTTCTTTCAGGCCGGCCACATAGCCGAAATTGATGCCCTTTTCGCCGGGCCGCAGCACCTGCGCCCGGGACTTGCCGAAGTTGGCCATCTGGCTGCCGCCGTTGGCCGCGCCCAGCATCCGGTTCATGATGAACAGGCACAGCAGCGCCACCACCACGCCGACCGCCAGCAGCGGCCAGAACAGCGTGAAGAAGCTGGTGCCGGACGGCGGGTTGGACACCATGAACGGGAGTTTCTGCTCACCCAGCCACGCCGTGGCATTGTTCACGTCGGTGACGGGCGCGGCGTAGCGCTTGCCCTCCACCGTATAGTTGACGGCGCCGGTGGGCACCTGTTCGTTCTGACTGATGACGATGTCTTTGACCTGGCCGGCCGAAGCCGCCTTCTCAAAGGCCTCCCAGGATGCCGGCTGCGCTGCATTTCGGTTGCGCGCCACCATGAGGATGACCATCAGGCCGATCATCATGAGCAGCGGGAACACGAACGACGGCCGGCGGGGATAATGCTGATCCAATGAAAAACCTCCTGACTTGCGGGGTTACTCCTCCGTAAACTCCACCACGCCGATGTACGGCAGGTTGCGGTAGCGCTGGTCATAGTCCAGGCCGTACCCCACCACGAATTCGTCCGGGATGGTGAAACCGACGTAGTCCACCACCACGCCTTCCACCACGCGGCGGTCCGGCTTGTCCAGCAGCGTGCACAGATGCACGCTCTTCGGCCCGCGCTTCTTTAACATGTCCACCAGATAGGAGAGCGTGCGGCCGGAGTCGATGATGTCTTCGACCACCAGCACTTCCTTGCCCTCGAGCGGCTCGTCCAGGTCCTTGACGATGCGGACCACGCCGCTGGACTTGGTGCCGGCGCCGTAGGAAGAGACCGACATGAAATCAAACGAGACCGGTACGGTGATGCGCTTGGCCAGCTCGCACATGAACGTGGCGCCGCCTTTCAGGACGCACACCAGGTGCACGGCTTTGCCCGCGTAGTCGCGGCTGATCGCCGCGCCCAGCTCGGCAATGCGCTTGTCAACTTCGTCTTCCGGGATCATCACACGAATGGTCTCTGCCATCGCTTCCTCCTTCTGAGGCCGGCCGTCCCTCAACGGACCCACTCGGCCTTCAGTACCAGTGTTGTCTGCTCCGTCACGGCAAACGCCGCGCTCCTGCGGTAACCGGGCACCCAGAGCACCTCGGACCCGGCCGCCACAACGGGCACGGCGGCGCGCTCATCCGCCGGGATCTTCAGGTCGATGAACAGATCCTGCAGCGAGCGGTGCCGGCCGTCCGCGTAGACGGCGATGCGGTCCCCCGGATGGCGCCTGCGCACGGTGGGCAGCTCTTTAATTTTATCATAAGCAAACCACTTAAGACAATCGTTCTCGGCAATTTCACCCGCTTTTTCGGCGGAAAGGACCGTGAGCCGGATGAGGGGGAGCGGCGCCGGTGCGGAAGGCTTTGCCGGCCCGAAGCGGAGCCTGTCAAAATCGCGCACGACCGTCACGCCGGCCGGCAGTTCGGCGCGCTTCCCGCTCGGTCCCTGCGCCAGCGCCTTCACGGCTTCCGTATGCGCACGGGAGACGTCCGTGAGGCTGCCAAGCGTACTCTTCAGGCTCTCGCGGACCACGGCCGATGCGAGCGCCGGCGGCAGTTCCCCCAGGCGTTTCCCGGGAAACACCGGGTTCTCCTGGGAGAAATGCTCTTCTTCCAGCACCTCCTGCGCCTGCCGGCGCAGATAGTCTGCGGCCTCACCGGCCTCCTGCCCCAGCGCGCACAGATGCTCTGCGGCACCGGGCCGGAGTTTCTCCATGAGCGGCAGCAGCTCGCAGCGGATGCGGCTGCGGTCATTGGACAGATCGGCGTTGGTGGCATCCTCCCGCCAGTCCTGCCCGCGCTCGACAAGCCACGCGCGGATCTCCTCCCGGGAGACGGCCAGCAGCGGCCGGCCGATGCCCTCCTCTGCCTCCGGCATGCCGGCGAGGCCGGACAGGCCCGTGCCGCGCAGCACGTGGAACAGGATGGTCTCCGCCTGGTCATCGCGGTGGTGGGCGGTAAGGATCCAGGAAGCACCTTCTTCATGCGCCGCCTGGCGCAGCGCTTCATAGCGCACCGCGCGGGCGGTCTCTTCCAGGCCCTTCTTCCGGCCGGCAGCCAGCGCCGGCACGTCTTCTCTCACCACCCGGCAGGCCAGGCCCAGCTTCTTGCACAGCGCTTCACAAAAGGCCGCATCGCCGTCCGCCTCCGCCCCGCGGATGCCGTGGTGCACGTGCACCGGCACCACGCGCAGGGAGTGCCGTTCCGATGCTTCCGCCAGCAGCAAAAGAAGGCAGACGGAATCCGCGCCGCCCGAGAGCGCCGCCACCACCGTCTGCCCGTTAAGACCGTACCGCAGGACGAACCGGTCCAAAGCCGCCGTCAGCCTGTCTGCCACCCTGCCTCCTTACAAAAGAACCCGGCGCCGCATGTGACGCCGGGCCTGTCTGTGATCAGAATAAACGTGCTCAGTGCGAACGGAAGAGGATCTCGTCCGGATACACCAGACTCAGCCGCTCCTTGGCGATCTTCTCGATGTATTCCACCGTCTGCACGTACACCTTGCGCTGTTCCAGCGTGACCGTGCGCGCTTCCTCCGCCGCTATCTGCGCTTTCAGCTCCTGCTCGACCGACGCGTAGGCCGCGTCCTTCTCCCGCAGGCCGATGCCGCGGAACGCAGCCACGCCTGCCAGCAGCAGCACGATGACCAGGACGACCGGCAGGACCGCCCGTCCGCTCTTTCTGACTTTCTTTTTTCTCCGTGATGCCGCCACGATCCGTCTACGCTCCTTCGGTCATACAAGTTCAGCATCAGTGTAGCGGAAACCTGCCGATTTTGCAAGTCCCACACCTGTGCAAACCGCCGGAAAAGCCCGGAAAACGGCGTTTTTTCACGCTTTTTTCACGGTTTTCGCCACAACGCTTGACAAAGTGCGCGTGCCACGCTATAAATAGCGGTGTGGTAAACCCACCGCAGGACGGGAAATCCCGTTTTTCCTGCTTTTTTGTTTGCAGCATGCGGCACCGCCCGCCGGTGCCCAAAATTCAGGAGGAAATCATGAACAAGAAAGAACTGATCGATGCCGTCGCCGCGAAGGCCGAGCTGAGCAAGCAGGATGCCGCCAAGTTCGTCAAGGCTTTCGAAGAGACCGTTTCCGATGCTCTTCAGGCCGGGGACAAGGTGCAGCTTGTCGGTTTTGGTACCTTTGACGTTGTCAAGCGCGCTGCCCGCACGGGCCGCAACCCCCGCACCGGTGAGACCATGAAGATCAAGGCCAGCAAGAACCCCACCTTCAAGGCCGGCAAGGCTCTCAAGGATAAGGTCAACACCAAAGCCAAGAAGAAGAAATGAGACTGGACAAATACCTGAAGGTCTCCCGTCTGATCAAGCGCCGCACCGTGGCCAATGAAGCCTGTGATGCCGGCCGCGTCACCGTCAATGACAAACCCGCCAAAGCCTCGTACGATGTGAAGGAGGGGGATGTCATCCGCATCGCCTTCGGCACGCGCGAGGTGGCCGTCCGGGTGCTCTCGGTGGCCGAAACAGTCAAAAAGGAAGACGCCAAGGAATTGTTCGAATATCTGTAAAAGAACCGCCCGGCCGAAAGCCGGGCGGTCCTTTTGCAACACGGAGACACACATGTTTGGTAAATATCTGATCGTCTTTCTGGTATCCATGGTCCCGCTGATCGAGCTGCGCGGCGCCATCCCGTACGCCATCGGGTTCAGCCTCCCGCTGCTCCCGTCGTACATCATCGCCATCATCGGCAACATGCTCCCAGTGCCCTTCATCTTCTTCTTTGCGCGCAAGGTGCTCGAGTGGGGGAAGGACAAGCCCGTCATCGGCAGATTCTTCACCTTCTGCCTGAAAAAAGGCGAGGCCGGCGGGAAGAAGCTGCAGGCCAAGGCGGGCCGAGGGCTCTACATCGCCCTGCTGCTGTTCGTGGGCATCCCGCTGCCGGGCACCGGCGCGTGGACCGGCACCCTGGCCGCGAGCATCCTCGACATGGACTTCAAGAAGAGCGTGGTCGCTGTCATGGCCGGCGTCGTGCTGGCAGGCATCATCATGGGCCTGGTCAGCGCCGGGCTGTTTGGTGCCATCAGCTTCCTGAAATGACCCCTGCCAGATTCAGCAGGATCTCCACATTCTTTTCCATAGACCGCACGGGCACGTACTCAAAACGCCCGTGCGCGTTTTCATATCCGGCTGACAGGTTCGGGCAGGGAAGCCCGCGGAACGAGAGCGCCGCACCGTCCGTGCCGCCGCGGAAGGGTTCACAGACCGGTTCGATGCCGGCCGCACGGATGGCCTCCACCAGGCGCGTGACCAGCTCCGGCACCGTATCGATCACCTCGCGCATGTTGCGGTACTGCTCATGGATGGCGCAGGACGCCGTGCCGGGCCCGTACGTTTCATTGAAGGTGTCCGCACAGGCGCGCACGAACGCCTCCCGGGCGGCAAACTTCCCCGCGTCATGGTCGCGGATGATCAGGTGGACAACCGCCTTCTCGCAGGAAGCCTCACAGGAGACCACGTGGTAGAACCCCTCCCGGCCTTCGGTCGTCTGGGGTTTTTCGTTTGCCGGCAGCATCCCCATGAAGGCCGCCGCCATGTCGCAGGCGTTCTTCATGATGCCTTTGGCCGTGCCGGTGTGCACGCTCACGCCGGCAAACGTGACCACCGCCTCCGAGGCGTTGAAGGTTTCATCCTCGTACCACCCCAGGTGGTCGCCGTCCAGCGTGTAGGCCGTCGGCGCGCCGAAGCGGGCCAGATCCAGGTCCTTCGCCAGGCCGCCCACTTCTTCGTCGGGCGTGAAGGCCATGGCTACCGGGCGGTGCTTCACCTCCGGGTGCGCCAGCAGGTATTCCGCCAGCGTCATCATGGCCGCGATGGAAGCCTTGTCATCGCCTCCCAGAAGCGTCGTGCCATCCGTCAGCACCAGATCCTGCCCGATGTACTGCCGCAGGTTCGGGTAGTCGGCCGCGCGCATCACGATGCCTTTTTCTTCATTCAGCACGATGTCCCCGCCGTCATACCCCCGCAGCACCCAGGGCTTTGCCCCGCCGGGGGCGTCCGGCGCCGTGTCCATGTGGGCAATAAGCCCCAGCGGGTCATCCTCCGCCTCCAGGACGTTGCCCGGCACGCGGCCGCAGACCACGCAGTGTTCCTCGTCCAGGTACACATCCGAGAGGCCCAGCTCTGTCATCTCCCGGAAGAGTTCCCGCGCCAGATCAAACTGTTTGTCGGTGGTAGGCCATTTCCCCGCAAAGCGCGCGGACTGCGTGTCGATCTTCGCGTAGCGGATCAGGCGTTCCTCGCACGTCATAGCGTATCGCTCTCCCAACCGTTGATCTCCACAGGCGGCTTCTCCAGCAGCGCCCGCTGCGCGTCGCTCAGCAGATCCTTGCGGATGATGCCTTCGTAGACAAACTCGCGGAAGTAGGCCTCGCTGCAGACAAACAGGCCTTTCTTGCCGTTCTCCTCGCCCCAGCTGTTCTCGATCTTCCAGCGCTCCGGCCGGCCGTTTTCATCGAAATTCACGCCGATCAGGATCATGGCGTGAGTGGCATAGCTGTCATGGTACTGCAGGCGGTCGGACTTGGTCATGGTCAGATCCACGCCGCCCATCAGGCCTTCGTAGTCCAGGCTGGCCGGATCCCACACGCCGTCCGAACGGCTGCCGTACGCGCCGGAATCGCACCCGAACCACACCGGCTCACCGGCTTTCAGCTGGGCCACGCAGAGGTCTTCCAGCTCGTCCATGGTGAGGTTGAGGTTATAGACGTTCCCCTCCGCCATGGAGCCCGTATAGTGGAAGAAGTAGTGCAGGTTCATGGGCAGGCCCGGCGTCGGATGGTTGGTGACGGTCACGTAGTCATCCAGATCCACCCCGATGAACTCCTCGTAGAAGCGCTTCGGCGTCAGGTTCCGGCACTCGTGGAAGACATCGTCCTTGTCGCGCCAGGAGAAGTCAAAGACCTGCGGCGGCTCCCCGAAGGCGATGCACTGGGCCTTGTAGATCTCGGCCACCATCTCCTCCTTGCGGGCGGTCACATCCTCCCCGGCCGCGATCATCCGGCGCAGTTCGGCTGCGTCCTTGCGCAGCAGGCTCCGGGTCACTTTGGTGAACACCGCGGTGTGCTCGGACTGGTGCGTTTCCGGCATCACCTCTGACGGCACCACGCCGTACTTCTTCACCAGATCCACCGCCATGTTCCAGTAGCCGCCGTCGCCGAAGCCGGTCAGGATGTACTCCATCTTCCGGTCGTTCAGCGGGAGGCCGGCGTTTTCGATGACCATCTCCAGGAAGTTGTTGGCCTTCTCCAGCTTGTCGTAAAACGCCAGGTAGTTGCCGGACAGCGTGAACGCCTCCACGTTCATCCTGTCCGCGGCCTTCTCGCGCAGCATGTTCATGACCGCGAACATCCAGCAGCGGCCGGACTGGCGCTGGGCCGTCACGCCGCGGTTCTTCAGCTCCACGGAAAACCGCCCGGACAGCTTGGCCGCCGCAAGCGGCTTAAAGGCCAGGTCCGCGTATTCCGTTTTGGCCGCGGCAGCCGTCAGTGTCTGGGCGTGAGTGTCCTCCTCATAGCCTTTGCGGCAGCGCGCCAGCAGTTCTTCGGTGATGGGTTTCATAAACCGTTCCTCCTTCCGGTATGACAGGACCAGGGGCAGGTCTTCCTGCCCCCGGCGCGCTTACGGTATATTGGGTACCTGCAGATTGGATTTGTCCAGATGCCGGCTCTCGAACTCCGGATACGTGCGCCGGAAGCGCACCGCCAGGCGGTTGGTGGTGTTGGGCACGCAGGTAAAGATGGTGAGGTCCCAGTCGCCCCCGTACATGCGGATGTTCTCCCGGCGGTTCATATCCTCGGAGAAGATCATCTCGTACTCGTAGCGGCGCCCGGCGGCATCCGTAAAGATCAGCACCGCCCCCGGCTGCAGGCTCTTGATGTTGCCGAAGTGCGTGGCGTAATTGTGCGCGGCGATCAGCATGTCATCGCGGTTGACGCGCCCGTCGAACAGACACGGGGTGGACTCGAGCGTCTCCTGGTTGAGCACCGCCAGCACCGGCAGGACCAGCTCCAGATCCGGGATCTGCAGGATGCCGATGTAATCCTGCCCGTCCACCTGGACGGTGGGCATCTTGGCACCGTATTCCGGATAGCGCACGCGGCGCTGGTTCGGCGGCAGCGTGCCGTTGGTGGGATCCGCCGGGTTTTCCCCGCCGGTCTCCCCTTCGGCGGCCGTAACAGGCTCTGCCGCATCCATCGACGCCATGGCGGCCTCGATCTCCTTCTGCACGTTGTCCAGGATGTTCGCCGCGGTCTGGCCGGCCCGCTGCGACTCCAGGTGATTGCGGAGCATGAACCCTCCGGCACCCAGCAGGCAGAGGATCCCGAGGATCAGCAGGATATTGCTGCTCTTCTTGCGGTTCTTAGGCTTTTCCTCCATGGCTGCCTCCCGTCGGAGCGGCCGTATCGATGCTCTTCCCGAACACGAAGAAGCGCTGATACAGGAACTCCGTCACAAAATTGATCAGCATGTTGATGGCTGTCACCAGATACTCGTTCCAGCCGAGGTTCATGGTCAGCACGTGTTCCAGCCACGTGGAGGCCGGCGTGAAGACCGCGTAGAAAGCCGCTACCTTGAGCATGGCCACGGGCACATTGGCCGCGGACTGGAACGTGTACTTGCGGTTGAGCGTGAAGTTCCACAGCACCGAACAGACCAGGCCTGTCAGGTAGCTGACCCAGTACGGCAGGTGGAACACCTCGTTCAGCAGGGTGAACACGCCGATTTCGATCAGCCCCGCGCTGATGGAGAACAGCGTGAATTTGACAACGCGCCAGAACTCTCTGTTTTTCATACTCTTTCTCCCCCGGGCCGCCTCTTACCCGCGCGCGGTCCGTTTGCCGCGCAGTTTCGGCAGCCAGTAGTCCTTCCCGTACACGGCGATCTCCGTCACGATGCCCAGCGCCGCGCCGGCGAAGATATCCGCCACGGAGTGCTGTTTGACGAAGGCCGTGGACAGGCTGATCATCACCACAAAGAACCAGCACAGCACCTTCCACCAGACCGGTGCGTCCTTCTTCTTGCTCCAGACCGAGCCGATGCCCACCGAATAGGCCACGTGCAGCGACGGACAGACGCCGGTGTTGGTGTCAAACGAGTAGATGAAGGCGATCACATCGGTCAGGAAGTTGTCCCGCGGGAACACCTCCGGACGCAGGTCCTGCCGGTTGGGGAAGACGATGTAGACCGTCATGGCCACCACCTGCGTGATGATGATGAAGATCTGCAGTTTGGTAAAGCTCTTCACATCGTACAGCACGAAGATCAAAAGCGACCCCACCAGGAACAGATACCAGAACGTATAGAAGATGACCCAGCGCTCGTCGAACGGCACCATGTCGTCCAGCGCGATGTGGATGGGCGTGCAGCGCTCATACGGGATCAGGTTTTCGGTGACAAAGTACAGGACCAGGTATCCCACCCAGCCGAGCAGGTATTTCAGATGCGCAAACTCCGGCGTGTTGATGTTGTTCGGCCGCAGTTTCCGGTAATCGACAACAGGCTTCGGTAACTTCATTCGATCTTTCCGCTCCCGGACGTATTTTTGGGGTAATGGCGCCGCCCGATGTTGCGGTACGGCACCACGGTGTGCTCAGGCAGGGCTTCCGCCATCTCGGTGATGGCGCGCGAGAGCACGTCGCACACGCGGGCGCGCTCGGCGTCGGCCGGGGCTTTGATGTCTGCGTAGACGGGCTTGCCGAAGTACACGCTCTTTAAAGCCGGGCAGACGTACATGGGCACGAAGGGCAGATCACGCCCCGTCCGGCGCTTGTACAGCTTGGCCAGACTCACGAACCCATCCTGAAAATGGTAGACGATGTGGTTGTTTTTGACGTTCTCCTCGGGGAAGATGACCACGTCCTTGCCCTCCTCGAGGGTGGCGATGGTCTCGCGGAAGGTGTTCATCACCCGCGCATCGTGATAGACGCCGATGCACTCGGCGTTGTTGAACAGGCAGACCGCCAGAGGCGTGATCAGGCGCGCCACGATCTTCCAGAACCAGTGCTGCCAGCGGGGCTTGAAGGACCAGAAATCCCGGAAGGCGTACTCCGCCACCGTGTTTTTGTCCATCATCTCGCCGATGCACCAGGTCTTGCGGGGGCGGGGCATGTAGAACTCCGCCACCAGCGGGCCGTTCGTCTGGGCGTGGTTGCCCACATAGACCACCGGGGTATCCGGCAGGTTCTCGATGCCGCGGGCGGCGGTTTTGGGGTACAGAAAATGCACCACCGCGTAGATCACCCGGTAAGCCGTTGATACTTTTTTGGTTCCGTTCTTTGGCATAACTCCTACATCCGCCGCGGCGCCGGTGTGCGCGCGGTCCTTCCTGTCATTGAACCCCCCGACAGTCCGTTCTCTATCATACCGAAAACTTACGTCGGTTTCAATGGTCATTCACCGGCGGTTTGTCGCTTCTTGCGCTCCCACAGCAGAAAAACGGTCACGCAGAACAGCGCCGAAAAGGCCGAGCCGGCCGGCGCGGCCCATCCCATGGGATAGAGGCTCTCCGGGAAGCGGGCGGATGCCCAGATGGCTCCCGGCACGCGCACCAGCACGATGGAGGCGAAATTGTGGACAAACGACAGCAGCGACTTCTCGCAGGCGCAGAAGTACCCGGAGAAACAGAAATGGATGCCGGCCACCGCGCAGTCAAACACATACGAGCGCAGATAGTCCGCGCCCATGCGGATGACCGTCTCCTCCTCGTTGGCAAAGATCCGCAGTATCGGCTCCGGCCACAGGTGGCAGACGACCACAAAGAAGAGCCCCGCCGCCACGGTGACCGCCGTGGCCGCAAAAAGCGTTTTCCGGGCACGCTCCGGCTGGCCCGCGCCCAGGTTCTGGGCTGCGATGGCCGAGACGCTCGAGAGCATGGCCGACGGCACCAGGAACAGGAAGCTGATCAGCTTTTCCACGATGCCCACGGCCGCCGCAGCGTCCACGCCGCGCCGGTTGGCGATCACCGTGATGATCAGAAACCCCACCTGGATGCACCCGTCCTGCACCGCCACCGGCACGCCCACCCGCAGGATGGCGGAAGATGCCGGGCGATTTTTGCCCAGATCTTCCCGTGAAAGCGCCAGCCTCCGGGACGACCGCTTGAGATACCCGAGGGCCAGCCCCACCGAGATGGCCTGCGAGGCCACGGTGGCCGCCGCCGCGCCCGCGGCGCCCATGTGCAGGCCGCCCACCAGCGCGAAATCCAGGCCGATATTGATCACGCCCGCACAGGCCACGATGGCCAGCGGCGTTTTGGTATCGCCCAGGCCGCGGAAGATGGCGCTCAGCACGTTGTAGGCGATAACGAACGGCACGCCCGCAAAACAGATCAGCAGATACCGGTAGGCTTCGCTCTCCGCCTCGGGCGGCGTGGAGAGGATGTTCACCACCAGGCGCGTGCCCGCCGTCAGAACGGCGGTGAGAATGACGGCCGTCACCGCGAAGATCCGCACCGTCTGGCCGATGGCCGCCCGGATCTGCTTCTCATCGCCCGCACCGGCCGCGCGGCTGATGGACACGGTGGTGCCCATGGCCAGGCCCATGATGATGACCGTCAGCATGTGCATCACCTGCGAGCCCACCGACACGCCCGTGATGCTGCCCGCGCCGTAAAACCGGCCGATGACGAACAGATCCGCCAGGCCGTAGAACGTCTGCAGAAAACACGACAGCAGGTAGGGAAGCGAAAACCGCAGCAGGTTCTTCAGGATGCTGCCTTTTGTCAGATCCACGGTTCCGTTCATACGCCGCCCTCCGCCGCCCGGGCCGCTTTCCGCTCTTCCATCCGCTTCAGTTCGGGCAGGATCTGCGCCAGCATGGTGATGAAGCAGGCCAGCCCGCCCACCACATTGCTGATGGGCTCCGCCATGAACACGCCGCGCACGCCCAGGCCGAAGACGCCCGGCAGCAGGAGGGTCAGCGGCACCACCAGGATCACCTTGCGGAAGACCGAGAAGAAGATGTTCTGCACGCGCTTGCCCAGCGCCTTAAAGACCACCTGGCCGGTATGCTGCAGCGACTGGAACGCAAACGCGAAGAAATACAGGTGCAGCGCCGGCACCGCCGCCTCCAGCATGGATTCATCAGAGGAGAAGATGCGGATGAAGAATTCCGGGAACAGAAAGATCAGCCCCCACATCACCGTGGTGTAGATCAGGCAGCTGAGCACCGTCACCCGCATGCCCGCCCGCACGCGGCCGGCCTCGCAGGCGCCGTAGTTGTACGACAGCACCGGGGAGGCGCCTTCGGCGATGGCCGCCGTGGGCGTCTCGCAGACCTGCCGCACTGAGGAGACCACCGTCATGACGGAGATGTAGAGGTCCCCGCCGTACGCGGCCAGCATCCGGTTGCACACCAGATTCACCAGGGCGTTGGTCAGCTGCATGACGAACGCCGCCAGCCCCAGCGTGACGATGTTGGTGATCATCCGCCCGCGGGCCAGAAGTTCTTTGAACATGTGCCGGTGCAGCGTCAGCTCCGTCCGGCCGCTCGACAGGAACCGCACCGCGATGAACGCCTGCACGGCCTGCGAGATGACCGTAGCCACGGCCGCGCCCTGCACGCCCCAGTCAAACACGAACATGAACAGCGGATCCAGCAGGATGTTCAGCACCGCTCCCACCAGGACGCTCTTCATGGCCACGTGCGAGAAGCCCTCCGCGTTGATGAAGGGGTTCAGGCCCGTGCCCAGCATGGCGAACGTGGTGCCCAGCAGATACACCCGCAGGTAGGGCACGTTGAACGCCAGGTACTCCTCGGAACTGCCGAAGGCTTTTAACAGCGGGACGGCCAGGAGTTCGCCCAGCAGGATCAGAACCAGGCTGGTCACGATCAGCAGTGCGCAGGAGACGTTCATGACCGCCTCGGCCTCGCGCGTGTCGTGCCGGCCGCGCGCCATGGCGCACAGCGGCCCGCCGCCCATGCCGTACAGGTTGGTGAAGCCGGTGATCAGAATGATGAACGGAAAGCAAAGGCCGACCGCGCCCAGCGCCGCCGTTCCCACTTCCGGGAGGCGGCCGATGTAGACGCGGTCGACAATGTTGTACAGCAAATGCACCAGCTGGGCCGCCAGCATGGGCAGCGCCGTCTGGGCAATGTTCTTTGCCACTCTTCCGTTTGAAAAATCGATCTGCTTCATAAAAATCCGAAAAGGCCGGCCCCCTCACCGGGAGGCCGGCCACACATTTACGGGATTACAGGCACTTTGCAAACGCGGCCTTGGCGCCCTGCGTGCGGATGACGGTCAGGGCTTCCTTGACGGCATCCTCAAAGCCCGCGATCTCGGTCAGGTCACGGCCCCACATCTGGGTGTTCTTCATGACGGCCGGAACGATGGCATCCACGTCTTCGCCCTTGTGCTCCATGTAGAAATCCAGCACCCAGGCATCGTCGGACACCGGGTAGGTGTTGCCGGCCGGGCGGCGGTTGGTCATGCCGGACTCGGTGCGCTCCACGATCTCATCGGAATAGAAGGCAATGAGCGCGGCCAGGCTGGTGGTCAGGCAGACCGGAAGCTTGCCGGTCTTCTCCACATACTCTTCCAGCGACGGCAGGTTTCTGGCGCGCCACTTGGAGGTGGAGTTCAGGGAGATGGACAGCAGCTCGTGGTTGACGAACGGGTTGTTGAAGCGGTCCTGCACGGCGGCAGCGAAGGCATCCAGATCCGCCTTGTCCAGCGGCAGAGTGGGGATGACTTCCTCGTTCAGCATCTTGTTCATGAAGCCGCGGATGACATCATCCTGCATGCAGTCACGCACGATGTTGTAGCCGGCCAGATAGGCGCCCAGCACAAAACCGGTGTGCGCGCCGTTCAGGATACGGACTTTGCGCTTCTTGTAAGGCGTGACATCCGGCACCACCGGGCAGTTCAGGCCGGCGGCCTTGAAAGGAAGCTTGTCGGAGAGCCATTCCGGACCTTCGATGTTCCACACGCCGAAGACTTCGCCGACATCGATCAGCTCATCGTGGTACTTGTTCTCCTCTTCCAGGCGGGCCACCTCGGCGGCGTCGCGGATGCGGCCGGGCACGATGCGGTCGACCAGCGTGCTGCAGAACGTGCAGTCTTCATTGACCCAGGCGCGGAAGGCATCCGGCAGTTCCCACTGGTCAATGTACTGGTTCACGCACTTTAAGAGCTCTTTGCCGTTGTTGTCGATCAGCTCGCAGGAGAGCATCACGATGCCGGGCTTGCCGGCGTTGAAGCGCCGCAGCAGCACCTGGGTGAGCTTGCCCGGGAAGGAGCTGGCCGGGCAGTCCGTCAGCTGGCAGGCCGGATCATAGACGATGCCGGCTTCGGTGGTGTTGGAGACGATGTATTCCAGATCATCGCTCTCGGCCACGGCCATCATGGCATCGAAATCGTCTTTCTCATAAGGGTTGAGGCAACGGGAGACCGAAGAGATCACGCGCTTGGCATCCACCTTCTCGCCGTTCTCACGGCCGCGCAGATACAGCGTGTACAGACCCTCCTGGTCGTTGATGAGCTTGGTCAGGCCCATGGCGATGGGCTGCACCAGCACCACCTTGCCGTTCCAGCCGACGCGCTCGTTGGAAACGTCGAACCAGTAGTCGACAAACGCGCGAAGGAAGTTGCCCTCGCCGAACTGCAGGACCTTCTCCGGGGCATCCTTCAGGATATACCCGTCATACCCGGACTGCTCCAGCACCTGATAGTTAAGCTTTTCCATGATGTTCTCCTTTATTCACGGTCTTTCATGGCAAACACCCGCAGGGGTGTTGATTTCATCTGGTATCGTAAGCGCTTTCACGGCAAATGTCAACCGCACCTCTCTTCTCTTCCTTCACCCTCACGCGCAGCTGCTTAAAGAAGTCCTTGAGCAGCCGGCTGCACTCGTCCCCGCACACGCCCTCGGTGGTTTCGGCCTGGTGGTTGAAGCGCGGTTCGTGCAGGATGTCCAGGATGCTGCCGGCGCACCCGGCCTTGGGGTTGCGGCAGCCGAACACTACCCGGTCCACGCGCGCCTGGATGATGGCGCCCGCGCACATCTGGCAGGGTTCGAGCGTCACGTACAGCGTACACCCCTCCAGCCGCCAGTCACCGAGTTTCCTGGAAGCGCGCTCGATGGCCGTCAGCTCCGCGTGGCGAAGCGTCGAATGGTCCGTGTTGCGGCGGTTGTACCCCCGCCCCACGATCTTCCCGTCGCAGACGATGCAGCAGCCGATGGGCACCTCGCCCAGCGCGGCCGCCTTTTTGGCCTGACGGATGGCTTCTTTCATGTAGCGTTCGTCGTCGGTCATAGGCCCTCCTCAGGTATACCGAGTGGGACGCAACCAATTGGCTCAATGTGTCCACCTGGCTACGTCCCAAATGGTTCTGATCTGTCCCCCATTGGTGCGTTTTGCACCAAAAATGATACGTCCCCTACTGGTGCAGGCAGTCGGCGAGGACTGCGAACTGCGGCAGGGTGAGGGCTTCGCCGCGGATGGTTTCGGGGAGGCCGGCGGCGGCGATGGCCGCGCGGACGGTCTCTTTGTCGAAGGAGAGGCGTGCGGAGTTGGTCAGGGAGTTGACCAGGGTCTTGCGGCGCTGCTCGAAGCTGGCGCGGATGATGGCGAACATCAGCGCTTCGTCTTTGACGGCCACGGGCGGTTCCTGGCGGCAGGTGAGGCGCACCACCGCGGAGTCCACGTTGGGCCGCGGGATGAAGCAGTTCTGCGGGACGTTGGCGGCCAGGTACGGTTCGGAGTAGTACTGGACGGCCAGCGAGAGCGACCCGTAGTCCTTGCTGCCGGGGCCGGCGGCCATGCGTGCGGCCACTTCCTTCTGCACCATCAGGGTGAGGCTTTCCATGGGCACGTGGCTTTCGAACAGGCTCATGATGATGGGCGTGGTGATGTAGTACGGGAGGTTGGCCACGATCTTGATGGGCTTCCCGCCGTTCTTTTCGGCGGCGATGGCGCCGATATCCTGCTTCAGGATGTCGCCGTGGATGACGGTCACGTTGTCGTACGCGGACAGGGTGTCCGCGAGGATGGGCAGCAGGTCGTCGTCCAGTTCGACGGCCGTCACTTCGCGGGCGGCCTCGCACAGGTACTGCGTGAGCGTGCCGATGCCCGGCCCGATCTCCAGCACGAAATCGTCCTCACCGACCCCCGCGGCGGCGATGATCTTGCCGATGACGTGCGGATCGATCAGGAAGTTCTGGCCGAGCTTCTTGGAGAAGTGGAAGCCGTACTTTTGCAGGATGTCGATGGTGGCTTGGGCGGTGCCGAGAGTGGGCATGGTCAGGTGGCTCCTTTGTATTATCTAAGGAACCCTCGTCGGCGGATGCTTTTCAGACACGCTCCCGCTCCCCTGCTCAAGGCAGCGGTACTAAACTCGCTTGCCTCTGCGAGGCTTCGCTCGTTAAGTGCCGGCCTTCGCAGAGGGGTCTGAAAAGCACCCTGCCTCCTCGGGTCGGTCAGGATCCGCTTCCGCCGCCGTCGCCACCCGCCGGGGGTGGAGTGTGTCGCATCGGCACGGAATCGGCAGGCCTCCCGCCCCCGCAAGCGGCGGCGGTATCCTGCAGGCTATCCTATTGACAGCTTAGGATAAGCTGTCAAGGCGTTTTGGTATGTAGCTTCTACAACTTCCTCCACGGAGATCCCCTTGATCTCCGCGATGGCGGCGGCCACCAGCGGCAGGTTCCGCGAGTCGTTGCGGGTGCCGCGGTGGGGTTCGGGGGCGAGGTAGGGGGAGTCGGTTTCAAGCACCAGGGCGCTTAGCGGCATGGCGGCCACCACTTCCTTCAGGCGCCGTCCGTTTTTGAAGGTGACCACGCCGCCTATCCCTAAATGGTACCCCATGGACACGTACTTTTTCGCGTGGTCCACGCCGCCGGCGAAGCAGTGGATGATGCCGCCCAGGCCCTGGCCGTGCTCCGTGACGAGTGTCAGCAGGTCCTCTGCGGCGTCGCGGCAGTGCACGTTGATGGGGAGTTTCAGCTCGCGCGCCAGGTCCATCTGGCGGATGAAGCCGGCCGCCTGCTCTTCTTTCGGCCGCACCATCCAGTGGTAGTCCAGGCCGATCTCGCCGATGGCCACCACTTTCGGATCGTTCGCGGCCTCGCGCATCCAGGCGATATGGTCCTCTGTGAGATCCGCGATATCGTCCGGGTGCAGGCCGACGGCCGCATACAGGCAGTCGTACTCGTGCGCCAGCCGGACGGAATCCAGGCACCCCTGCCAGGAGGCGCCCACGTTGACGGCCCACTGGACGCCGGCAGCCGGAAAACCTGCCAGGATCTCCGGCAGGTCTTCGGCAAAGCGGTCTTCATCGTAGTGGGCGTGGGTATCGATGATCATGTACGGACAGTTTCTCCCCGGCGGGATTTATTTGGCCAGCCCCGCCTTGTAGTAGTTCATCAGGCATCCGTCGAGGATGATCTGACGTTCTTCTTTCCCGAGATTGCCAAGCGTGAACGTCACCTCGGTCAGCTGCCCGTCTTTCACGGCATAGCCGGTGATCTGCGGCGCTTCCTCCTGCACGGCCTGACGGATGCCCGGGAAGAATACCCAGTCGCCGCAGGCAAACGGCAGATCGTCGCCCGCAAACAGCAGCGGCAGCATGCCCCAGTTGATGAGGTTGGAGCGGTAGCGCTTGGTGGCGTACTCTTCGGCGATGTTGGCCACACCTCCCAGCACCCTCTGGCACGAGGCCGCCTGCTCACGGGCGGAACCATCGCCGGGCTTTTTGGCGTAGACGCAGGAACCGAGGCCGGTGTTGTCCCAGGTGATGTCCGGGCAGGCGCTCTTCGCCGCGGCAAAGGCAGCCGCCAGCGTCTCTTCCTGCGCATCCGGCGCGGAGCCGAGCCGCCTGGCCTGCTCCAGTGCCTGCACGGCCTTGGCGCGCGGCAGGTAGTCCGGATCGCGGCGCGAGAGCGTGAACTCCGCCAGCGCCAGCGGGTTGGACCGGTAGGAGCTGGTCTCGCCGGACGGGATCAGCTCGTCCGTGGTGGTCACGGCGTCGTGGATCTCGGAGGCGATGCGCACAAAGAGATTGTCCGGCAGCGCGATCATCTGCGGCCAGTCCTTGATGTTCGGGCCGAAGACGATGGGCTCGTTCGGCTGGGCGTTGCCAAAACCATTGTACACGCGCTTGTCGTAGATGGATTTGTCAAAGAAGTATTTCGGCTTGCGGTAGTCCGCCGGCACTTCGGTGGCGGCGGTAAGCAGGCCGTGGTTGGCCGCGGTGGCCGCGATGGACCGGGCGTCCATCAGCGCGACCGACGCGATCTGACCGTTCTGGATGCGGCTGCCCTCGCGGTTCGGGAAGTTGCGGGTGGAGTGGCGGATGGAGAGCCCGCCGTTGGCCGGCACATCGCCCGCGCCGAAGCACGGACCGCAGAAAGCCGTGCGCACGGTGGCGCCGGACTTGAGGAACGTCTCCACGCTGCCGTTCCTGACCAGCTCCAGGAAGATGGGCTGCGAGGCCGGGTACACGGACAGCGAGAACGCGTCCGACCCGATGTCGGCATCCTTTAAGATATCCGCCGCGGCGCAGAGGTTCTCAAAACCGCCGCCGGCGCATCCGGCGATGACGCCCTGCTGCACCTGCACGCGGTCGCCGCGGATCTTGTCCCGCAGCGTGAAGTTCACATTGCCGGAGAGCACTTTCTTCGCCTTCTCTTCCACTTCCGCGAAGATGTCCGCTGCGTTCCGGTTGACGTCCTCGATGGTGTAGACGTTGCTGGGGTGGAACGGCAGCGCGATCATGGACTTCACCTCGGAGAGGTTGATCTCCACCACGCCGTCGTAGTACGCCAGCGGCTCCGGATCCAGCTGCTTGTAGGCTTCCGGACGGCCGTGGACCGCGTAGAACTCGCGGATGGTCTCGTCCGTCCGCCAGATGGAAGACAGGCACGTGGTCTCGGTGGTCATCACGTCCACGCCGATGCGGAAATCGGCGGAGAGTTTCTCCACGCCGGGGCCGACAAACTCCAGCACTTTGTTCTTAACATACCCGGAGGCGAACACGCCGCCCACCAGCGCCAGGGCCACGTCCTGCGGGCCCACGCCGGGTGCCGGCTCGCCCGTCAGATACACGGCGATGACTTCCGGACGGTCGATGTCATACGTGCGCGATAAGAGCTGCTTGACCAGCTCCGGCCCGCCCTCGCCCACGGCCATGGTGCCGAGAGCCCCGTACCGGGTGTGCGAGTCAGACCCCAGGATCATGGCGCCGCACTCGGCCAGCATCTCGCGGGCAAACTGGTGGATGACCGCCTGATGAGGCGGCACGTAGATGCCGCCGTACTTTTTGGCGCAGGAAAGCCCGAAGACGTGGTCGTCTTCGTTGATGGTCCCGCCCACCGCGCACAGCGAGTTGTGGCAGTTGGTGAGGACGTAGGGCATGGGGAAGCGCTCCAGCCCGGAGGCTCTGGCCGTCTGGATGATGCCCACGAACGTGATGTCGTGGCTGGTCAGCTTGTCAAAGCGGACCTTCAGATGCTCCGGGTCCCCGGAGGTGTTGTGCGCCTGCAGGATCCGGTACGCCATGGTGCCGGCGGCCGCGTCTCTGGCGGGTTCGGTGCCGTAACGGGCCTTGTAATCCTGAATGCCTTCGAAACTGTCGGCGTACAGATCCCGGCCGTTCACCAGCCAGGCGCCGCTCTTCCACATCTGGACCATCTGTTTTCCTTTCTGTTGTTTGCGTTACTTGCTGCAGGGGGATCCTTCGGCTCCGGGCTTACGCCCTGCGCTCAGGATGACGCGCCGGCGGCGCGTCACTTTCCGAACAGTTTCCCGAACAGGCCGCCTTTTTTCTCGTACGGGCGGCTCTCCACCTCACCGGCATCGTATCCGGTGTCCGTGATGGCTTTCTTCAGGGCCTCCGCGTCCACGGGTGCCTCGGTGATGAACGAAGCCATCTTCTTGTGCCGGTCGGCTTTCACGTTCTGCGCCTCCGGGATGGCTTTGCGGACAGCTTCCTTGATGTGTGCTTCGCACATCTCGCACATCATGCCGTCCACGGCGATGGTGTATTCAGTCATGGTTCTCCTTTCCGGTCCTGGGCTGGGGGATCCTTCGGCTTCGGGCTTGCGCCCTGCGCCTCAGGATGACCGCACGCAAAAAGACCTGCCGGTCACGCCGGCAGGTCCTATTATAGCCGCTTGCCCGCGGATTTGCATCCGCTATTTTCCGCGCGCGATACCATTTGCCTTCCCCTTCCGCAACTGATATGATGAACACAGATCATCCGGATCATCTGAAAGCCTTGACCGGCCAGCGGGGGTACCCATGACACGCCGAAACCACACGCCTTTCTGCCTCGTGCCGCTGCTTTTGGCGGCTTTGCTCCTCACCGGGCTTTTTGCTTCCTGCCGTACGGCTTCGCCGGACGCTTCTTCCTCTTATGAAGAAACCCTGCCGTCGGAGCCGGAGACCGCGCCGCTGCCGCCGGAGTCCCCGGCCGTCATCGTTCCGTCCCTGCCCGAGGAAACGCTGCCGGACCCGGGGGAGACCCTCTCGCCCGACCCGCCGCTTGAGCCCACCCAGGAAGCGCCGGCGGACGTCCCCGCCGCCGATGACGACTCCCTCTTTCTGCGCGCCCTTGCCAAAAAGAACCAGGAGTACGAAGCCGGTTCCGGCGAGATCACGCGGGTCTTCACGGACGCACATCCGGAAAAAGAGTTCACCCTGATGATCTACATGACCGGGTCCAACCTGGAGAGTGCGCTCGGCGCCGCCAGCGCCGACATCCTCGAGATGGAAAACTCCGGCCTTTCCTTCGAAAACGTCAACCTCCTTCTCTACACCGGCGGCAGTTCCCGCTGGCAGTCCTCCGTCCCGTCCGACGCCAATGCCGTCCTGGACATGTCCCTGCCCCGCGCGGAACGCGTGGCAGCCAAGACCGCCAAAAACGCGGATATGGGCGCCCCCGAGACCCTCACCGCCTTCCTCCGCTTCTGCACCGCGCACTATCCCGCCAAAAACTACGGGCTGATCTTCTGGGACCACGGCGGCGGGCCGCTGTGGGGGTACGGTTCCGACGAACTGTTCGGCGGGGACGGCCTGCTGCTCTGCGAGATGAAGACCGCCATGGCGGCCACGCCTTTCGCTGGCACCAAAAAGCTGGCGTTCGTCGGCTTCGACGCCTGCCTCATGGGGAACCTCGAGACCATGACCGTCTGGCAGGACTACGCCCGGTACTTCATCGCCTCCGAGGAGACCGAACCCGGTGACGGGTGGGATTACCGGTTCCTGAGCATCCTGAACGGGACGACGGACCCCGTCGCCGTCGGAAACGCCGTGATCGACAGCTACGCCGCGTACTACGAGGCGAAAAAGAACGACTATTACGATCCGGACGTCACGCTTTCCTTAACGGACCTTTCCGCGCTCCCGTCCCTTCAGTACGCGCTGGGCTCCCTCTCCCAGAAGCTTGAGGCATCGCTGTCCCGGGGGAGTTTTGCCGCGCTTTCGTCGGCCCGGCTCTCCGCAAAAAGCTTCGGCAACATCGGGCGCGCCGACAATGGGACGGAATTCCGCTACGACCTGGTGGACCTGGAAAGCCTGCTGGACCAGGTCTCTTCCGAAGCCCCGCGGGAGGCCGATGCCGTCCGCAGCCGGCTGGACGCGGCCGTCGTCCGGAACTACTCCAACGTGGAAGGAGCCGGCGGGCTGACCCTCTACTACCCCGCGGGCAACCACAGCCAGTTCAACGACATGCGCGAAACCTACTTCGCTCTGGGCCAGAACCTGTCCTACCAGTCGTATCTGCGCCAGCTGTCCCGCCGCTGGCAGACCGCCGGCAAGAACAGCTGGAAGATCGCCGCGCCGGAAAAGGAAGGGGATGCGTACGTGATCCGCCTGACAGAAGACCAGAGGCAGACGATCGTCTCCGCCTCCTTCGACATCCTGGCGGAGACCTCCCCCGGAGCCTTCGTTTCCATAAGAAGCGGCGTGAGCCTGGAGGCGGACAAGGAAGGCGTTCTGCGCCTTCCCGAAGACCCTTCCCTCATCTGCCTGACCGCCGGGGAGGAGACGGTCCTCTGGCCCGTGCGCGAAACGGAGACGAACTCCCGCCGCCGGATCTGCGAGACCGTCAACACGCGCCTGTGTTCCAGCGGCATCGACTATTACGAGCGCCTGATCTCGGACGCCGTCGGCATCACGGCCGTCCTGCAGGAAGACCGCGCAAGCGGCCTGTTCACCCTCAAGACCGTCAACTCCGTCTCGCAGGAGGTGGCCTCCGTCGGCCGCGAATCGGTCAGCGTGGAGCACTACGACGGGATCTTCTTCTATACGACGCCGCGCATCCCGGTCTGGGGAGACGACGGGGAACTGCTGCCCTTTTCGGACTGGAAGGACGGGGATTCCGTCCTCTCCAGCTTCCACGTCCTGCCGGACGCCTTCCGGTTTGTCTCCGTCAGCGCCTCCGAAGTCCCGGACGATCTCTACTACGTGGTGACGCTTGAGGACGCCTCCGGCACCCGGTACGTTTCCGGCCTGACAAAGATCGGCCCGGAAAAAGCCTTCGGGACCGTCACGGAAGAAACCCCTTCCGGCGCATTGGAGTATGCCGTGTATGACGACCACGCGGAGCTGGTGAAATACACGGGATACGACCGGCTGCTGTCGCTCCCTGCGAACGTGGCGGACGTCCCTCTGACCGTCATCGGCAGCAACGCCTTTTACCGCCCGGCACAGGGCGCCGCCTCCCGCTCGTATCCGCTTGCGGAAGTGGTCCTGCCCGAAGGGGTGACAGCCATCGGAGCCGGCGCTTTTCACGGCTGTACGCAGCTGGTGCGGGCAGACCTGCCGTCCACCCTGCGCCGGATCGGCTCCGCGGCCTTCATGAACTGCCCGGCCCTTTCCTCCCTCGTTCTTCCGGACGGCTGCGAAGCGCTCGGCGGGTACGCCCTGGCCGGCTGTTCGTCCCTGACGGAAATCGCGCTTCCCGCCTCCCTGCAGACCGTCGGCAAGGGCGCCTTCGCGCTCTGCCGAAGCCTCGGGGAGATCCGGCTGGCCGAAGGCAGTCCTTTCCTTCTCCTGGAAGACGGAGCGCTCTACGACGCCGGCGGCACGCGCCTGATCGCCGTCCCGCAGGCCCGCGAGGACAGTTTTGCCGTCCGCGAAGGGACGCAGGTCATCGGCGCGGACGCCTTCTCGGGCAGCCGGCTGACGCAGGTCACCCTGCCGGAAGGCCTGGTCACGATCGAAAACTACGCTTTCAGCGAAACGGACTCCCTGCTTGTCCCCGCGTTTCCGGATTCCCTGGCTGTCATCGGCAAGTACGCCTTCGCGGCGGGCTGGTACAGCATCCGGGCCGAGGAGCAGACGCGCGGCGAACAGGTGATCGCGCTGGGCCCGGCGGTCTCCTACCTCGGGACCGAAGCGTTCACGGGCTTCCCCGAGCGCTCCTTTACAGTGCACCCGGACAATCCGTTCTTCTCGGAAAGGGAAGGGGCTCTGCTGAACGGTTCCGGCGACGCCCTCGTCGAATTCGCGTCAAACCTCCAGCGCAGCTTCATCGTCCCCGAAGGCGTCTGTGACCTGGACATGGCTCTGATGGAACAGATCGGCACGCTCGACCGGGCGGACGACGCCCTGCCCTGCCGCCTCTACCTGCCCGACAGCCTCACGCGCGTTTCCGGAAAGAGCATCTTCTACGACGACCTGGTCATCCACTGCGCGGAGGGCTCTTACGGGGAGTCCTTCGCGGACCGGGAAGGGATCGCCGTCTCCTACGACCGGGAGCCGGTGCGCGAAGAGTTCACGGAGACGACGGACGCCGGGACGTTCGGCTGGCAGTTCACGGATTCCCACGCCGTCTGGGTCTCCTACGCGGGCAGCACAAGGAATCTGACGGTGCCGGAGACGGTCCGGGGCCTCCCCGTCACCGCCGTCGGCACCGGCCTCGACTCCCTGACCGCCGCCAGCGGGTCGTCCCTGCACAAGGTCGTCCTGCCGCAGACCGTGGAGATCATCTCGGCCAGGGCGTTTCAGAACAACCAGCAGCTGACGCTGACCCTCCCCGACAGCGTCCGGGTCATCGGCGACGAAGCCTTCTGCCGGTGCTTCGTGCCCTTTACGGCGCTGCCGCCGCACCTGGAGACGCTGGGCGCTTCGGCCCTCGGCTACGGATGCCGCTTCACCGACGGCGTCACCATTCCCTCTTCCATCCGGTGGATCGCCCCCGGGGCGTTTTCCGGCACAGCCGTGCCCGAATTCCGGCTGGAAGGGCCTTCTGCAGACTACGACGTGCGCGACGGGATGCTCTTCGCCACCGAATACAGCATTCTGCTGGCGGGAACGCTTCCGGGAGCGGACGGCCTCATCCGCATCCCCGAGGGCACCTTTGCCGTCGGCACCCTGGCCTTCCAGGGCATTCCGCTGACCGCCCTGGAGATCCCGTCATCCGTCCGGATCATCGCGTCGGAGGCTTTCTCCTACTGCACCGAACTGACGGAGGTCCGCTTCGGCGAAGGGCTGGAGGACATCGGCTCCTACGCCTTCCTGCTCACCGGGATCAAAGGCCCTCTGGACCTGCCTTCTTCCGTCACCCGCATCGGGCCGTTCGCCTTCTACGGGTGCACGGAGCTCTCCTCGCTTTCGACGTCGGCGGAGAGCATCGAGACCTACGCGTTCGCCCAGTGTTCCGGCCTGGCGGAGGTCACGCTGCGCGAGGGTGTGAAGGACCTCGGGCTCGGCGCCTTCTACAACACGGGCTTTTCCTCCTGCAGCCTTCCGGACAGCCTGTGTTCCGTGGGGCTTCGCGCCTTCGGTTACGGCGAAGGGGAGCTTCGCCCGGGGGAGACCTTCGAACTGGCGGTCGGCCCCGGGCTGACGCAGGCGCTCGACGGTTTCTCGGGGCTTCCCGTCACCGCCTTCCGCGTCTCCGAAGACAACCCCGCCCTGGCAGGCACCGGCGGCTTCCTGACGGACAGGACCGGCCGGACGCTGATCCAGTGCCCTCCCGCGCTCTCCGGCGCCGTCACCGTTCCGGAAGGCATCTACGAGATCGGCACCTACGCTTTCTACGACTGCCCGCTCGTCACCGATATCTACGTCCCGGATACCGTGACCGTCGTGCGGGACATGGCCCTGAACGACCACGCGTCCGACGGTGGGCAGCGCATCGTGCTGCATCTGTCCGCCGCCTCGCCCCTGCTGCCGTACGTGCTTGAAAACAACTGGCCGTACGTCATCGAAGGCCCGGCGCAGGATAGCTCCCGCTGATACATGTTCTTTTGCGGCCGATTTTTCTGTTTACCGCCTGCCGCCGCCGGTGTATATTGTCAGTACAGACTCCGGCCCCGGCCGGCTGTCTGTGACAGCAGCCGGCAGGAGCTGGCAGAACGCTTTTCCGTAAGGAGGTAACCCATGAAGAAACACCGTCCTGCCCGGATCATCGCCCTGTTGATGGCGCTGGTCCTGACATTTGCCGCCTGCGCAGGGCCGCAGGCTCCCACGGACGCCCCGACCGCCGCACCCACTTCCGGCCAGACCGAAACCCAGGCGCCGGAGCCGACGGCCAGCTCCGCCCCCGAACAGACCGACGCTCCCACGCAGACGGAACCCGCCTCGCAGGAGCCCTCGCAGACCGAAGAGGCCGGGCTGCCCGAACTGGCCGCCCTGACCGCCACCCTGGGAGAGGCCACGGCCAGCTTCACCGCCCCGGACGACGCCTTTGACGGCACCGTCATCGAAGCGTTTTACCATCCAGGCGGACTGATCCCCACCCTGGAGCCGGTGGACGCCGAAGGACTGACCGAGGAAGGCGCCGCCACGATCGACCGCGCCATGCGCGCCTACACCAGCACCGGGACGGAAGACCTGATCATCCAGGCGGCGGACAGCTTCTGGCTGTACGACCACCTGACCGAGCACCAGCAGACGATCTACGACGCCATCTATGTCCTGGCCATGGACCCCGTGACGCCCGATTACTACGTGTCCTTCCAGACCACCGTCAATCCCGGGACCGACCAGATGATGATCGACTTCCTGCTGGCGTGGCTGTGCATCGGCGACGACCATCCGGAACTGTGGTGGGCCTACTACTGGAACGGCACCACCAGCCTCAACCTGCAGTACAATACCACCCCGCAGAACGGCCGGTATACCTGTTACCTCAGCTTCACCGAGCCGTATACCACGTTTGAAGAGGACGTGACGGCTTTCAACGCCGCGGTGGAAGAATTCCTTTCCGATATCGATCCCGACGCGGACGAAGCAGCCAAGGCACTGCAGGTGCACGACAAGCTCATCGAATGGGGTATCTACGATATGGATATCCTGCAGAACAACAAGCTTGACTTCGGCCACACCGCCTTCGGCCCGTTCGTCGGCAACTCCTCCGGCACGCCCCACTACTGTGTCTGCGACGGATACGCCCACGCCTACCAGTACGCGCTCCAGCAACTCGGCATGGAGGCGCTGGTCGTCTGCGGCATGGCCGGCGACGCGGGCGCGGACGGCGGCCAGGGCGGACACGCCTGGAGCATGGTGGACATCGACGGCCGCTGGTACGAAGTGGACGCGTGCTGGGACGACCACACCGACACGCTGGATGAGGTCAAAGCCGCGTATGCTCCCTCTTCGGCGGAATACCGCTACTATACCGAGATGCTGACCGACAAGAATTTCATGGACCGCGTGAACCACTTCATGTACCGCCTGATGACTGCCGAGATAAATAATTACACGGCCCCCGACAGCCTGACCTACACCACGAAGGACGGGAAATACCGCCTGCGCCTCGTCGGGGACTCGCAGCGCACCCGGTACGCGGAGTACGCCGACGCCAAGGACACCGTCCAGGGTCTGGAAAGCGCCCTCTTCCCCATCGCGGACGGCAGGCTGATCGACGGCGGCGGCGGGACCGAGCCGAACCCCGGCAAGACCGAAGAGCCGACCAACCCCACCAACCAGACGGGACCGTACGCCGCCATCGCCGGCAGCTACATCGTGACGTCCTACAACGGATTCGACCAGCGCGCGCTGTCCCAGTACTACGGCGCGAACTACTACGAATCCCTTTCGCAGTTCGACCTGAACGCCGACGGCACGGGCGTCCTGCGCGAGAACGGGGCGTCTTTCCCGTTCACCTTCATCTATGACGGCTACACGCTGTACATGTACGCCGCCAACGGCGGAGGACTGCTGCTGTTCTACTTAAACGGTTCCTTTGTCTGGTACGATTACTACGGGAACGTCTACGGCTTCACCCGCCGGTGACGCCCGCAAGCGCAATACGCGCAAACCAAAAAGACCTGCCGGTGATCTGAACCGGCAGGTCTTTTCATACAGGTTCCGGAACTTTTCACGGAACGCCTTTCTTACAGTTCCGTGGAACCCTCCCACGTCTTGACCACGCGCTTGGCGGCAGCATCGTCAAACCAGTGAGTGGTGACGGTCTTGGCGCGGGTGAAGAACCGGTACCCGTCCTTGCCGAGCACGTGCAGGTCGCCGAAGAAGGAATCCTTGTTGCCGGAGAACGGGAAGTAGGCGGACGGCACCGGGATGCCCACGTTCACGCCGACCATGCCGCCATCCGTATCCATGACGAACTTGCGGGAATAGTAGCCGCTGGAGGTGAAGATGCAGGAGCCGTTGGCGAACGGGTTGGCGTTCATGATGGCGATGCCCTCTTCATAGTTCTTCACGCGCTTGATGCAGGTGACCGGTCCGAAGATCTCGCGGTCGCCCACGGTCATGCCGGGCTTGACGTGATCGAGGATGGTCGGGCCCACAAAGAAGCCGTTCTCAAAGCCTTCCGGCTTCACGCCGCGGCCGTCGCGCACCAGCACAGCCCCCTCATCGATGCCCTTCTGGATCCAGGCTTCCACGGAAGCTTTGTGCTTCGCGGAGACCACCGGGCCGAGGTCGGTCGCCTCATCGTAGGCGCAGCCCACGACCATCTTGTCGGCCTTCTCCTTGAGGAGCTTCACGAACTCATCCGCGATGCTCTCCTGCACGCAGACGACCGGCAGGGCCATGCAGCGCATGCCCGCGCACCCGTAGGTGGAATTGATGATGGCGTTAACGGTGGCTTCGAGGTTGCAGTCTTCCAGGACCAGCGCATGGTTCTTGGCCTCGCACTGCGCCTGCACGCGCTTGCCGTGCGCGGCGGCCAGCGAGTACACGTGCTTGCCCACACCCGTGGTGCCCACGAACGTGACGGCCTTGACGCGCGGATCCGTCATCATGATCTCCGCTTCCACGCGGCTGCAGGTGACGAGGTTGACCACGCCCTTCGGGAAGCCGGCTTCCTCATAGAAGAGCTCCAGCATGCGCATGGAGGTTAAAGGCGTCTGAGAGTTGGCTTTCAGGACCACGGTGTTGCCGGTGGCCACAGCCAGCGGGACCATCCAGCCCCACGGGATCATGGCCGGGAAGTTCATGGGGACGATGCCGGCGCACACGCCCAGCGGCATGCGGTAGGTGGCGGTATCGTAGTCGGTGGTCACCTGCATGCAGGCGTCCCCCTGGACCATCGACGGCAGCGCGCAGGCTTCCTCGGTGGGCTCGATGGCCTTCTGGACATCGCCGCGGGCTTCCTTGATGTTCTTGCCCAGCTCCTT
>CAMJGH010000013.1 GCA_946405185.1 uncultured Lachnospiraceae bacterium
TGATCCTGTTCGACAACGTGCAGACGCCGCACTACAACTACGTGGGCGACTCCATCCTGGGGCACTACAGCCACATGGGCGCCGGTTCCATCACTTCCAATGTGAAGAGCGACAAGAAGCTGGTGGTGGTGCACAACGGCACCGAGCAGCTGGAGACCGGCCTGAAGAAGTTCGGCGCCATGCTGGGCGACCACGTGGAAGTGGGGTGCAACTCCGTGCTGAACCCCGGCACGGTGATCGGCCACAACAGCAATGTCTATCCCACGTCGTGTGTGCGCGGGGTGGTGCCGGAAGGGTGCATCTGGAAGAATAATGGGGATATTGTGGAGAAAAGATAATGGGAAAATATTTCGGTACGGACGGCTTCCGCGGTGAAGCCAACAAAGACCTGATGTTTGAGCATGCCATCAAGATCGGCCGCTTTCTGGGGTGGTACTACGGTGCCCGCCTGAACCGCAAGGCCAAGATCGTGATCGGCAAGGATACGCGCCGTTCGTCTTACATGTTTGAATATGCGCTGTGCACGGGCCTGATGGCTTCGGGTGCGGATGCCTACATCATGCACGTGACCACCACGCCTTCGGTGGCGTACATCACCCGCGTGGATGATTTTGACTGCGGCATCATGATCTCCGCTTCGCACAACCCGTTCTACGACAACGGCATCAAGCTGCTGAACGGCTATGGCGAGAAGATGGACGAAGAGACCATCCTCAAGGTGGAGGAGTACCTGGACGGCAAGGTGGAAGTGCCGGTGGCCGAGGGGCATGATATCGGCCGCACCGTGGACTACGTGGCCGGCCGCAACCGCTACATCGGGTACCTGATCTCGCTGTCCAAGTTCAGCTACAAGGGCATCAAGGTGGGCCTGGATGTGGCCAACGGCTCCGCGTGGAGCATCGCCCGCTCCGTGTTTGACGCGCTGGGCGCCAAGACCTACGTGATGAACGACGAGCCGGATGGGTACAACATCAACACGGACTGCGGCAGCACGCACATCGAAAACCTCCAGCGCTTCGTTGTGGGCAACAAGCTGGATGTCGGCTTTGCCTTCGACGGCGATGCGGACCGGTGCCTCTGCGTGGATGAGCAGGGCAACGTGGTCACCGGTGACCACATCCTGTACATCTACGGCCTGTACATGAAGGAGCACGGGAAACTGGCCAACAACACGGTGGTCACCACGGTCATGAGCAACTTTGGGTTGTACAAGGCGTTTGAGAAGGCCGGCATCGACTATGAGAAGACCAAAGTGGGCGACAAGTACGTGTACGAGAACATGATGGCCAACGGCCACCGCATCGGCGGCGAGCAGAGCGGTCACATCATCTTCAGCAAGTACGAGACCACGGGCGACGGCATTGTGACGGCCGTCAAGCTGATGGAGGCCATGCTGGCCAAGGGCAAGCCCATGAGCGAGCTGGCGGCGCCGGTGGTGTTCTATCCGCAGGTGCTCAAGAACGTGCGCGTGAAGAGCAAGCCCGATGCCCAGAACGATCCGGACGTGCAGGCGGCTGTGGCTGCCGTGGCCGAAGCGCTGGGCGAAGACGGCCGCATCCTGGTGCGCGAGAGCGGCACCGAGCCGGTCATCCGCGTCATGGTGGAAGCCGGATCCAATGAAGTGTGTGAAAAATACGTGGACCAGGTGATCGATGTGATCCGCGCCAAAGGGCACATGGTGGAGTGAGGAACAAGCGCAGAGAATTGAATGACAGCATTGGCCCGGCCGCTTTTCAGCGGTCGGGTTTTTTGTTGACAGGATGTGGAAAAAATTGACAGGCAGAGGAGAGAATATGCGGGGAAGGTCAGAAAGAGGTATGTCAAAACGTAATACAAAACGTATCTTGAAACGTGTTGCGCAATATGAAGAGAGATGGTATGATGAGCGTGAAGTAGAGAGAAACTATTTCCTGGAACTCTTCCGAAGAGCTGAATTCCAGTGGGATGAGGATAAAGACCGGATCAATTACCGAAAGCATGGCTTGCATTTTGTTTCGGTTATCACTGTCTTCAAGGATCCATATGCATTGATCCTTGAGGACACATCACATTCTTGGGAAAAGCGGTACGATATGATAGGCAAGGCCAATGTTGTGGTCTTTGTCGTCTTCACGGTTCGAAACGAAACGTTTATCCGCCTGATCTCTGCACGGCGTGCGACTAAAAATGAGGAGGAAAGATATGGCTTCCGTAAAAATGACATGGGATGAAGTGATGTCAAAGCAGATAACGCCGGAAGAGGAGGAAGAACTTCGCCTGGCAGCGGAGCGTCCGGTCACATTTGACGAGGATTGCCCTCCCATGACACCGGAGCAGCTGATGCAGTTCCGCCCGCTGTATCCCAATCACGGACCTAAGCAGACGGTGTCTCTTCGGATCTCTCCAAAGACGCTGCGGAAGGCCAAACTGTATGGCAAGGGATATACGGCGTTCTTGAGCCGCCTGCTGGATGCGGCTATTGAGGACGAGAATATGGTTAAGAAATGCCTTTAACACAGCTGTCGTCAGGCGCGTAATCGGCGTTTGATGTTCCAAACAAAAGAGAGACACTCCAAAATATAAAACAGCAGGGCTGTCGATTTCCTGAAAAAAGGGGTTGACAGCCCTGCTGTTTGCCGTTATGATGCGTTCATCAGCACGAGACATTGCCTGCATTCTGGAACGCAGGCATTTCGCGTGCCTGAATATGCCCTGAAGGGGTGCCGGCTGTTTCAGGAGGCAAGCGAGCCGTTCCAAAATGGAACACCGGATAAGGAGAGGACATGGCAGAGGAACTGACAAGGAAGCAGTTTGACATCCTGGAGGCGCTGATCACGGCGGAGGCGCCGCTGTCGCAGCGGGACCTGGAGCGGGTGACGGAGTACTCGCTGGGTACCATCAACCGCACCATGAAGGAACTGACGGAGCGCGGCTATGTGGCCTCCGGGCGGCTGACGGAAACCGGCCGGAGCGCCCTGGAGCCCTACCGCGTAAAGCGGGCGGTGTTCATTGCCGCGGGGTTTGGTTCGCGCCTGGTGCCCATCACCTTCAACACTCCCAAGCCGCTGGTGCGTGTGAAGGGTGTGCGCATCATCGACACGCTGCTGGATGCGTGCGTGCAGGCGGGCATTGAAGAGATCTACATCGTGCGCGGCTACCTGGGCGAGCAGTTTGACCAGCTGCTGTACAAATACCCCATGATCCGCTTCCTGGAAAACCCGGTCTATAACGAGGCCAACAACATTTCCAGCGCGCTGGTGGCGCGCTACCTGCTGGCGGGCGCCTACGTGTTTGAGGCGGACTTGGTCATCTCCAACCCGTCTATCATTAAGAAGTATCACTACACGTCGGACTTCCTGGCCATCAAGAAGGACCGCACGGATGACTGGTGCTTCACGGTGAAGGATGGCATCATCACCGAAGAAAAGGTGGGCGGCCTGGACTGCTGGCAGATGGTGGGCATTTCCTACTGGAACGAGGCGGACGGCGCCAAGCTGTCGCAGGACATTGAGGAGGTCTACCACTCGCCGGGCGGGAAAGAGCGCTACTGGGAGCAGGTGCCGCTGGTGTACAAGAAGGACCGGTACAAGGTGGAAGTGTGCGAGTGCTTCGATGAGGACATTGTGGAGATCGATACGTTCCGGGAGCTGAAGGCGATAGATAAAACATACGATGTGTGAGCGGGGGATCCTTCGACTCGCTTCGCTCGCTCAGGATGACAGTGATGTGTGAGTGGGGGATCCTTCGACTCAGCCCTACGGGCTCTCCACACGATAAGTTCGCCTGACCAAATCGAAGATTTGGAGGCTCACTTAGCTCAGGATGACAGGAATAGAGAGATTTTGGTATGAGCAGTAAGAATAATCAACTTTCCGGCAATGGCGCTTTGAAGCGCCAGCTTTCGCCCCTGAATGTGTGGGCGCTGGCCTTCGGCTGTGTGATCGGCTGGGGGTCGTTCATCAACCCGGGCAAGAAGTTCCTGCCCAACTCCGGTGTGGCCGGCACGGCCATCGCCATGGTCTTAGGCGCGCTGGTGATGATCGTCATCGCCTTCAGTTACGCCTACATGGTGCCCAAGTACCCGAAGGCGGGCGGTGAGTTTACGTTTACCAAGAACTGCTTCGGCAAGAACGCGGCGTTCCTGTGCGGGTGGTTTCTGGTGGTGGCCTACCTCACCAACGTCCCCATGAACTCTACGGCCATCGGCCTGATCGTGGACGGCCTGGACGGCACGGCGGACATCCTGAAGTTTGGGTTCCACTACACCATTGCCGGGTTTGAGATCTACATGGGCGAGATGATGCTGGCCATGGCCATCCTGCTGCTGTTCGGGTATCTGAACATCATCGGCGTGAAGAAGGCCGGCATTGTGCAGACGGTGCTGAGTTCGCTGCTGATCCTCTGCGTGTTCACGCTGTGCATCGCGGGGCTGGTATCCGCCAAGGCCAAAGGCATCAACATGGAGCCCATCTGGGGCTTTGACAAGAAAGTTGCCATGGCAGCCGGCGCCACCACGGCCAACATTGACGGCTTTGCCCACAAGGGGACGGCCGGCATCATGAGCGCCATCCTGGCCACGTTCGCCATCGCGCCGTGGGCCTACGTGGGGTTTGACGCCATCCCGCAGGCGGCAGAAGAGTTCAACTTTTCCTTTAAGAAAGTCAGCTTCATCATGATGGTGGCCATCGTGTTCGGCTGCTTTGTGTACACCTCCAACAACACCGTGGCCGCGGCCGCTCTGGAGAACTGGCCGGACCGCGTGATGGCGGGCGACTGGGTGCTGCTGATCGCGGCGGAAGAGCTGCTGGGGACCTTCGGCAAGGTGCTGATCGGCGTGGGCGTCTCGTGCGCGGTGCTCTCGGGCATCATGGGCTTTTATCTGGCCTCCTCGCGCCTGATGTACTCCATGAGCCGCGACGGGTACCTGCCGGCGTGGTTCGGCCAGGTGGATGCCAGGTACGGCACCCCGAAGAATGCCATGATCTTCTGCATCATCGTCAGTCTCTCGGGCCCCATCCTCGGGCGCGAAGCGCTGGGGTGGTTCGTGGACATGAGCGCCATCGGCGCATCCATCGGGTACTTCTTCACCTGCGCCAGTACGCTGGTGACGGCCCGGAAGGATGGCGACGGCACGGGCTTCCTTAAGAGTATGGCCGGCATCGGCGTGGCGTTCTCGGCGGCGTTCATGGTGCTGCAGCTCATCCCCATCCCGGGGCTCTCGGGCGTGCATTTCGGGAAAGAGTCCTATTACATGCTCATCGTGTGGGTGGCCATGGGGCTGGTGTTCTACGGGATGCAGAGAGGGAAGTTTGTGACGAAATGAGTGGGGGATCCTTCGACTCGCTTCGCTCTCCACACGATAAGTTCGCCTGACCAAATCACAGATTTGGAGGCTCACTTAGCTCAGGATGACATGTATCAATTTAGCCAAAAAAGCGTGAAAGTTCCCTGCAGGATGGGTGATAATCGCCCCTTGCCTGCGGGGAACTTTTTTTCTATAATGGTACACTGATGTAATTTGAACAGCGGTCAGGCCGGTGGGTTCCGGCCGCAGGTTGTCATTGGAGGTTATCGTATGAGCAATTCCACAGGGAAGGCGGCCGCACGTATTGCGGCGCTGCTCGATGAGGCGAGCTTTGTCGAGATCGGCGGGTTCGTGAAAGCCCGGAGCACGGACTTCACCCTGAAGCAGGCGGAGACGCCGGCGGACGGCGTGATCACCGGCTACGGTACCATCGGCGGGCAGTTGGTCTACGTCTACAGCCAGGATGCCGGGGTGCTGGGAGGCTCGGTAGGCGAGATGCACGCAAAGAAAATTGTCCGGCTCTATGAGCTGGCTATGAAAGTGGGCGCTCCGGTCATCGGTCTGGTGGACTGTGCCGGTCTGCGTCTTCAGGAAGCGACGGACGCTCTGGCGGCGGTCGGTTCCTGGTATTCGGCGCAGACGCTGGCGTCGGGTGTCATTCCGCAGATCACCGCCATCTTCGGCGTGTGCGGCGGCGGCATGGCGCTGGTGCCCGGTCTGACGGATTTCACCTTTATGGAAAAAGACAAGGCGCAGCTGTTTGTCAACGCGCCCAACACGCTGGATGGCCGCAAGGCCGAGAAGACCAGCTCCGCGGCGTTCCAGGCGGCTGAGGCGGGCCTGGTGGACGGCACCGGTTCGGAGGCGGAGGTGTTTGCCGCCATCCGCGAACTGGTCAGCTTCCTGCCGGCCAACAACGAGGACGAGCCGGCCTTCGGCGAGTGTGAGGATGACCTCAACCGCATCTGCGCGGGCCTGGAAGCCGGCGCCGAGGATACGGTGTACGCCATCTCCCAGATTGCGGACAACGGCGTGTTCTGTGAACTGAAAGCGGCCTATGCGCCGGAGATGGTCACGGGCTTCATCCGCCTGGACGGCTCCACCGTGGGTGTGGTGGCCAACCGCGCAGCCGTGACCAAAGAGGACGGCACCAGCGAGAAGCTTGACGCCGTGCTTACGCCGGAAGGCTGCACCAAGGCGGCGGAGTTTGTGAACTTCTGCGACGCCTTCAATCTGCCGGTCGTGACCCTCACCAACGTGAAGGGCTACAAGGCGGATCTGGAGTCCGAGAAGCGCGTGGCGCGTGCGGCGGCCAAGCTGACGTTCGCTTTTGCGGATGCTTCCGTCCCGAAGGTCAACGTCATCGTGGGGCAGGCCTACGGCACCGCCGGTATCGTCATGAATTCCAAGTCGGTGGGCGCGGACATCGTCTACGCCTGGCCGGATGCGAAGATCGGCATGATGGATGCGCAGGCCGCGGCCAAGATCATGTACGCGAAGGAACTGGAAGGCGCTGAAGATGCGCCGGCCATGATCGCCGAAAAGGCGGCGGAGTATGAGGCGCTGCAGTCGTCCGCTCAGGCGGCGGCAGGCCGCGGGTACGTGGACGATATCATCGCCCCCGAAGGCACCCGCAAGCGCGTGATCGCGGCGCTGGAAATGCTCTACACCAAGCGGGAGGACCGCCCGGTCAGAAAGCACGGCACCGTCTAAGGAGGAGAGAGGCATGAAGAAAAAACTCATTGGCCTTCTTGCGCTCATCCTGGTGCTGGTCTCGGTCTCCGGCTGCATGTCGGAGTACTACGGCGAAGTCTCCCCGGAGGCGGAAAAGGTGCTCACGGCCGAACTGCTGAGCCGCTTTGAGACCATTGCCGCCGTGAAAACGGAAGAGGAAGCCCTGGACCTCTACGAGGAGTACGGCACGGACGGCGATGCGCTGATGGCCTCCGCCATGGAAGCCTGGGCGCCGCTCATCCAGGATCTCGGCGAGCAGACGGGTGACCCGGAAGCCACCGTTGTCCGCACCAAGGAAGGGTATTCCACCAACCTGGCCGTTCCGTTCGAGAAGCGCGTGCTCAACGTCACCATGGAGACCACGGGCACCAAGGTGCAGGAAGGCAAGACCTTAAACATCAACAGCATCGCGCTGGAAGGCGTGTACACCACCGGTGAAAAGGTGACGAAGGCCGCCCTGAACACCGTCATGGGCATGGGCACGGTCTTCGTGGTGCTGATCATCATCATCTTCTTTATCTCGGGCCTGAGCGTGGTCAACCGCATCGGCAAGAAGAAAGAAGAGAAGCCGGCTGCAGCGCCCGTCAAGGCGGCGGAGCCGGAGCCGGAAGCCAACCCGGCGGATGATCTGGCGCTCATCGCCGTCATCACCGCGGCCATCGCCGCGCAGGAGAATGTGTCTCCGGACGGCCTGGTGGTGCGTTCCATCAAGAGAAGAAGCGCCTGGAAGCGCGCGTAAACCCGTCGTTTGACGAAACAACAACAGATTCAGGAGGAATCGATCCATGAAAAGCTATGTGATCACTGTCAACGGTGTTGCCTATGATGTGACGGTCGAAGAGACCGGCTCCGCCCCTTCCGCTCCGGTGGCCCGCGCCGCCGCTCCGGCTCCCGCTGCTCCCGCCATGTCCGCCCCGAAGGCTGCCGCCGGCGGTGCCGGTGCCGTGAAGATCCCGTCCCCGCTGGCCGGTAAGGTCCTGTCCATCAAGGCGGATGTCGGCACGGCTGTCAAGAAGGGCGATGTCATCATGATCCTCGAAGCCATGAAGATGGAGAACGAGATCGTGGCGCCGCAGGACGGCACCATCGCGAGCATGACCGCGCCGGGCACGGCCGTGGAGGCAGGCGATATCTTAGGCACCATGAACTGAACGGAGGGCACGCATGGGCTACGTAGGTGAGGTTCTCGGGAACCTGATCGGCCAGACCGCGTTCATGTCGGGGCTCACGGTGGGCAACCTGATCATGATCGTGGTGGCGCTGGTGTTCCTGTACCTGGCGATCGGCAAACAGTACGAACCGCTGTTGCTTCTGCCTATCGCTTTCGGCATGCTGCTCGTCAACCTGTATCCTCCCATCATGGAGGAGGGCGGCCTGCTGCATTTCTTCTTCAAACTGGACGAATGGGCCATTCTGCCGTCGCTGATCTTCATGGGCGTCGGCGCCATGACCGACTTCGGTCCGCTGATCGCCAACCCCAAGAGCTTTATCCTGGGCGCGGCGGCGCAGTTCGGCATTTACTTTGCGTATATCGCGGCCATCGCCATGGGCCTCGGTGACAAGGCGGCTGCGGCTGTCTCCATCATCGGCGGCGCCGACGGCCCGACTTCCATCTTCCTGGCCAGTAAGCTGGGTCAGACGGCTCTGATGGGCCCCATCGCCGTGGCGGCGTATTCGTACATGTCGCTGGTGCCGATCATCCAGCCGCCCATCATGAAGCTTTTGACCACCGAAGAGGAGCGCAAGATCAAGATGGAACAGCTCCGCCCGGTCAGCAAGCTGGAGCGCATCCTGTTCCCCATCGTCGTGACCATCGTGGTCGTGGCCATCCTGCCGACCACCGCGCCTCTGGTGGGTATGCTGATGCTCGGCAACCTCTTCCGTGAGAGCGGCGTGGTCAAGCAGCTGCAGGAGACCGCCAGCAACGCGCTGATGTACATCGTGGTCATCCTGCTGGGTACCTCCGTGGGCGCTACCACGTCCGCCGAGGCGTTCCTGAACGTGACCACCCTGAAGATCGTGGCCTTAGGCCTCATCGCCTTCGCCATCGGCACCGCCACCGGCGTGCTGTTCGGCAAGCTGATGAAGGTGGCTACGCACGGCAAGGTGAACCCGCTGATCGGTTCCGCCGGTGTGTCGGCCGTCCCGATGGCGGCGCGCGTGTCCCAGAAGGTGGGTTCCGAAGCGGATCCGACCAACTTCCTGCTGATGCATGCCATGGGCCCGAACGTGGCCGGCGTGGTGGGCACGGCAGTCGCGGCCGGTACGTTCATGGCCATCTTCGGAGTCCACTGAAAACTCCGTTTTGAAGAAGGAGAATAAATACAATGGTTGAGAAAAAACCTGTCAAGATCACAGAGACGATACTGCGTGATGCGCACCAGTCCCTGATCGCCACGCGTATGACCACCGAGCAGATGCTGCCGGCGGTCGAGATGCTGGACAACATCGGCTACTATTCGGTGGAGTGCTGGGGCGGCGCCACGTTTGACGCCTGCATGCGCTTCCTGAACGAAGATCCGTGGGAGCGCCTGCGCAAGTTCCGCGCCGGCTTCAAGAAGACCAAGCTGCAGATGCTCTTCCGCGGCCAGAACATCCTGGGGTACAACCACTACGCCGATGACGTGGTGGAGTACTTCGTGCAGAAGTCCATCGCCAACGGCATCGACATCCTGCGTATCTTTGACTGCTTAAATGACCTGCGCAACCTCCAGACGGCGGTGCGCGCGGCCAAGAAAGAGGGCGGCCATGCGCAGGTGGCGCTGTCCTACACCCTGGGCGATGCCTACACGCTGGATTACTGGAAGGGCGTGGCCAAGGAGATTGAGGAGATGGGCGCGGATTCCATCTGCATCAAGGATATGGCCGGCCTGCTCACCCCGTACGCGGCGGAAGAACTGGTCAAAGCCCTGAAAGAAGGCACCAAGCTGCCCATCGACGTGCACACCCACTACACCTCCGGGTGCGGCTCCATGGCGCTTTTAAAGGCCGTGGAAGCGGGCGTGGACATCATCGATACCGCCATAAGCCCGTTTGCCCTGGGTACCAGCCAGCCGGCCACCGAGGTCATGGTGGAGACCTTCAAGGGCACGCCGTACGACACCGGCCTTGACCTGAACAAGCTGGTCGAGATTGCCGACTACTTCCGGCCCATCCGCGAGGAATGCCTGGAGAACGGCCTCATGAACCCGAAGGTGCTGGGCGTCAACATCAAGACCCTGCAGTATCAGGTGCCGGGCGGCATGCTGTCCAACCTGGTGAGCCAGCTGAAGGACGCCAACGCCGAGGACCGCTACTACGAAGTGCTGGAGGAAGTGCCGCGCGTGCGCGCCGAGTTCGGCGATCCGCCCCTGGTCACCCCGTCCTCCCAGATCGTGGGGACGCAGGCCGTGCTGAACGTTCTGTCCGGCGAGCGCTACAAGATGGTCACCAAGGAGACCAAAAAGCTCCTTTCGGGTGAGTTCGGCAAGACCATCAAGCCCTTCGACCCCGAAGTGCAGAAGAAGTGCATCGGCGATGCCACTCCCATCACCTGCCGCCCGGCCGATCTGATCGAGCCGCAGCTGGAAAAGATCGAGAAGGAGATGGCCCGCTACAAGACGCAGGATGAGGATGTGCTGTCCTACGCGCTGTTCCCGAACGTGGCGCTGGACTTCTTCAAGAAGCGTGAAGCCAAAATGACGAAGGTGGATCCGGATACGGCGGACAACGCCAGCGGATCGTATCCCGTATGACAAATGCTGATGTGATCATCATCGGCGGAGGAGCGGCGGGCCTTTCCGCCTCTGTCCATGCGGCGGAGGCGGGGGCCCGCGTCCTGTTGCTGGAGAAAAACGAAAAGCTGGGGAAGAAGATCTACATCACGGGCAAAGGCCGGTGCAACCTGACCAACGCCTGCGACCGGAACACGTTCTTTGAGAATGTGGTCCGCAATCCCCGCTTTCTGTACGGCGCCTTCGGGCGGTATTCCAATTATGATGTCATGGCGGACCTGGAGGAGCGCGGCCTGCGCTTAAAGACCGAGCGCGGCGAGCGCGTCTTCCCGGAATCGGACAAGGCATCGGACGTGACGGCCGCGTGGGAAAAGCGCGCCCGTCAGGCCGGCGTCCGCGTGCGGCTGCATGCGGAAGTGGCGGAAGTGCTGGCGGAAGACGGCGCCGTCACCGGCGTGCGGCTGAAGAGCGGGGAAGTGATCCCGGCCCGGGCGGTCATCGCGGCCACCGGCGGGCTTTCGTACCCGTCCACCGGTTCCACCGGCGATGGCTACCGCTTTGCCAAGGAGGCCGGCCACAAGGTGACGCCGCCGAGGCCGTCGCTCGTGCCGTTCAATGTGCAGGAAGCCTGCTGCCGGACATTTTCCGGCCTGTCCCTCAAGAACGTCTCGCTTCTGGCGGAGGCGGAGGGCGAGGAGCTGTACTACGGTTTCGGCGAGATGCTCTTCACGCACTTTGGCGTGAGCGGGCCGCTGGTGCTCACCGCCTCGTGTTATCTCGACAAGGCGGCGGGTCGTGCGGTCACGCTGCACATCGACCTGAAGCCGGCGCTTTCAGCCGACCAGCTGATGGCGCGCATCCTGCGCGAGTGCGAGGCGGCCGGCGCCAAACAGAAGAAAGCGGTGCTGGGCAAGCTCCTGCCGGCGTCCATGGTGGACGAAGTGGGCGCGCGGGCCGGCATCGATCTGACCGGCAAGGCGGCCGAAATGCCGGCGGCCGAGCGGGAAAGCCTGGCCACTGTCCTGAAAGACTTCACGCTGCACGTGACGGGCACGCGCGGGTTCGCCGAGGCCATCGTCACGCAGGGCGGCGTGGACGTGAAAGAGATCAGCCCGCAGACCATGGAATCCAAAAAGGTTTCCGGGCTGTACTTTGCGGGGGAGGTGCTGGATGTGGATGCGCACACCGGCGGCTTCAACCTGCAGATCGCCTGGTCGACAGGCGCAGCGGCCGGAAAGGCCGCCGCAGCAAAGGTGGGGGAGGAAACAACAACATGAGCATTCGCATTGCCATCGATGGGCCGGCGGGGGCCGGCAAGAGCACCATCGCCAAGGAGGCCGCCAGACGGCTGTCGGTGATCTACGTCGACACCGGCGCCATGTACCGGGCGCTGGGCCTGTATTTCATGCGCAAGGGCCTGGACCTGCACGACGAAGCGGCCGTGTCCGCCGCCGTGCCGGAGACCTCCGTGACCATCGGCTTTGAGGCCGGTGAGCAGCAGGTGCTCTTAAACGGCGAGAACGTCAACGGCCTGATCCGCACGCTGGAGGTGGGCGAAGCCGCCTCCGTGACCAGCTCCTACGGCGCGGTGCGCGCGCATCTGCTGGAGCTGCAGCGGGATCTGGCGCGCAGGCACTCCGTCATCATGGACGGGCGCGACATCGGCACCACGGTGCTGCCGGACGCGGAGCTGAAGATCTTCCTGACCGCCGACGTGCGCATCCGCGCGAAGCGCCGGTTTGACGAGCTGGCGGCCAAGGGCGTTTCGACCACGCTGGAGCAGGTGGAAGCCGAAGTGCGCGAGCGCGATGAGCGCGACATGAACCGCGCGGTCTCGCCGCTGCGCCAGGCGGAGGACGCCGCCGTGGTGGATACGTCGGTGCTTTCCATCGGGGAGGCTACCGCCGTGATCTGCGCGCTGGCGAACGAACGCGCCAAAGAAAGAGGGTTGACGGTCTGACGGGGCATCCGTTCCGGCCGGGAGGTGTGCATGGAGATACATGTGGCAAAAAGCGCGGGCTTCTGCTTCGGGGTGGAGCGGGCCGTCAAGACCGTCTACGAGTGGGCGGAGAAGGCCGAAGGGCCGCTGTACACGGACGGGCCGATCATCCACAACGAGACCGTGGTGAATGACCTCATCGCCCGCGGGATCCGGCCGCTGGCGCCGGGGGAGATCCCGCCGCCGGGCAGCACGGTGATCCTGCGCAGTCACGGCGTGACGAAAGACCGCGAGGAAGAACTGAAGGCCGCCGGTCTGACGGTGGTGGATGCCACGTGCCCGTTTGTGGCGCGCATCCACCGGCTGGCCGAAGAAGAGAGCGCGAAGGGGAGGCAGATCGTCATCATCGGAGATGCTACTCACCCCGAAGTTGAGGGGATCTTAAGCCACTGTCCAAACGGCGCGGCGGTCATAAAGGAGCCTGAAGAAGCGGAAGCGCTTACATTCACTGCTGACGCCAAAATCAGCGTTCTTGCCCAAACGACGTCAAACCGAAATAAATTTGACAAGATAGTTGAAATCTTGGAAAAAACGAGTTATGATGTCCATGTTTTGAACACTATCTGCAATGCGACGCAGGTGCGTCAGCAGGAAGCAGAGCAGATCGCACGGTATGCGGACGGAATGATTGTCGTCGGGGGGCGCAACAGTTCGAACAGCCGCAAGCTGTTTGAGATATGCCGGGAGGTCTGCAGGAACACCATTTTTGTCGGATCGGTGAGTGAGCTGACCGCCGAGTGGTTTTCCGGAATCAACATTCTGGGGATCACCGCAGGTGCCTCCACCCCCCAAATTATCATTCAGGAGGTTCAGACATATGTCAGAACTGAGCTTTGAGGAAATGCTGCAAGATTCGTTCAGGACGATCTCGAACGGTGAAGTCGTCACGGGTACCGTGATGGACGTCAAAGAAGACGAGATCATCATGAATATCGGATACAAGGCAGACGGTATCATCACCCGCAACGAGTTCACCAACGTCCCCAACGCGGACCTTCGTGAACTGGTTTCCGTTGGCGATGAGCTGGAAGTGAAAGTGCTGAAGGTCAACGACGGAGAGGGTCAGGTGCAGCTCTCCTACCGCCGTCTGCAGCAGGAGCGCAGCTCCAAGCTGCTGGAGGCTGCCTTCAACGAGAAACTGGTGCTGACCGCTCCGGTCACCCAGGTGCTCAATGGCGGTCTGTCCGTGGTGTTCGATGACACCCGCATCTTCATTCCGGCCAGCCTCGTGTCGGACACCTACGAGCGCAATCTGGAAAAGTACGCCGGCCAGGAAGTCGAGTTCGTCCTGACGGAGTTCAACCCGCGCAAGCGCCGCATCATCGGCGACATGAAGCAGCTCATCCTTCAGAAGAAGGCCGAGATGCAGAAAGAGCTGTTCGCCCGCATCGTGCCCGGCATGCGCGTGACCGGTACCGTCAAGAACGTGACGGACTTCGGCGCCTTCATTGACCTCGGCGGTGCCGACGGCCTGCTGCACATCTCCGAGATGTCCTGGGGCCGCGTGGAGAACCCGAAGAAGGTCTTCAAGCCCGGTCAGGAACTGGAAGTCTACATCAAGGACATCCAGGGCACCAAGATCGCTCTGTCCCTGAAGTTCCCGGATGAGAATCCGTGGACCAACGCCGCCGAGAAGTATGCGGTTGGCACCGTGGTCACCGGCCGCGTCGCCCGCATGACGGAATTTGGCGCGTTCGTGGAACTGGAGAGCGGCATCGACGCGCTGCTGCACGTCAGCCAGATCGCCAGAGAGCACATCAACCGCCCGTCTGACGTCCTCAAGAACGGCCAGATCATCGAGGCGAAGGTCGTTGACTTCAACGAAGAAGCCAAGAAGATCAGCCTGTCCATGAAGGCTCTGCTGAACGACCAGGCGGCTGACGAAGAATAAGTTTTGGGATAACGCGGGGGCTTCGCTTGGGCGGAGCCCCCTTTTTCTTTGGTGAAGTGCATGAGCAAGACACGTGTTCCGAAAAAGAAGAGCCATAAGGAAGGGCAGAAAGAAGCATTTGTGCGCCTGCGGCGCGGGGCGGGACTGGCCTGCGGGCTGCTGCTGACGGTCCTCGCGGCGGCCGCGGTGATCCTGGCCTTCACCTACGAAGGCGCGCCCAAGACGGCGTGGCCCCTCCCGCTGTTCGCGGCCGCGGTGTTCACGGCGCTGTTCTCCGTGCGGGAGCACCGCTTCGTGACGGCGGTGCGCCTGGTCATCACGGCGTTCGCGTGCTTCTATCTGCTGGAGTGGTTCACGCACGAGCCGTGGAAGATGGCCTATCCGCCGCAGCTTTTAAACCTCGCGGCAGCGGTCGGGTTCTTTTTGCTGTTCACCGGTGTGTTCGGGTCTTTTGCGCGCGGGGGCATCGCCCTGGGCGTTTTTTATCTGTTTGTGGGGCTGGCCAACTACTACACTATGAAGTTCAGGTCGTCGCCCATCCTGCCGTGGGATCTGCTCTCACTCCGCACGGCGCTGTCCGTCACCTCCAACTACACCTTCTCGGTCACCTGGGAGGAAGCCTGTCAGGTGCTGGGCTTTGTCATCCTGCTGGGGCTGGCCGGCAACGCCGTGCATGACCGCATAAGGCCGCTGGTGCGGCTGATCCCGGCCGGCGCCGGCGTGGCCGTACTGGTGGTGCTGGTGGTGATGCTCGGCAAAACATCCTTTACGGACAAGTATCTGACCAAAGGGAATCTGTTCACGCAGTGGGCCACCTACCGGGACAACGGCTTCATGGTGAGTTTCGGGCAGAACCTGAAGTATCTGCGCATCGACAAACCGGAAGGGTATTCACGCCAGAAGGCTGATGCGGTGGTGGCGGAAGCGGCGGCCGCGTACGATGCCGCACACCCGGTGCAGCAGACGGTGGAAGAGCAGCCGGATATTATCATCATCATGAACGAGGCGTTCTCGGACCTGGCCGTGCTTCATGAATTCGGTGTGAGCGAGGATTACATGCCGTTCCTGCACAGCCTGCAGCAGACGGAAGCCCCCAACGTGCTTACAGGCACGCTCTTTGTCTCGGTGCTGGGCGGCAACACCGCCAACACGGAGTATGAGTTCCTGACGGGCGGCTCTATGGCGTTCCTCCCGCCGGGCAGCGTGCCGTACCAGCAGTACATCAACGCGCCCATGGCCTCCCTGACCAAGGAACTGGAAGAACTGGGCTACCGGACATTCGCCTCTCACCCGTACAACGCGTCGGGGTGGGACCGCGATGAAGTGTATCCGTTCTTCGGCTTTGACCAGTCGTATTTCCGGCCGGCTTTCCAGAACCCGCAGATCATCCGCAAGTACGTGTCGGACGCCTCGCAGTACGGGTTCATTGAGCAGAAGCGCGCCGAAGCAACCGGCCCGGTGTTCTCGTACAACGTGACCATGCAGAACCACGGCGGCTACAGCCAGCTCTATGAGGATGTGCCGCTGACGGTCAAGCTGACGGACATCAACAACCGCCCGGGCACGGAGCACTATCTGACACTGGTGCAGATCGCGGACGCGGCGCTGGAAAAGTATCTGGCCGAATTGGAGAAGCAGGAAAAGCCGGTCGTAGTGGTGTTCTTCGGAGATCACCAGCCGTCGGATTTTGTGGCCAACTGCATCATGAACAAAGACGGTAAAAAGGCGGATGAGCGCACGCTGGAAGAGCAGCAGAAGCGGTACCAGGTGCCGCTCCTGATCTGGTCGAACCGGAAGCTCACGAAGAGCGGGAATATGGCGCATCCGGTCATATCGCCGAATTTCCTGGGGGCCTATACGTTGAGAGAGGCTGGGGTGGAACTCTCGGATTATGAGAAGTATCTGCTGTGGCTGCAGGAGCAGTATCCGGCTATTACAGCCAATATGTATATCGATGCAGACGGAGAGATGAGAGCGGTCGGAGAGATAGCAGCGGAAGACGAAAAAGTGCTGCGGGAATACGAGATGGTGTGTTATCGCAGGCTGTTTGACAATGACTGAATAAACCGGCTTTCTTACAGTACACAGCGAGAGAACCGCAGCAAAACGGCTCCGACGTTCCCGAGCCGCGCCTGTAGGGCGACGTGAAGCTTTTTTGCCGGATGCCGCCCGCCCCGGAGCCGACCCGCCCTGATGGAGGTGGAGGGGCGGGCATTTGGCGGAGGCAAAAAAGCAAGGAGCCCGTACGAAGCGAGCGAGGGAATGCGGAGCCGTTCAGCCAGTGTTTTAACGCTTGCGGGTAAGAAACCCCGAAGTTGTTCGCCAGTGTCCTAACACTTTTATATCAGCAGTTTTAGAGCAGCCATGGCCAATTGTCTGGCATCTGCTTCGGTAAACCTGTCTTCTTCGTACAGCGCATAGTGCACCGGCGCCTTCAGCGCATCGGCAAAATCCGGCTCGAGGCAGGCGCAGGGCTCTTCGATGAATAGCCCGGAATGCCGTGTATAGCAAGTGGCAGCCGTCGCCCGCTTGCGCCTGGGCGGCTCCAAAAACTGACTGATGGCGCGGAGCATGGCGGTATCCTCCGCCGGCAGATAATCGTAATTCCTGAAGTCCTTGTAGTAGTGGCGGTGCTCGCCGTAAGCGGCGGGAAAGCGCAGCGTGACGGCATTATCCGCCAGGGTGACGGCCGTGGTCTGCACCAGCGCCTGCACCGGCGTGGGGAAGGAAAGCCCCGGCGCGGTCAGCGTGACGGTGAGGGCATCCTCGGAAAGCGCGTAGGCGCAGGCATACTCCCGGTCCGTCAGCCCCTCGTAAGCCTGCAGGCAGGCGGCCACACGCGGCAGGTTGGCAATATCCTCAAAGTTGTGCAGCAGCAGATCCTGCAGGAGGGCCTCCTCGCGGGTATTCTGCCAGTCCAGATATTCGTAGATCAGCTCGCCGCCGCTCTTTTCATCCTCCCGCCCGATGCCGAAATACTGCTCGATGGTCTTCAAACGGCAGTTGGGAAACCCCAGAAACTTCTTCAGCTTCCGGGCCGAACGCATCAGATCCACACTCTCAAGCCCCTCAAACGTGTAGGGCAGGTGGAACTGCTCCGCGCAGGCCTGCAGGTAGCGCAGATCGAACGTATCCCCGTTGTAGGAGATCAGGCGCTCGTGGCGGCGGACCTCCTCAAAAAAGGCATGCAGCAGCCGGGGCTCATCGATGAGCTCCTCCGCAAACCACTGGGTGAGAATGAACTGCTCACCGTCCGAACGGCAGCAGCCGATGAGATACAGCTGCGAGTCGTAGGCGGACAGACCGGTGGTCTCGATATCGAAATAGAGTGCGCCGGTATCCGGCAGCAGGTGCGCCGGCCCGGCAATGACGGCTTCACGCGTTTTCATGCTCCGATTATACGACGGAAGAAAGACTTCCCGCAAGCAGAAACGAACATTCATTCGATTGCCCTTGAAAGCGGGCGCGCTCTTATGGTACACTGTCAGGTAGTATTTTGAGGAAGAAGGCCCCACGGCTTTTTTCGGAAAGAGGCAGTTATGATCGCAACCATCCGCGGCACGGTGGCGGAAAAGAACATCGACAGCGCCGTCATCGAGACGGCCGCCGGCCTGGGCTACACGGTGCAGATGCCAGCCAGCATGCTGGACCATCTGCCGGCAAGCGGTGACGTAAAACTGTACACGGTCATGGCCGTCCGCGAGGACGACGTCTCCCTGTACGGCTTCCCCGGATGGGAAGAACTGGACATGTTCAAGCTGCTGCTGACGGTCAACAAAGTGGGCCCGAAGGTGGCGCTCTCCATTCTGTCCGCCCTCACGGTGGATGACCTGCGCTTCGCCATCCTCTCGGAGGATGCCAAGGCCATCACCAAGGCGCCCGGCGTGGGCAACCGCGTGGCAGCTCAGATCATCCTCTCCCTCAAAGACAAGGTGGACCTGCAGGAGGCGTTCGAAAGCCGCTCGGCAGTTGTGGCGGCCCAGTCCGGCGCCGGCATGTCCGATGCTGCCTCCGAAGCGGTGCAGGCGCTCACGGCGCTCGGCTACTCCGGCACCGAAGCCCTGAAGGCCGTCAAGTCCGTGGAAGGCGCGGAAAACATGACGGTGGAGGAGATCCTCAAAGCCTCCCTGCGCTTCTTCGTCTGATGGCTCCACAGCCGGTCTTACGGCCGGCATGACTACGACAAGGAACGGAAGCGGCGTCAGCCCTCCGTAAGGGAATACCGTTTATGGCACAGCGCATCATCAACACCGAGATCGCCGAAGAGGACAAGCGGATCGAAAACAGTCTGCGTCCCAAGCGGCTGTCGGATTACATCGGGCAGGCCCGCGCCAAAGAGAGCCTGCGCATCTACATCGAGGCTGCCCGCTCCCGCGGGGAGCCGCTGGACCACGTCCTCTTTTACGGCCCGCCCGGGCTGGGCAAGACCACGCTGGCCGGCATCATCGCCGAAGAGATGGGCACGCGCCTGAAGATCACCTCCGGGCCGGCCATCGAGAAGCCCGGCGAGATCGTGGCCATCCTGTCCAACCTCCGCGAGGGGGATGTCCTGTTCGTGGATGAGATCCACCGCCTCAACCGCCAGGTGGAGGAGGCTCTGTACCCGGCCATGGAAGATTTTGCGGTGGACATCGTGTACGGCAAGGGGCCGGCATCGCGCTCGGTGCGCTTCAACCTGCCGCATTTCACGCTGGTGGGCGCCACCACGCGCGCGGGGCTGCTGTCCGCGCCGCTGCGTGACCGGTTCGGTGTGGTGAGCCACCTGGAGTACTACACGCCGGCGGAACTCTCCGAGATCCTGGCCCGCTCAGCAGCCGTACTGGGCGTGGAACTGGAAGAGGAGGGTGCCGCGGAGATCGCCCGCCGCTCGCGCGGGACGCCGCGCCTGGCCAACCGCCTGTTAAAGCGCGTGAGGGATTTCGCGGAAGTCAAGTACGACGGCCGCATCACCGCGGACGTGGCCCGCATGGCGCTGGATCTGCTGGAAGTGGACCGCCTGGGGCTTGACAAGAACGACCGGAGCATCCTGCTCACCATGATCGACAAGTTCGAAGGCGGGCCGGTCGGCCTGGAAACGCTGGCCGCCTCGGTGGGCGAGGATGCCGGCACCATCGAAGATGTCTACGAGCCGTACCTGCTGCAGAACGGCCTGATCCAGCGGACGCCGCGCGGCCGCATCGTCACCGTTAACGGGTACCGTCACTTTGGAAGAATACCTCAGGAGTAAAGGGAGAAGACCTATGGATGTCAAACAGTTCACGGATGTCACCATCGACGGCAAGACCTACCATCTGGGCGGGTACGAATCGGAAGCCTACCTGCAGGAGGTGGCGGCGCACGTCAACCGCCGGCTGTCCGAACTGAAGGATCAGATCGGCTACGCCCGGCAGAGCGAGGAGATCCAGACCGTCCTTCTGTGCCTGAACCTGGCGGACGATTACACCCGCAAGAAGGCCGAGGCGGACAGCCTGGCCGAGCAGGTGGAAAAGCTGGAAAAAGAGATCTACGTTCTGAAGCATGACTGCGTGGTGCTGCGCATGGAGAACGAAGCCCTGAAGAGCCGCGCGCTCACCATCGAGGCCGGGGAATGATCCGGCCGGAGGTCCTGGCACCCGCCGGGACGTTTGAAAGTCTGCAGGCTGCCATACGCGCCGGAGCGGATGCCGTCTATCTGGGCGGCTCCGCTTTCGGCGCGCGCGCTTATGCGGGCAATTTTGACCGCGAGGAGCTGCTGCGGGCCATCGAGTACGCCCACGTGCACGGCCGGCGCCTCTACCTGACCGTCAACACCCTGGTCAAGGAGGCGGAACTGCCGGCGGTAGCGGAGTACCTGGTGCCGTTCTATGAGGCCGGCATCGATGCCGTCATCGTGCAGGATCTGGGCGTGGTGCGTATGATCCGCCGCCTGTTCCCGGAACTGCCCATCCACGCCAGCACGCAGATGGCCGTGGCGGATGTGTCCGGTGCCAGGCTGCTGGATGCGTACGGCGTGCGGCGGCTGGTCATGCCGCGGGAACTCTCGCTTCCCGAGATCCGGCTGATCCGGGAGCAGACCGATCTGGAAATTGAAGCCTTCGTGCACGGTGCGCTCTGTTACTGCTCGTCGGGGCAGTGCCTGATGAGCAGCCTCATCGGCGGGCGTTCGGGCAACCGCGGGCGCTGCGCGCAGCCCTGCCGGCTGGAGTATGACGTTTACCGCGGTTCAGAGCACCTGAACACGGCCAAAGAGACGCATCTGCTCAGCCCCAAGGACATCAACACCGCGATGATCCTGCCGGAACTCGTGGCGGCGGGCGTCCACTCGCTCAAGATCGAAGGGCGCATGAAAAAGCCCGTCTACGCGGCGGGCGTGGCCGAGGTGTATCGGCGGCTGGCGGACAGATTGATGGAAGTCGGGCTGGAGAAATACTGCGTGACGGCCGAAGAGGAGCAGCAGCTGTTCGACCTCTTCAACCGCAGCGGTTTCTCGGAGAGTTACTACAGGCAGTACAACGGCAAGCACATGATGGCGCTGGCGGAAAAGCCGTTCCGCTTTGCCAACGAAGCCCTGCAGCAGCGCCTGGAAGAGGCGTATCTGACGAAAGAAGTGAAGGAGCCGGTCACCGTGGAGGCACGCTTTGCGCCGGGTGAGCCGGTGAGCCTCACGCTGTCCTGCGCGGATCCGGGCTCCCGCCCGGCGTTCGCGGCGGATGTGCCCACGCAGGAAACGGTGTCGGTGACGGTCACGGGACCGGTGGCCGAACCAGCCTCGAAGCGCCCGCTCTCGGCGGAGGATGCGAAAAAGCAGCTGGCCCGCCTGGGCGATACGCCGTTTGAAGCATCGGACATCCGCGCGGAGATCGCAGGCGACGTGTTTGTGCCGGTATCGGCGCTGAATGCCCTGCGCCGGGAGGCCGCGGAGGCGCTGGTGAGAGCGCTGACGGACCGCAGCCGGCGGGCGGAGACGGCGACGGCCGGGGAAATGGAATCCGTTCGGAAGGCTGTCGGGGGCGGTGCTCCCGCGGCCGATGTGCTCATCACCACGCCCACGCAGGCGGAGGCGGTGTTGGCTGCGGACTTCCCGGTGCGCCGGCTGTACGCGGAAAGCGACCTGACGGATGCCGCCGGGTTTGCGGCGCTGCAGAAACGCTGTCAGGCGAAAGGCATCCGCCTGTATCTGGCGCTGCCGTACGTGTTCCGCGAGCGCGGCAAGAAGCGCCTGGAAGCGCTGCTGTCCGGTGCCGGTGCGCCGGCATTTGACGGCTTCCTGGTGCGCAGCATGGACGGCTTGGGCTGGGTGAAAGAGTCCTTCCCGGAGGCGCCTGTCTGCGCGGATGCGGGCCTGTACAGCTGGAATGGGGAGGCCAAGGCCTTCCTGGAAGAGCAGGGGGTGTCTGACCTCACGGCCCCGCTCGAGCAGTCCCGGCGGGAGCTGGCGGACCGGGGGCTCACCGGGGAGACGCTCATCGTCTACGGGCGCGTGCCCATGATGATCTCCGCCCAGTGCCTGCAGAAAAACACCACGGGCTGCCGCAAGGATACCACACAGCCTCATTTCCTGGACCTGCGGGACCGCAAGGGCGAGCACCTGCCGGTGCGCACTTCCTGCGCGGACTGCCAGAACGTGATCTTCAACTCCCGCCGGACGTGCCTGTTCGGGAAGCTTCCCGAGTGCGAGAGCCTGCATCCGGCGGCGCTGCGCATCGACTTCACGGATGAAACGGCGGAAGAAGTGCGGGATGTGCTGGAGAAGTTTGCGGCCGGTGAGGACACGCCCAAGTACACCCGCGGGCATTTCACCAGAGGTGTCGAATAAACGGTTCCATGACAGAACAAAAGCGGCCCGGGCTCATCGGTCATGAGCCCGGGCCTTTTGGACGTTTTCGGCACTTACTGCCTCCGCTCGATGAGCCACGCGGCGCCGCCCAGGATGGCGGTGACGAGAAGGCTTAAGAGGCTGGTGAGCAACCCGCCGGAGAAGACCGTCAGGTACCAGGTGGGCGGCAGGAAGTACTGCAGCCACCGCACCGGAAGCAGCAGCTGCCCCAGGTTGAAGAAGATGGGGCAGAGCAGGAGCGAGGCCATGGTGAGCACCGGCATCAGGAAATACAGGATGGCGGAGCGCTTGATGATGACGGCCATCAGCCACGCCACGGCGGTGAGCAGCAGCAGGTAGACGGCCAGCGCCAGCAGCAGACGCAGTGCCTGGCCGATGTCGCCGCGGGTGCACAGAAGATCCGCCGCCAGGATGCTGGCACCGGCCGGCAGCAGGACGGACAGGATGGACACCGGAGCGGCAAGATGGCGCGTGGGGAGCGGGACGCAGAGCGTGATCCCGCTCTGTTTTTCGTCCGGCACCAGCGCGGCCGCGAAGATGGCCATGAGGAAGAGCACCACGCCGCCCAGCGCGCGCACCGGGATGCGGTAGACCAGCGCCCCTTCGCCGTCCGTCTCGATGGCGTTGTTGGCCAGCGTCTTCATGGTCAGGTGGATGTCGATGGCAAAGTCGCCGGTATGGTGCGTGAGCGCCTCCGGCATGGCGGCGATCAGATCGTCCGCCACATCGTCATAGATGTGGTTTTCGAGGAAGAATTCCTCGGCCAGATCCATGGCGCGTTCGCGGTTGATGGCCGCAAAGACCATCTCGCGCGTCATCAGGTACAGGGTGGAGGAAGGGGAGGCCAGCAGGGTGATGGAGCCGTTCTCATCGCCGTCCTCAAAGCGCTCCCACAGATCATCCGGGAAGAGGTAGGCGCACTCGGCTTTCCCGCTGATGACTGCCTGCTCGGCTTCCTCGCGGGTGTCCGCCTCGGTGAAGTTCACCGACAGATCCAGGTGCGTGAGGGTGTCGAAGATGTTTTCGGTCATCTCGTCCGGATCGTCACACCAGATCATGACCTGCAGCGGGTTGCGGGCGGAGTCGATGGCCACCTGGTCCAGCGCGAAGGCCAGCAGCGGGAACAGGATGAGCACCAGCAGAAAGCCCGGGCTCTTCAGGTGCCGGCGCAGGCTGAGCGTAAAAAACCGGAACAGCTTTTTCATGCGGCACCTCCTTCCCCGCCCGAGACGGCCCGCAGCGGTGCGGCCGATGCCAGCGCCCACAGGAACACGGCAAAGCCGGCGAGCACCAGCAGGGACGTGGTGCACGGCTCACCCGTGAAGACGGAGGTCAGCACATCCAGCAGATACGTGACCGGCAGGAACTTCGCGATGACGCCGAAGGCGTCCGGCAGCCAGAACGACGGGATCAGCCCGCCCGAGAAGAGCAGCATCAGCACGGTGCCCGCAAAGAGCGCGAAGATGACGCCGGCCCGGTCACGGATGAGCAGGTGGACGGCCGCGGTGAAGACGGCGCAGAACAGGATGACCGCCAGCAGCAACGGGACGGCCGCCGGTGAGATCACCAGGGACTGCCGCAGCATGGGCACGCAGGAAGCGCCGCCGAAGATGAGCGCCGTCAGCAGCACGCCGTTGGCCGCCATGGCGATGACGGGAACGAGCGGCATGGCCGCCGCCGGGATGCGGCGGATGCGGAGTTTCTGCAGGAAAGCCGGCGAGCGGTAGAAGAAGAGCGGCTCGTAGGCGATGCCGACCAGCAGGAGCAGCAACAGCAGCAGCGACCGCCCGTAGTACTGGACGTGGTCCATGGCGCCGGTGGCGCGCACGGACTCCTCCTCAAACCAGCGCGTGCGCTGGAACATGATGCGGACGAACTTGTCGGCGATCTCGCCGCCGTCATCGTCCATGGCGTAGGCAAAACCGGCGTCCTGCGCCACCTCGTGGGCAGCGTAGCTGACGCCCTGGATGTCCGTGAGGATGGCGATGGCCGTCTGCGAGAGGTCGGAGAGCAGATAGCTCTCAAAGCCGGCCGTCTCGGGCAGGACGACCGTGATGCCGGTCTCGTACCCGTACATGGCCGCTTCGACAAAGCCCTCGTCCAGAATGGCGACGGCGGCGTACCGGTTGTTTTTGAGCCGCCGCATGGCGGTCTCTTCATCGGAAAATTCGTAGTGGATGACGCGGGGCAGTTTGGCGGCGGTGATGGCCGTGCGCATGAGGACGGAGGTGGACGCATCCACGTCGTCCTTCATGACGATGCCCAGATAGATGGAGACCGGCTGCCCGGCGCGTTCCGCCTGCGTGTGCATGACAGCAAAGGTGAGCAGGCCGGCAAAGGCCCCCAGCAGGAGGGTGATCAGCAGCGTGTGCGGCAGCAGCCGGAAGAGGACCAGCAGTTCCTTGCGCACCAGCGCCACGAAAAAGGAGAGCCGGCCGCCCTTACGCATGGTTCATCCTTTCCAGCAGCACCTCCGTCTGCAGCGGAACGGGAAGTTCCGAGAGCACGCCGCCTTCCATGAAATAGGCCTGGTCGCAGAGGGCGAAATCCTCCGCCTCGTGGGTGGTCAGCAGCACCAGGCCGCCGGCGGCCGTATACTCGCGCACGTAGCTGCGGATGTCCTCCTTGCAGGCGATGTCCAGCGCGGCCGTGGGCTCATCGAGCAGTAAAATGTCCGGGGAGCCTGCCAGTGCGCAGACGATGGACAGGCGCTTCTTCATGCCGCCGGAGAGCTTGCGCGCCTCCGTGCGGGCATACTGCGTGAGCCCGAAGCGGGCGCCCAGGCCCGTGGCCAGGCACTCCTCGCGCGCGGCACGGTCCGTGTACCACAGCGACAAATTGTCGTTGACCGTCAGCGTGCCGATCAGCGGGTTGTCCTGCGGCACGTAGGCGCACAGGGAGGAGAAAAGGCGGGGGTTCGCAAACGGATCCTGCCCGACATAGGAAAGAGACCCGCCGTCGGCGTGCTGGGCGCCCGCCAGGATGGAGAGGAGGGTGGATTTGCCGCATCCGTTCTCGCCGAAGATGCCGATGCACTGGCCGGCACGGCCGGAAAAGGTGATGTCCTTCAACACCTCTTTTTTGCCGTACCGCTTGCGGATGCCGGAAGCCGTCAGGATGGTCTGATTCTCGCCCATGCCCATTCCTTTCACCATACAAAATCTGCCGTAAGTTCTTTCGTCAGTGTAACACAGGGGGCGCTAAAAAACCACTTGATTTGTGACATATCGGCCCGTTTCATTCTTGTTCTTTTGTGTCGTATCGTTTATAATCATCCATAAGAGCGCCTCATGCTCTGCCATGGAAGGAGGGTGTTTCCCATGAACAATATCCCTGAAGTCAAACTGGGGCTCGTGGCCGTCAGCCGCGACTGCTTCCCCATGTCGCTGTCCGCTTCCCGCAAGGCGGCGGTCCTGGCGGCTTACGACGGTGAGATCTTTGACTGTCCCACCATCATCGAGAACGATGTGGACATGCGCAAGGCTCTCGACGAAGTCAACGCCGCCGGCTGCAATGCCCTGGTGGTGTATCTTGGCAACTTCGGTCCGGAATCTCCGGAAACCCTGATCGCCAAGTACTTTAACGGTCCGGTCATGTTCGTGGCGGCTGCCGAAGAGAATACGGCCGTGCTGCTGGACGACCGCGGTGATGCCTACTGCGGCATGCTCAACTGCAGCTACAACTTAAAGCTTCGCAACATCCGCGCCTACATCCCGGAGAATCCGGTGGGCGATCCCGAAGACGTCGCCAAGATGATCAAAGAGTTCATCCCAATCGCGCGCGCCGTCATCGGCCTGTCCCGTCTGAAGATCTTCTCCTTCGGTCCCCGTCCGTGGGATTTCCTGGCCTGCAACGCGCCCATCAAGCGCCTGTATGACCTGGGCGTGGAGATCCAGGAGAACTCCGAACTGGATCTGTACGAAGCCTACCGCAACCACGACAACGATCCGCGCATCCCGGACAAGATCCGCGAGATGGAAGAAGAACTCGGCGAAGGCAACAAGATGCCCGGCATCCTGCCTCGTCTGGCGCAGTTCGAACTGACGCTGCTCGACTGGGCCCGCGACAACAAGGGCGAGCGCGAGTACGTGATCTTCGCCAACAAGTGCTGGCCGGCGTTCGAGCGTCTGTTCGGCTTTGTGCCGTGCTACGTCAACAGCCGTCTGACCGGCATGGGCATGCCCGTTTCCTGCGAAGTGGATATCTACGGCGCCCTGTCCGAGTACATCGGCACCTGCGTGTCGGATGACATCGTCACCCTGCTGGATATCAACAACACCGTTCCGAAGGAAATGTACGAGAGCGAGATCCGCCCGAACTGGGACTACAAGCTGACGGATACCTTCATGGGCTTCCACTGCGGCAACACCAATCTCTCCAAGCTGGCCTTCGGTGAGATCAAGTTCCAGAAGATCCAGAAGAGAGCGCTCGAGCCCGACACCGAGCCGGATATCACCCGCGGCACCCTCGAGGGCGACATCGCTCCCGGAGAGATCACCTTCTACCGTCTGCAGAGCACGGCGGATGCCCAGCTCAAGGCCTATGTGGCGGAGGGCGAGATCCTGCCGGTCCGCACCCAGAGCTTCGGCGGCATCGGCGTGTTCGCCATCCCGGAGATGGGCCGCTTCTACCGCCATGTGCTGGTGGGCAAGGGCTATCCTCATCACGGCGCCGTGGCCTTCGGTCACTTCGGCAAGCTGCTCTTTGAAGTGTTCAAGTATCTGGGCGTCACCGACATCGGCTTCAACCAGCCGGCCGGCATGATGTATCCGGAAGAGAATCCGTTCGCGTAAGGCGCACGGGTTTACACGAGGGGCTGCGGTCATCCCGCAGCCTCTTTTCTGTCCGGAAAACTTGTGCGATGCGCGCGGGCATGCTATGATGGTCGGGCCGGCCGGGCGTGTGCGGCCGGATATCAGGAGGGCAACGATGAGAGAGATCACCGTAGTGGTAAACAGCCGGAACAAAAAAGCGGTCCTGTCCGTGCCGGAATGTCCGGCGCTGGCAAAGGGTTTTGCGGACCTGACGCCGGGGGAGCTGCTGGCGGACGGGCGGGATTACGCGGTCTGCCGCGCGGAAGACGGGCGCGTGTCCGGCGTGTTCTGGGATGCGGATGGTGATCCGTGGACGGCCAAAGTCACCTTTACGGCGCTGCCGGCGGCGGCCTCCTTTGTGATCCGCCGGTACCGGATGGCGGGGGATGTCCGCACGGAAATCCCGGAGAAAACGCTGCGGCGGTACGCCAACTCCGCCGGCATCCTGGAGGTCAAGATCCCGGCGGAGGCCGGAGAAGTCATGGTATTTGCACAGGAATAACGGAACTGTCTGAAGCGGGCCCGCGGGGCCCGCTTTTTTTATGGACAACATGACTAATTTATACCAGAACGGGCGAATATGTTATATTGACAGTCTCTGACAGTTTCCGCTATGCTTTCCCCACCAGGGAGGGAAGCGATGAGACGGGTGATCATGGCGGACAGAAGCCGCACATATCTGCAGGCATTGGCCGAGCGGGCTCTCTCGGACGGCATCCGGGCGGAGTTTGAACTGTATACGGAGGTGGACACGCTGCGCGAGCGCATGCTGTCGGCCCCCTATCACTGTCTGTTTGCCGATGAACACATGACCGAACGCCTGCCGGCGCTGCCGGCGGAGCGCGTCACCCGTCTGGTGGGCGAGCGCGAGGAGGCCGGGCCGGATGCCATCTTCAAGTTCCAGCCGGCCTGCGAGCTGATGCGGCTCATCAAGGACCGCATCAATTTGCCGGCGCTGAATGAAACCTGCGTAAACGTCCTGATCGCGGCACCGGAAGAACACCCCGGCGCGGAGCTGTTCGCTTCGTTTCTGGCGAGACGCCTGTCGGAAAACGGGTCGGTTCTGTATCTGAACACCGACGGGTTTTCCCCCGGCTTCTGGCCGGAGACGGGCGGGGAGGCGGCGTCGCTCTCGGAGATCCTCTACCGGCAGGCCGGCGGGGCGGCAGATGGCAGGCCTGCCGGCGGAAAACTGCATGGCGTGACGTACTTTGCGCCGCCGCTGTTCCCGGAAGAAGACGGGATGCTGCGCAGCCTTCCGCTGTTTGAGACGGCCGGCACGCTTTTCCCGAAGGAGTTCCGCTGCGTGGTGCTGCGGCACTCGCTGGGGTTTGCGGATGCCTGCCGGCTGATCCCGGAGGCGGATGTCACCTATTTTGTGAAGGAAGACGGGCCGCTCGGCGAGCGCGCGGCCGCGGAGCGGACGCGGATCCTGGAAGGGAAGCTGCCGGAGGAGACCTTCCGGCGCATCCATCAGGTACGCCTGCCGGAAGCACGGCCGGAAGGCTTTACGGCCGCGGCGTATGAACGGCTGTGGGAGCACGAGTGGAAGGAGTTTGTGTGGAACCGGGCGCGGGAGATCTGGTAAGACTGACGGAAGACCTGGAAGCGGAAGCCTACCGGCGCCTGGACGGGGTGCCCGAGATCACCGACGAAGCGGTGAGACAGTGCCTGGCCGGGCTGTCAGCGGAGCGCCTGGCCGGACGTCTGCCGGCCGGTGAGCGGATCCGCATCGAGAAGGTGCTGTTTGCGCGCATCCGCGGGTTTGACGTGCTGGGGGACCTGCTGACGGATCCGTCCGTCACCGAGATCCTGGTCAACGGGCCGGATCAGATCTTTGCGGAGCGGGAAGGGCGGCTTTTTGAAACGGGCCTGCGCTTTCCGTCGGAGGACCGGCTGCTGACGCTGATCCAGCGCATCGCCGGAGCGGTCAACCGGCGCGTGAACATGACGTCGCCCATCGCAGACGCAAGGCTTTCGGACGGTTCGCGCGTGAGCATGATCGTGCCGCCGGTGTCGCTGGTGGGCCCGGTGCTGTCCATCCGGAAGTTTTCCGGCACACTCTTTACGCTGGACGGGCTGGTGGAGCGCGGGTCGCTGACGCAGGAGCAGGCGGATTTTCTGATCCGCGCCGTGCGGGAAAAGCGGTCGGTCTTCATCAGCGGCGGGACGGGCACCGGCAAGACCACGTTTCTGAACGCGCTCTCGGGGCATCTGCCCGAGGATGAGCGCGTGATCACCATCGAGGATGCCGCCGAACTGCAGCTGCGCCACGTGAATAACCTCGTGCGGCTGGAGGCGCGGGAGGCCAATCTGGAAGGTAAGAATGCCGTTACGCTGCGGGATCTGATCCGCGCGGCGCTGCGGATGCGGCCGGACCGCATCCTGGTGGGCGAAGTGCGCGGGCCGGAGGTCATCGATATGCTGCAGGCCATGAACACGGGACACGAAGGCTCGTGGAGTACGGGCCACGCCAACTCGGCCCGGGAGATGCTCTCGCGCCTGGAGGTGATGTACCTCATGGGCATGGAGATCCCGCTGCCGGCCATCCGCCGGCAGATCGCGGACGCGCTGGACATTCTGGTGCACCTGACGCGCTCCCGTGACGGGAAGCGGTTTGTGGAAGGCATCTATGAACTGAAAGGATGGGCGGGGGATGACTATGTTCTGGAACCGTTCTGTGACGAAGGCCCTTCCCCGGGCGCGTGAACTGCCCGCCCTGCGGAAGGAAGGCTTCTGGCGGCTGAGTGGGGATATCCTGCTGGGAATTGCCGTAATGACGGCGTTTTCGTGGGCCTTTTACCGCTCTTTTATGCCTCTTGTGGGGCTGCCCGCCTTTCTGGCCGTTTTTGTGATGATCCGGAAAAAGACGCATGAGCGCGCCGGAAAGGCCCGCCTGCGGGCGCAGTTCCGGGATTTCTCCGCGGCGTTTGCAAACGCCTTGCGGGCGGGGCTTTCGGTCCCGAACGCCATGGCGGCGGGCCTTACGGAAACCGCGGCCGTCTGGGGAGAAGATGCGGCATTCGGCACGTGCTTTGCGGAACTGGCCCGGCCGGGGGCTCTGAACCGCCCGGCGCCGGTCCTCTTTTCGGAGGCGGCGGAGCGCACCGGTGTGGAGGAGATCCTCCTCTTTGCGGAGGTGCTGGCGGACTGTGACCGGACGGGCGCGGATCTGATCCGCATCGCCACGGAGACCGCCGCGGACCTGGGGCGGCAGCTGGATCTTGTGCGGGAGCGGGAAGCGGAACTGTCGGCCTCCCGCCTGCAGGTGCACATCATGTGCGCGGCGCCTCTCCTGGTGCTGGTCTACCTGCAGACGGCCATGCCGGATCTGTCCGAAGGCCTGTACGGGAATGCGCGCGGCATCCTGTTCATGACCGCGGCGCTGGCGCTGTACGTGACCGCGGCCTGGCGCGCTTACGCGCTGCTGGGGAGGGTGGCGTGACCGGCCTGGCTGTGGCCGCGGGGCTGCTGCTGGCGGCCATTCTGGTGTATGTGTGGGAGCGCAAGGCCAGGCAGACGCCGCTGCGGCGTGAGACCGAGCGGGTGCTTCTGATGGACGGCCCGCAGGGCGCGTCCCGGGTGCGGCGCTACCGCCTGCTGCAGCTGGCCATGCCGGCAGTGCTGGCGGCCGGCGCGGTGGCAGCGGCTGTGCTGGCCTTTCTGGAGCCGCCGGCGCCGGAGGTGCAGTGGCTCACTCGCCCTGCGTATGGGCAGGGAAGCCATACCGTGGCGCTGGATGTCCGGGACGGAGAAGCGTCCTACCGGGTGGATGCCAAAGTGCGGGAACAGCTGCCGGGCGCGGAAGAGCAGGCGGAATGGCTGGCAGAGGTGTATGACCGGATGCTCCCGGTCCTGCTGGGGCGAAACGCTGCCTTTGATGAACTGAAAAGCAACCTGACGGTGCCGGAGCTGTTTGAAAACGCCCGGGTGCGCCTGCAGTCGCAGGCGCCGGATCTTATCTCGTCGTTCGGTGAGGTATACCGGGAGGCGGCGGATCCGGAGGGGAGTGAAGCCATCCTGGTCATCACGCTGACCTACGGGGAGGCGGAACTGAACCGCGGCCTGCGCGTGAAGGTGATCGGTTTCTCCCCGGAGGAGATCCCGTTTGCCGAGCGCTGGGAAGAGGCATTTGCCGCTGCAGAGTCCGACCGCGCCGGGGAGGACGTGGACCTGCCGGAGGATGTGGGCGGCCGGGAACTGGTCTATACCTACCCGCGGGACCCCGCGTTCCTGCGGGCGGCCGGTGCCGCCGTCCTGCTGGCACTGGCACTGGCCGCGGCCGCGCGGCACATCCGCAGCGACCGGGAGGAAAAGCGCCAGGCTGCGCTGGATGCCGGGTATCCGCGCATCATCAGCCGCCTGACTATTTATGTGCGCGCCGGACTGTCGCTGCCCGCGGCGTGGGCGCGTGTGGCCGGGCGGGAGGAAGACGCCGTGCCCGGGGATGATGCGGGCGCGGAGATGCGGGTGACCGCCCGCCAGCTGGAGGCCGGCGCTTCCTTTGCCGGCGCCATGGAAGAGTTTGCGGGGCGCGTGCGCCACCCGGCCTACCGCCGCCTGGCGGCGCTTTTAGCCGGCGCGGAGCAGCACGGCGGGGAGGACATCCTGCGCCGTATGGAGCACGAAGCGTTTCAGGCAGGAGAAGAGGAGCGAAGCCGTTCTGTCCGGAGGGGGAAAGAAACGGAGACCCGGCTGATGCTGCCGCTCGGCCTGATGCTGTTTGTGGTACTGATGGTGCTCATCGTGCCGCTGTTCGGCGGGCTGTGAGCCGGAAAGGAGGAAAGATGACCGAAGACAGAGACAGGGTTTGGGCGGCGGAAGATTTCCCCGCCGAAGCGGAAGAGCAGACGGAAGACGGCGTGGCCATCGTGGAGATCGTCCTCATACTCGCCGTGCTTTTAGGGCTCATCCTGGTCTTTCGGACACAGGTGACGGCGATCATCACCAGCGTGTTCGAGAGCATCAACAACACAGTTTCTAGCATAATATAAGTATGCGGAAACAGGCGGACCGGGCGGCGGGCTCTGTCTCGGTGTTTCTGGCGCTGTCGGTGCTGATCCTTCTGTGCCTGCTGACAGCCCTGACAGAGTCCGTCCGCATCCGCGCGGGGCGCGTCAGCTGGCAGATCGCCGCCGGAGACGCAGCGCGGTCGCTGCAGGCTTCGTACTGCCGGGAACTCTTTGACCGGTACGGCGTGCTGTTCTACTGGCCGGGCAAGACGGTGCTTTCGGAGGAAGCGGAAGCATTGTTTTTGCCGGCATCGGACCCGTCGGACGGGCTTTTCAGCCGTGCCGAGGGGCTCTACCCGCTGCGGGACGGAGAAGCTTCCTTCGCGCAGGTGAAGCGCGCCTGTGACGGCGGCGGGTATCTGCTGCGCCGGCAGATGCTGGCGGCCGCGGCGGCGGACACGCTGACATCGCTGGCCGCGGTGCTGGACGAACAGGCAGCCATCTTTGAATCCGCCGAACAGGCGGCCGAAGGCCTGGAGGAGGCTTATCAGTCCTACAGCGAGCCGGACTGGGAAGCCCTCGCGCAGAATCTGCCGGTGCCGGAGACGCCGGAAGGCGAGGACCCTCCGCCGCCTCCCGGGCCGGATGAAGACCAGAAGTCGTTCTTTGATGCACTGCTGGCCTATGTGAGACATCCGTTCCTGCAGCTCGTCCTGCCGCCGGGCGCGGCGGTGTCGTCCGTCACCATCGACTCCACGGACGTGTACGTGGGGAACCTGCGGGTCAGTGACGCGCAGGCGGCGGCGAACGATCTGATCGAGCGCGGCGGGCTGTGCGCCTTCGCGCTGGGACACACCGGCTGCTTTACCGAGCCCAACCGCGACGGCGGACTGCAGTACGAGACGGAGTATCTCATCGGCGGCGGGCTGAAGGACGAAGACAACCTGGCCGTGGTGGCCGGGCGGGTCTTTGCCGTGCGCCAGGGGATGAACGCGGCGTATCTGGTGTCGGACGGGCCCAGCATGGCCAAGGTGGCCACGATCGCCAACGCAGTCTTCGGCTGGACGGGCATCGCCTGGCTGGTGGAAGGCGCCAAAGGGGTGCTGGTGTACGCCTGGTCCTTTGCGGAGTCGGTGCTGGACACGAGGGCACTGCTGGCCGGAAAGAAGGTGGCCTTTGCCAAAACGCGGGAGACGTTCGTGCTCTCACCGGACAATCTGGCGGCCTTTGCAGGAGCTTCCGCGAAAGAGACGGAATCGGGCATGGACTACCGGGAGTACCTGCTGGTTTTCCTGGCCATGCTGGACCGGCTGGCGCTGACGGAGCGCATGGGCGGGCTGATGCAGATGCACATGCGCACGCTCAATCCGGCCTTCCGGCTGGATGCGTGCATCGGCGAGGCGGTGCTGGCGTATGACGGAGAACTGAAGGGCCGGTATCTGGCCGTGGTCCCCATCCCGGGGATCCGCAGCCTCTACCGTTTTCACGTGGAGCGGACGGTGACGTTCGAGTGACGGAGTCGGGATGGAAGTCAGACGGTTGACAACAGAACACACTCTCCAGGTGGCCGGAAGACAGCTTCCTGACCGCTCCCGAAGAAGGCGTCCCTTCCGCGCGGAAGACGGTTCGTTTTCGGTGGAGGCGGCTGCGGTATTCCCACTGTTCATGGTGCTGCTGGCGGCATTTCTGCGGATGATCCCCATCTATGCGCTGGAACTGTCGCTGCAGCGCACCATGTCGGAGGACGGCGCTGCCGCCGCGCTGGCGGCAGCGGCCCTTCCGGAAAACGAAGAGAAGGAAGCCGTAGCGGAGGCGGCGGGAGCCTTTATCAGTGCTGCCGCGCTGGCCGCGCATCTGGAAGCGCTCTACGGCAGCATGGCCGAGCGGGCGGGCGTGACGGGAGGCTTTTACACCGGACACTGCCGGGTGAGGGCGGATGAGGTAGACCTGTCGGTGGTCATCAACGTCCGCGTGTTCGGCCTGCCGGAGGACATCGGCACGGTGCGGGTGGTCACCCGCAGCGTCCACCGCACGTTTGCAGGGGTGTCGCTGGCCACGGACGAGGAGGACGATGAGACCGTCTACGTGACGCAGAGCGGGACGGTCTATCACCGCAGCATGTCCTGCCCGTACATTCAGGCGGCGGTGCAGTACTGCCCGGCGGGGCAGCTGGCCTCCGCCCGGAACCGGAGCGGCGAGATCTACCGGCGATGCGAGCGGTGCTGCCCGTCCGATGCCGACGGCGGGTACTACGTGACGCCCTACGGCGTCCGGTACCACAGCACGGAAACCTGCTCGTACCTGCTGCACACCGTGACCGCCATGCCGAAATCGGAGGCTGCCGAAAAGCTGCGGCCGTGCCCGAAGTGCGGAGGCAGTCCGTGACGGCGGCGTGGTTTTTTCTCTGGGGCGCGGCGGCTTTGGTGCAGGATCTGCGCCTGAAAAAGGTGTCGGTAAAGCTTTTGCGGACCGGGTGTCTGGGCGGGGCGCTGCTGGCCATGCTGAGCGCCTTCCGGAACGGAGTGCCATCCGGAGCGAGACTTCTGGCGGAGGTGTGCGGCGTACTGGCGGGCGGCCTGCTGCCGGGCGTTCTCACCGCCGGCATCAGCCGGCTGACGGACGGAGCCCTGGGCATGGCCGACGCGTGGTTTGTGGCCGCGGCCGGTTTTTGTTTTGGTGCGTTCCGGACATTTTGGGGCAGCGTTGCGGCCGTGGTCCTGGCGGGAGTATTCTCACTGGCCGGCGTGGCCGCGGGGAAGCTGACCCGCAAAAGCCGTCTGCCGTTCATCCCGTTTCTGTACGCCGGCATGGCCTGGGTGGTGCTTGGCGGGGTGAGAGCGGTCTGAGGAGAAAGGAGACGGATGGAAGAAGGAAGCAGCACCGTGGAGGTGACGTTTGTCTTTCTGATGATCCTGCTGTGCCTGGCGGGGTTTGTGGCCGCCGGCATCCGCACGCACGACGCCACGATGGCGGTGGTGGCTGCCGAGGCTTTTCTGCAGGATGAAACGGCAGTGGACGCCGATCTGGAACAGCTGGCGGATGCAGTCATGCTGGGGGATGGTTCCGCTTCCTATACGCGGCGGAGCGAAGGGTACGCGGAAAGGGTGACGGTGACGATACGCTTTCCCGAGACGTTTGTGCGGGACGCCCTGGCGGGGCCCGCTGTCCGGGAAACGATTCAGATCCGGACGCTCACGCGGTACCGTCTGCCGGCTCCGGAGATCATCCGTCTGATCCGCGCGGCACGGAAACTGTCCGGGAAGGAGTGAGATGGGAGAGTATCTGGAACGCCCTCCGGCCAACCGGGTGGGTGAACCGGCGGACGGGCGCCTTCCGGTGCGGGCGGCAACCGGTCCGGAAGCCGCGTATCTGTCCGGGATGCTGCGCAGTCAGACCATCCGGTGCCTGCTGCCGGTCACGCTGTTCTGTCTGGACGGGGTGCCGGAGTTCTGGTGGCACACGGACGGGTGCCGTTCGGCAGCCGAGGTGTTTGCGGCCGGGCCGGAAACGGCGGAGACGGCCGCATGGCTGGCTGCGCTGGCTTCGGCCGGAGAGGAACTGTCCTCCTATCTGCTGTCGCCGGATGGCCTGCTGATCGGCCCGGAGACCGTTTTTTCGGATGAGGAGGGCACGTGGCGCTTCATCGCCGGTGTGCCGGAGCCCGGCGCCTTCGCGCGCGGGGCGGCTGCCTGGCTGCGCACGCTTATGCCGCACTGCCGTCTGACCGGGCCGGAGGATGCCGCCGTCCTGACCGACACCGTCCGCCGGCTGGAGGCGGACTGCCCGGCGGGGGAGGCCGTCCGGGTGCTGGCGGAGGGCGCGGAGCGCCTGCGGCATCCGCCCGAAGAGGAGGCTTCACGCGGCGCAAGCTTCCGGGAGCGCCTGCGGGCGCGCTTTTTCGGAAGCCGAAAAGAGCAGCCGGAAAAAAAACGGGCGCAGCGGGAGACGGCCGTCGGCGGGGCAGACGGCATTCCGGAACCAGCGTCATCGGCCGCGTTCGCAGCCTATCTGATGCGGACGGGCGAACTGACGGAGGAAGAGGTGCGGATGGACGTCACCCCGTTCCGGTTGGGCACCGACCGCGCGCACGTGCAGGAGTGGCTGACCGCTCCGGATGCGTCGGCGCTGCACGCTGTCTTCACCTGTGAGGACGGCACCTGGATGTTAACGGACCTGTCCGGCGGGCGCACGTACGTGGGCGGGCAGGCACTGGTGCCGGGGAAGGCCTTTGCCCTGCGCGGAAAGGAAACCATCCGGTTCGGGTCTTCTGTCTATCGTTTTCGACTCCCCGGCACGCGCTTTTCTTGACTTTCGCACACGGGACAGATATGATTTCAGGTATGAGAAAGAGTCTGGACCGTCTGCTTCTTGAACACGGATACCGTTCCCAGACACCGGCCACAAAGAAGGCTTCGGTCTACGTAAAGACCTTGCCGCAGGGCCGGTTTCTGGTCTGTTTGCTGAGCGATGAAGGCGGCCGCCTGGCGGGCGGCTCGTTTGAGTCGGTCATGGAGGCGGAAGCCCGCAAGGCCTACGAACAGGCCCCGCACCTGCCGCTGTATCCGCTGGCGGTCGTTCTGACGGAAGCGGCCTCCATCAGCCGGTCATACTGCCAGTCGCGTTTTCCGGCGTGGTTTTTTGACATCGGCATCGGGCGCCTGGTCATCTACGAGGACCAGCCTGATTCGTTTCTTGACCTGCGGGGCATCCTCTCGGAAGCGCTCGAAGGCGGGCCTTTGGCGGGCACCCGGTCGTCCTTCGGCCGCCGCAAGACGCCCATCTTCCGTCTGACGCCGGTCAACATCGCGCTGATCGCCGTCAATATCCTCCTGTTTGTCATCATCGAGATCATCGGCTCCACGTACGACGCGGATCTGATGTATGATTTCGGCGCCATCGTCGTCCGGGAACTGGATCTGGGGAACCCCGGGGAGTGGTGGCGGCTGGTTGCGTGCGCCTTTCTTCATTTCGGTTTCTCTCATCTGTTCAACAACATGCTGGTGCTTTTGTATCTGGGGGACAATTTGGAAGTAGAGCTTGGCCCGTGGCGGTATCTGGCTTTCTATCTGGCCTGCGCGGTCATTTCCTCGCTCGTCTCGTACGCCTGGTACGTGTTCAAGGGCGATACCAACGTGATCAGCGCCGGCGCATCGGGCGCCATCTTCGGCGTGGTGGGAGGACTTTTGGCCACCATCCTGATGAAGCGCAAGAAACTGGAAGACATCGGCCCTATCCAGCTGCTTTTGCTGGCGGGCTTTACCATCTATCACGGCGTGACCAGCGCGGGCGTCAACAACAGCGCGCACATCAGCGGGCTGGCGGCCGGCATCGTGCTGGCAGCCATTTTCTGCCTGCATGACCGGGAACGCTCCATACCAACCGAAGGGGGAATGAGACTATGAAAAAAGATGACTGCATTTTCTGCCGCATCGCGGCCGGGGAGATCCCGTCCGCCACGGTGTACGAAGACGAAGGTTTCCGGGCCATCCTGGACCTCGGCCCAGCGGCGAAAGGCCACATGCTGATCCTGCCGAAGGATCACTATGCCGATGTGACCGAACTGCCGGAAGAGTGCGCCGGTCCGGTGCTGATGCTCGGAAAGAAGCTGGGCATGGCCGCCATGAAGGGGCTGGGCGCCACCGGGTTCAACCTGGTGCAGAACAACGGCGCCTCTGCCGGTCAGACCGTGCGTCATTTCCACCTGCACGTGATCCCGCGGTATGATGACGGCGCGGTGATCGCCGCCTGGACGCCGGGCGAGAACACGGCCGAAGAGCGCGAAGAGATCGCGCAGGCCGTCCGCGCAGGGCTGGAATAAGAGCAGAATATAAAAAGACTCCGCCCGGCGCGGGCGGAGTCTTTTGCGGAAATATCAGTTCTGAGCAACGCCGGCGGCTTCACGGATGAGCGCCATCACGGCGCTGATGCCGTCGGACTGGGTGCTCTCGCTCATGGCGCGGATGTACTCGTCACGGTGCTCATACACGTGGCGGATGCCGGCCAGCAGCGAGTCGTTGTCCATCTCTTCTTCCTCGAGCACGTAGGAGAAGCCCTGCTTCTCAAACGACCGGGCGTTCAGGATCTGGTCGCCGCGGCTGGCCGCCTTGGAGAGCGGCACCAGGATGTTGGGCTTTTTGAGGGCCAGCAGCTCGCAGATGGCGTTGGCGCCGGCGCGGGAGAGGACGATGTCCGCAGCCGCGAACAGATCCTTAAGTTCCTTGGAGATGTACTCAAACTGCACGTAACCGGAAATCTTGATGGAGGTTTCCAGCCGCCCCTTGCCGCACAGGTGGATCACGTCGAAATCGTGCGTGAGCTCCGGCAGGATGTGGCGCAGCGCATCGTTGACGATGACCGAACCGGAACTGCCGCCCATCATCATGAGGACGGGCTTTTCCCCGGTGAACCCGGCGAAGGCCAGGCCCGCCTCGCGGCTGCCTTCGAGCAGTTCGCGGCGGATGGGAGAACCGGTGAGCACGGCCTTGCTGGCCGGCAGGTGTTCGAGCGTCTCCGGGAAGTTGCAGCAGATCTTCAGCACGTAGGGGAAGGAGAGGCGGTTGGCCAGGCCCGGCGTCAGGTCGGATTCATGCGCGATGACCGGGATCTTCAGCGAGTGCGCCGCGGTGACCACGGGAACGGCCACGAAGCCGCCTTTGGAGAAGACCACATCCGGCTGCCACTCGCGCAGGATCTTCCGGGCTTCTTCCACCCCGCGGATGACGCGGAACGGATCCGTGATGTTCTTCAGGCTCATGTAGCGGCGGAACTTGCCGGTGGCGATGCCGCGGTACGGGACGCCTTCCGCTTCGATGAGGCCTTTCTCGATGCCTTCGTACGAGCCGATGTAGTACGGTTCAAACCCCTCGGCGCGCAGGGAGGGCAGGAGGGCGATGTTGGGTGTGACATGACCGGCGGTGCCGCCGCCGGTCAGTACGATGCGCTTATTCATGGTTCAGGCTCCTGCCTGCGCGGCCTTCCAGCCTTTTAACGCCTGGGCCAGCTGGTCCGGACAGGAAGTGGTGTTGGCGCCGCAGGGAATGCCTTCGAGGCGGCGGATGGCTTCGTCCACCTCCATGCCTTCCACGAGGCGGGCGACGCCCACGGTGTTGCCGGCGCAGCCGCCAATGAAGTGCACGCCGGTCACGCGGTTATCGGTCACGTCGAATTCGATGGCACGCGAGCAGGTGCCTCTGGTCTTATATGTCATGGGATACCTTCCTTCTTTCCGTGAAATGACAGCGGGTTCCCAAGCATCTTAGCACAGAGAACGGAAAAAGAAAAGAAACGAGAATAAAATTGTTGTGAGGAGGATGAAAGCTATGTTGGGGATCATCGGGGCGATGGTGCCGGAAGTGGAGGCGCTGACGGCCGTCATGGAAGAGACGGAGGTTACGCGGAAGGCGGGCATGGCCTTTTACCGCGGGAAAATCGAAGGGAGAGAGTGCGTGGTGGTGCAGAGCGGCATCGGCAAGGTGAACGCGGCCATGTGCGCGCAGATCCTCTGCGACCTGTTCCCGGTGACGGCCATCGTCAACACCGGCGTGGCCGGGTCGCTGGATCCGGCGCTGGATATCGGCGACGCCGTGGTGGCGTCGGACGCGGTGCAGCACGATATGGATACATCCCACTTCGGCGATCCCATCGGGCAGATCCCGGGGCTGGATGTGTTTGCGTTTCCGGCGGATGAGCGGCTGGCCGGGCTGGCCATGGAAGCGGCGAAAGAGGCCGTTCCGGAGATGACGGTGCGGCGCGGCCGGATCGTCAGCGGCGACCAGTTCATCTGTACGTCGGACAAGAAAGACTGGCTGGTGAAGACGTTCGGCGCTTCCTGCACGGAGATGGAGGGCGCGGCGGTGGCGCAGGCGGCCTACCGCAACGGCGTGCCGTGGCTCATCATCCGCGCCATCTCGGACAAGGCGGACGATTCGGCCGAGATGGATTACCCCACGTTTCTGGCCATGGCGGCGGCCCGCCAGACCGCCTGGACGAAGGAACTGATCCGCCGGTATGAGGCGTGAGCAAAAGAAGCGGACAGAAGGAAAACATCTGGACTTATGAAACGATTCTGAATATAATCATATAAAATGTGTACCTTTGGGGGGTAACGGAAATGAGGCTTTCAGGGAAAGAAAAGATTTCCTACGGTCTTGGCGCTGTCGGTAAGGACATGGTGTACATGCTGTCGGCCAGCTACATCCTGTACTACTATCAGGATCTGCTGGGTGTCAGTGCCATCGCGATGGGCACCATCCTGCTGGTCGCGCGTGTCTTCGACGCCATCAACGACCCGATCATGGGCATGATCGTGGCCAAGACCAAGACCAGGTGGGGGCGCTTCCGCCCGTGGCTGATGATCGGCACACTCTTGAACGCCGTGGTGCTGTATTTCATGTTCGCGGCGCCGCCCGCGCTGGACGGCAAGGGCCTGGTCGCCTATGCGGCGGTCACCTACATCCTGTGGGGCGTGACGTACACCATGATGGACATCCCGTACTGGTCCATGATCCCGGCGTTCACGGACGGCGGCAAGGAGCGTGAGAACCTCTCGGCCATGGCGCGTACCTGCGCCGGCGTGGGTTCCGCTATCATCACGGTGGTGACGGTCATGGCGGTCGCGGCGTTAGGCGGCGGCAACGAGCGCGCCGGCTTTGCCACCTTCGCGCTGATCGTGGCGGTTATCTTCATCGTTTTCATCACCCTGACCTGCGTCAACATCAAGGAGAAATCCACTGTGGAGATGGATTCTCCGTCCATTAAGCAGATGTTTTCCGCGCTGATCCAGAACGATCAGGCCATGACCGTCGTGGTGGCCATCGTGCTGATCAACTGCTCGGTCTACATCACCTCCAACCTGGTCATCTACTACTTCAAGTACGACTTTGCGGGTGACGGCTGGCGCGGGGCCTACACGCTGTTCAACACCTTTGGCGGCGGCGTGCAGATCCTGTCCATGATGATCCTGTTCCCGCTGCTGCGCAAGTTCATGAGCACCATCAAGGTGTTCTTCACCAGTTTTGCCATGGCCATCGCCGGCTACGCGGTGCTGCTGGCCATCTCGTTCGCCAAGGTGACGAGCGTGTTCATCCTGTTCGTACCCGGGTTCTTCATCTTTGCCGCGGCCGGCATGCTGACCGTTCTGACCACGGTCTTCCTGGCCAACACGGTTGACTACGGCCAGCTCAAGAACGGCCGGCGCGATGAGTCCGTCATCTTCTCGATGCAGACCTTCGTGGTCAAGCTGGCGTCCGGCGTGGCGGCCTTCATCGCCTCGATCTGCCTGCAGATCAACCACATCAGCGAAGACACCTCCGAGGCCACAGATGCCATCAACACGGCGGCGGCTTCGTCGGTCATCGGCCTGCGCATGACCATGACCATCATTCCCATCATCGGCCTGATCGCGGCAGCCATCGTATTCCGCAGGAAATACATTCTCACGGATGAGAAACTGCAGCAGATCAGCGACGAACTTCACCGCGAACCGGAAAAAGCGTAAGCATGCAACCGGCCGGCCCTGACCGGCTTATCTGAGGAGACGGCATGAGCACGACCCTGATCATCGTCTATATCCTGTCAGCCCTGCTGGTGTCGGTGCTGCTGATCTCGCTGGGGTTCCAGCTCAAAATCATGCAGCGCGTCATCAGCGGCATCATGGTGATCAACTTCATACTGGGCCTGGGCTTTTACGGGTACGGCTATGCGCACCTGGTGGAAGACATCCCGCAGATGGTCATCCGCACGGTCTTCTCGGTCTTCTGCATGTTTCTGGGCCGCAACGACATCGGCACCATCAGCAAGGTAGAACTGCTGGCTACTACACCCGCGCAGGTCATCATCTACGTGGTGCATCTGCTGGCGCTGTATACCACGGCCAGCGCTCTGGTCGTGGGCTTTGGCGCCAGGCTCATCCGCCGGCTGAACCTTCACTACGTCCGCCACGGCCACCTGAACCTGATCTACGGAGCCAACGAGTCGTCCGTCTCTTTTGCGGAACAGCTGATCCGCGAGAAGCGCGGTGTGGCCGTGATGGCGGATGACGGGACCGGCATCGCCTTTGACGCCCGCGTCCTGCGGATCGGGGGACTGCTGTTCACCGACGAAGCGGCCCAGAAGGCGGCACCCGGTTTCCTGCGCCAGATCGGCATCGGCGGCGGAAACCGGTATCTGTCGGTCTACTGCCTGGATGAAAACCTGGAGGACAACCTGCTTTACGCACAGAGACTGACGGAGAGCCTGGCGGAGCGCGGTGTGAGTCCGGACCAGACATCCCTGACGATCCTGTGCGAGAGCGAAGAACTGGGGGAGACGCTGCTGGCGGCTTCCGGCCAGGAGAAGGGGTTTGGCTCGGTCATGGCCATCGAGCGGCAGGACATGGCGGCCCGCCTGATGCTGGCCACCGAGCCGCCGGCCTCGCTGATGACCTTTGACGCGGACGGCCGGGCATCGGATGACATGGACGCGATGGTCATCGGCTTCGGCTACAGCGGACAGGCCATCCTGCGGCGCCTGATCATGAACGGCCAGTTTGAGGGGAGCCATTTCCACGCGGCTGTCGTGGATCCGGCCGCCCGGTCGCACTCCGGCATCTTTTTCCGGCGCTGTCCGGCGCTGCGGGAGCAGTATGACCTGGAACTGCTGGAGGTCAACGCCCGCAGTGAAGCATTCTTTGACTATCTGGAGCGCCATGCAGACAGCCTGAAGTGGGTGGCCATCTGCACCGGCAACGAAAAGGAAAACGAGGAGATCGCGCGGGAACTCGAGATCTTCTTCGAAGCGCATCTGCCGATGCCGGCGATCATGAGCGTGGTGGGCGGCAGCATTTCCATCTGGAAGGGCCGCGGGCAGAGCCGCGAGAGAAAGAGCGTGTTCACCACCGAAGTCCTCTGCAGTGACCGGATCGATGCCGCCGCGCGGCAGATCAACCACCGGTATCACCTTTCCGAAGGCAGGACGGCGGCGGAAGACTGGAAGGACTGCGATTACTTCAGCCGCGAGAGCTGCCGGGCCAGCGCCGATTTCCTGGGCGCGTTTCTGCGCGCGGCCGGCACGGACCCGGAGGAAGTGCGCCAGAATGGCTTCGCACCCGAAGGGGAACTGCTGGACAACCTGGCCAAAACGGAACACCTGCGCTGGTGCGCGTTCCACTTCTGCATGGGGTATCAGCCCATGCCGGAAGAAGTCTTCAATGAGCGCGCGGCCTGCTGGAAGCGGGAAGTGGAAGAGACCGGACGCGGAAAAACGCGCCCGGGCAAGGATACGGCCGGCCGGTATCACGCCTGCCTGATCCCCTGGGAGGATCTGCCGGCACTGTCGGCCAAAGAGGAAGCCATCACGGGCAAGCGCCCGGATTACTGGCAGATGGACCGTGACAACATCCTGGTCCTGCCGGAGATGATGGCGGGTGGGGAGAACTGAACCGTGAAAAAGCAAGCGATCAAACGGTGGATCACAGCGGCAGCGGCGGCAGGCGTATACCTGGCACTGCTGCTGTTGCTGCTTATTTCGGAAAAACAGTCGCCGGATGCGAGCATCACGGGGCTTCCGTCCGCACTGTGGTACAGCCTGACCACGCTGACCACGGTCGGGTACGGTGACCTGTACCCGGTGACCGGAGCCGGCAAGGTGATCGGCGCCGTGTTCCAGCTGTTCAGCCTGGGCCTGCTGGCTTTCCTGATCAGCCTGGTCATGGCGGCGATGCGCGGCATGGTGCGGCCGTATCTGAAGCTGATCACGCATCCCCGCAAGAACGTCTATTATCTGACAGCAGAAAACGAGACGTCGGACGCACTGGCGGCCGCGCTGTCGCAGGAGGACCCGGACGGCGTCATCCTGTATGACATGGCGGGAGCCGGCGAGAGACCGCCCGTCGGGATGGTCTCACAGCTGTCCGCAGAGACGGTCGTGCGCCTGCACGGAAGTGAGAAGACGACCATCCTGTGCATGGATGAGGATGAGCGAAAGAATGACCGGGACGCCGCGGCCATGGAGAGCCTCGGCACCCGCCTGGTCTGTGTGTCGGACTACGAGCCGGAGAAGGTGCCGGCTGGCCAGATCCGCGTGCACCGCTCCTCGCTGACGGCGCGCGCCTACTGGCAGCGCTTCCCGGTGCTGCACAAGGATGAGACCATCGTGATCATCGGCAGCGGGCGCAGTGCGGAGGATCTGCTTGAATACGGGCTGACGCAGAATGTGTTTGCCCTGGATCAGCACCTGCGGTATCACGTGTTCGGTGATCTGGCGGGCTTTCTGCGCCGCCATCCCGGACTGAAGGATGTGGTGGGCATCGATCAGGAGAAGGAGAGCGGTGACGCGGTCTTTTTCCACGAAGAACCGTGGGATGCGGATCTGGCGCTCTTGGCAGCGGCGGACCGCATCGTCTTCTGCGATGACGATACGGCCGCCACGGATGAGCGCGTGGTGCAGTTCCTGCGGTGCCTGCCCGCCAGAGGCGCCGTTCACGCCCGCTGCGACAACGAATATGACCATGTGGAGACTTTCGGAAGCCTTTCGGAGATCTTCTCGCCGGAGATGGTCCTGCGCGTCAAACTGTCTCGCCTGGCCATCCGGCTCAACGACATCTACCGCCGGCAGGTCGGCGGGAATGCGCCGGAGTGGGCCGGGCTCGGAACCTTCCTGCGCCGGTCAAACCTGGCCTCGGCCGACCATCTGCCAGTGAAAGCCCGCATCCTTCTGGGCGATGAAGAGACCGGCGTGCTCACCCAGGAGCGCATCCGGAAGGCGGCTCAGGCGTTTGAGGCGGCCGATGAGAAGGCGCGCCGCGGCCTGCGCATGATCGAGCATGAGCGCTGGGTGCGCTTTCACGTGCTGAACAACTGGTCCTACGCGCCGGTCCGCAACAACGCCGCGTGGCAGCATCCGATGATCTGCCCGTTTGACGACCTGACGCCGGCCGATCAGGCCAAAGATGATTTCTCCTGGCAGCTGTTCGGACAGCTGGCCGGGGCGGAAGGAGACGCGCGTGAGTAAGGCAAGGATCCTTGTGGCGGATGACGAAGCCCGCATGCGGCGGCTCGTCTGCGATTATCTGGTCCGCGCGGACTATGAGGTGGTCCAGGCGGGTGACGGCGAGGAGGCGCTGAAGGCGTATTTCTCGGGCCAGGAGCCGGATCTGGTGATCCTGGATGTCATGATGCCCAAAGCGGACGGGTGGGAAGTGCTGCGGACCATCCGTGAAAACGCGCGCACACCGGTCATCATGCTGACGGCGCGCGCGGCGGAAAGCGACGAGCTGACCGGGTTTGACCTGGGGGCGGACGATTATGTGACCAAGCCGTTCTCCCCGCGCCTGCTGGTGGCGCGTGTGGAAGCCCTGCTGCGCCGTCACCGCGGTGCATCGGGCGATATCCTGGAAGCCGCCGGCATCGCCATCGACCGCAGCGCCCACACGGTGAAGGCGGCGGGAGAGGATGTGCTCTTAAGCGTCAAGGAGTTTGAACTGCTGGCGTTCTTTATGGAGAACCCGGGCATCGCCCTGTCGCGCGAGACCATCCTGAACCATGTCTGGAACTACGATTACGTGGGCGATGCCCGCACCATCGACACGCATGTCAAGAAGCTGCGCAGCAAGCTGGGGCCGTGCGGCGATACCATCCGGACGGTCTGGGGGATGGGCTACAAATTTGACCCGGCCTCCGGGGAAGGCGTTTCATGAAGCGGAAAGCTTCCAAAACCGATAAGAGACGGTTCCATTCGGTCCGGCTCACCTATACGCTCCTGTTCGGCGTGATCGTGGCGCTGATCCTGCTGGGGCTGTGGGGGATGAGCCGGGCGTTTTTGCCGCGCACCTATTTTTCCTATGAAATGAGGCAGGTGAAGGCGGCCAGGAGCAGCGTGGAAGCGCTGATGACCGACAAAAGCCTGACGGAAGACGAGCGCACGACGGCGTTTGAGCAGCTGTCGGACCGCTACCACCTGTCTGTCCTGGTGCTGGAGAGCAACAACGTGCCGCGCTATTCCACGTTCGCCAACCCGGGCGTGCTGACCAGGCATCTGAACGAGTACATCCTGCGGGGCGATGAAAGCCCGTATATCACGGTGTTTGAAAACTCAGAGAACGGCGTGCTCTGCCAGGTGGACGATCCGGCCACGGAGCGCTCCTATCTGGAGTATATGGGCTTCATTCCCGGCGAGACGCACTACCCGTACATGATCGCCTATCCCATGGAAGCCATCGAGGAGAGCGCCGCGTTTCTGTCGCGCTTTATCGTGGCCATCGGTCTGGTGGGGCTTCTGCTCGGCATGATCGCGGTCTATGCCGCCACCCGCGGCATCACCCGGCCCATCCTGCGGCTGACCGAGATCTCGGAGCACATGCGCAATCTGGAGTTCCACATCCGCTACGACGGAAAAGAGAAGAACGAGATCGGGGAGCTGGGCCGCAACATGAACCGTCTGAGCGGCCAGCTGCAGGAGACCATCACGGATCTGAAGACGGCCAACGCCGCCCTGCGCGAAGAGTACCTGGCCAAGACTCAGGAGGAGGAGCGCCGGAAAGGCTTCCTGTCCGATGTCTCCCATGAGCTGAAAACTCCCATTGCCCTCATCCGCGGATACGCCGAGGGCTTAAAAGACCTGGGCGATGATCCGGAAGCCCGGGCGGAGTACTGTGACGTGATCACGGACGAGGCGGAGAAGATGGACCGGCTGGTGCGTCAGATCACCGAACTGAACAGTCTGGAAGAGGGGCGCAGCGCTCAGATGGAGCGCTTTGAACTCACTTTCTTCCTAAAAGAAGTGATGCGCTCGTTTGAACCGGCTTTTGCAGAGCGGCAGGCCACCCCTGTGCTGGAATGCGGCGGACCGGTTTTTGTGTGGGGCGATGCCCTGCTGACCGAAGAAGTACTGGACAATTACCTGAGCAACGCCGCCCACTATGTATCGGAAGGCGGGCAGGTACGCGTGTCCGTGCAGGAGTCCGGAACGCAGGAAGCTCCCACCGTGCGCATCAGCGTGATGAACACCGGCGACGGCATCCCCGAGGAGTCCATCGGCCGCGTGTGGGAGAAGTTCTACAAAGCCGACAAGGCGCGCAGCCGCGCGTACGGCGGCAGCGGTATCGGGCTGTCCATCGTCAAGGCCATCCAGGAGAATCTGGGAAAAGCGTACGGCGTACAGAATGTCCCGGGAGGCGTGGAATTCTGGTTTGAGATGGAGCGCGGCTGAAGGATGGGTCGGCGCTGCAGGAGAGGAAAGAGCGGCCGCCGGCCGCTCTTTTGTTTCTTTGTGGAAACGGTGGATGAATCGCCGCAATTTGTGGGAAACTATCGTTTGACAGCGACCCCTCGTTATGGTAGTATAACGGCACCGCTTCGGAGCGGCACAAAACTTTTTTTAAAAAACTTCAAAAAAGTGGTTGACAAAGTTTTGGGGCAGTGCTATTGTAAGCGAGTTGCCGCTGAAAAGCAGCAGCGAACGGAACCTTGATAACTGAACAGTATACTCCAATACCTGAAACATTCATTTGAATGAATT
>CAMJGH010000014.1 GCA_946405185.1 uncultured Lachnospiraceae bacterium
CTCCATGAGCCGCAGCTGCGCGGCAAACGTGCGCGCGGTCTTACGGTAGGTTTCGGCCATCGGCCACAGCCACGCCAGATCCAGGTGCGCGTGCCCCACGGCAAAGAATTCCGGCATGGTGCTGCCGTTGTGCGCGGCCAGCGCCGGCGCCAGCACCTCGCGCCCGCGGCGGTAGTCCGCCTTGCGGGCCTCGGCATCCTGCTCAAAATCCACCGCCAGCGTGAAGTCCTTTAAAGCCTTCGCCACATGTGCGGCGCGCAGCGACGTGGGCTCCACCGAGTCCAGCACCCCCGCCAGCGTCTCCACGTCCATCAGCAGCTGATAGGCGTCCTCGTTCCAGATGCCGAACGTCCCCTGCCGGATCACCTTGCGCAGCGCCGCTTCATCCGGCCCGTCGTACAGCCCCGGCAGCACCGGCCCGGTGCAGGTGTGGCCGGTCTCCTGCAGGAACGGGAACCAGTGGCCGGCGTAGGCCTCCAGCACCAGCGAGTACGTGTGCCCGGGCTCGCCGCAGACGGTCAGCGCGTTGTCCGTCAGGAAGTGGTGGCGCTCCGTCACCCAGTCCGCGCGGTAGGTACCGAACTCTTTGCCGTCCACAAACACCGTGCACTCGGCATCCAGCCCCGGCTCAAAGACGATGCGCTGCCCCGCTGCCTCTTCCGGCAGCGTGACAGTGCTCACAAACCACCCGTACTCCCACTGGCGCCCCCACGCCTCGCCCGGGCGGACCGCCCGAAACGGCAGCTTCATGGCTTCGGACAGCGGCAGCTGTTCGGATGTGAACGACGCTTCCCAGGAAATCTCCCCCAGCGGGTGGTACAGGTCTTCCTTCAGCGTGCGGATCCAGTGGTCCAGTCTGGCGGACCATTCCGGTGATAAACGGTTCATGGCATTCTCCTGCGGTTCGTTTCGGGCCGTGCCCGGGATAAGCAATCCGATTATAGCGCATCCGGCAGGTTTACGGAACCAAAAAAAGGACCGCCGGCATCAGCCGGCGGCCTGGAAAGGGGAAAAAGCAGATAGCAGGAATTGTCTGTTCACGCTCCGGCCGTCACTTCTGCCAGGACGCTGTGCAGCGCGGAGGCGCTGCTGCTTTTTACATGCACCACGGGGATGCGGTTGCGTTTGGCCTCCTGGGAGGCGCTGATGACCATTTTGTGGGAGACGGTGTTGGTAAAGAGGATCAGCAGATCCGGCACGCCCATCTTTTTCTTCAGAGACCCGTGCTCTTTGGTGAACACTTTGGCTTTGCAGCCGTGCTCCTTGCAGATAGTCTCGTACTGTTTTTCCATGCACTCGTTCCCGCCGACGATGACAACACTCATGGGAGACTCCTTTTGTGTTAGGTATAACTAACTTGATGACATCCTATCATCTCTCTCCTCCCGTGTCAATCACCGTTTTTACGCTCCTCCTGTGCGGTTTTATCCTGTTTTTCGGATATTCACAGTTCTTCTTTTGCATTTGGCATGGCCAGACGGCAGCTGATGGCGTATGCTGTCACAGGATGGCATTGTCTGCGCAGCAGCACCGGAACCGGTGCCCGGGCGCTTTTCCTGTCGGAAACGGAGGTTTTCCATGCAGAATTATGTTCACGATATCCCCACCAGACTGTACTTCGGCAAAGGTGTGGTGGCCGCACACCTGACCGGGGCGCTGTCCGCTTACGGAAAGCGCGTCCTGCTGGCCTACGGCGGCGGTTCCATCAAGCGCACCGGCCTGTATGATGAGATCACCGCTCTGCTGCGCGAGGGCGGCTTCTCGTGGTGCGAGCTCACCGGCATCGAGCCGAACCCGCGCATCGAGTCGGTCGCCGAAGGCGTGCGCCTGTGCAAAGAGAACGCCGTGGATGTGATCCTGGCCGTGGGCGGCGGCAGCGTGATCGACTGCTGCAAGGCCGTGGCCGCCGGCGTCTACTGGGAGGGGGACCTCTGGCAGATGGTGCTGACCATCCCGCGCGGCTCCCGCACCCTGCCGCTGGTGGACATCCTGACCATCGCGGCCACCGGGTCGGAGTTTGACGGCGGCGGCGTCATCACCAACCTCGCCACCAACGAGAAGCTGCCGGCGTTCTTCACCTACCCGGCCGTCTCTTTATGCGACCCGGAACTCACCTACAGCGTGCCGGCTTACCAGACGGCCGCCGGCTCCGCGGACATCATGAGCCACATCTTTGAGGGTTACTTCTCCCGCACCGATGACTGCGACCTGTCCGACGGCATCGCCGAGTCCATCCTGCGCTCGGTCATGGCCAACTGCCCAATTGCTCTGAAAGACCCGGCTAACTACACGGCCCGCGCCAACCTCATGACCGCCGCCACCGTGGCCTGCTCCGGCATCCCGGAGTACGGCAAAGTCCGCACCGGCTGGCCCTGCCACCAGATGGAGCACGACCTCTCCGCCTGGTACGACATCACCCACGGCGCCGGCCTGGCCATCCTCACGCCCCGCTGGATGCGCCACCTCCTGAAAAAAGACCCGTCCATGACCGGACGGTTTGTCAAGTTTGCCACCCGGGTGATGGGCCTGACGGGCACTGACGACACCGCCCTGGCCTACGCCGCCATCGACGCGCTGGAAGCCTATTTTGCCTCCACCGGCCTGCCGCAGACCCTCGGAGAACTGGGCATCACCGACGAGCACTTCGCCGAAATGGCCGCCCATGTCAACGCCGTAAAACACCTGGACAGGGCAGACCTGCCGCTGTCCGATGAGGAGATCGTACAGATCTTTCGGGCATGCCTGTAAAACAGCAGGGGACGTATCCGTTCTGATGCATTCCGCACCAGAACGGATACGTCCCCTGCCGGTTCCCGGAGGATCTTTCCGTTGTGTTCAATCCGTTTTTTCCGCCGTCAGGACGAACTCCGGCATGAGGCTTGCCGCTTGCGGCACCTCGATGCCGAACTGATGCCGGTTGACGTCCATATCCACCCAGAAACGCCCCATTCCCAGACGCGAGAGCAGCTGCAGGTCCCAGAAGGGACGGCTCTCATCTGCGATATACAGGCTGGAGGCGATATCGTTGCGCTCCCGCAGCATGGCCAGGCTCCTGGCCGGATGGGCATACCCGCCGTAATTCTCCTGTGCGTGCTTCTCTGTCACGCCGGCGGCGTCCTGCTGCCGGAAAGCCTGGGCGTAGTTGGCGTCCGCGTTCATAAGCTTTCCTCCCGGCGCCAGCACACGCACCATCTCTGCGTAGGCTTTGGCCGGATCCGGCAGCGTCCAGGTGACATTGCGCGTGAAGATGAAATCAAAAGCCCCGTCTTCAAACCGCAGGTTCTGGGCGTCCATCTGACAGAAAACGATATCCTCAAAGCCCAGCTTTCCGGCATTCTCGCGGGCGTTGCGCAGCATATCTTCCGAATAGTCGATGGCCGTTACCCTGCACCCGAGTCCGCACAGGATAAAGGCGAAGAAACCGCCGCCGGTCCCCAGATCCAGCACGCGAAGGCCCTCTCCTGCCGGCAGATGCTGTCGGATCAGTGTTTCCCACCACTCTTTTTTCTTTCCCTGCATGTCCACGTACCGGGCATCGCCGAATTCGTCCGCCCGCCGTGACCAGTACGCGTTGATCCTCTCCTGAATCTCCATGGTTTCCTTTCAAAAATGATACCCGGCCGTCACCGCCGGAGCGATCACCTGCATGACCGGCCGGCCTTCGCTTCCTTCCGTTACCCGCACCTGCACACCATACGCTTCGCGGATATGTTCCTCCGTGATCACCTCCGCCGGCGTTCCCATGCGGTAGACCGTCCCATCCTTCAGCAGCACCAGCCGGTCCGCAAAGCGGGAGGCCATGTTCAGGTCATGCAGCGTCAGCAGGGTAGCCGTCTTTTTCTGATGCGTGTATTCCTTCACGAGTTCCAGCACCTGAAGTTCGTGGATCAGGTCCAGATTGGCGGTCGGTTCGTCCATGATCAGCACCGACGGATCCCGCACCAGCGTCTGAGCGGCATCCACCATGCGTCGCTGCCCGCCGCTCAGCGCGTAGAACGGGCGTGCGGCCAGGCTTTCCAGATGAAGCATCCGGAGGATTGAAGCAGCTTTTTCCACGTCTTCGTCCTGAACCCTCAGGTTCAGGGTGCCAAGCCTCCCCAGCAGCACCACATCCAATACCGACAGCCCGGACATCAGGGCACCTTCCTGGGTCATGTAGCCGACCGTATCAGAGAGCCGGCGATAGGAATACTCCCTCCGATCCCTGCCGCCGATCCGCGTGATGCCGCCTCCCTTCAGGTATCCAAGCAGGCATTTCAGCAGCGTCGTCTTGCCTGTACCGTTAGCACCGATGATCACCGTCACGTCGCCTTCAGCTGCCTCAAAAGAGATGTCACGCAGCACCGGGGCCTTTTCTTTTGGGTAGGTGTAACAGATATGTTCGGCTGTCAGGTTCATCGGACACCACCTCCCCGGTTTTTCCGAAAGACCAGCGAGAAGAAGAACGGTACACCGATCAGCGACGTGACGATGCCGATGGGAAAGACCGCCCCCGGCTGCAGGATCTTGGAGATCACCGATGCCGCCGACAGCAAGACCGCGCCGCACAGGGCTGACACCGGCATATAAAAGCGCTGATCCTCCCCCACAAGCATTCGGGCGATGTGAGGACCCGCCAGGCCGATAAAGCCGATCGACCCCGTAAAGCAGACCGACACCGCAGCCATCAGTGAGATCAGGAAAAAGGCCTTCAGTTTCAGGCGGGAGACGTTGACGCCCAGGCTTTCCGCCCGGGCATCGCCCATCGTCAGAGCGGTGTATTTCCAGGCGTCACCAAAGATCAGCGGAGCGGTAACGCCCGCTACAGTCGCGGTCAGTCCCAGTTTATACCAGTCCGTCCGCTGCAGGGAACCGAAGGACCAGAACACGATGCTCTGGTTCTGGTCCTCCGACGCCCCATACTGCAGCAGGGCCTGCATGGCCTGGAACAGAAACAGGCAGGCGATGCCTGAAAGCACCAGAGACCCGCTGTTCACATGTCTGCGTCCCATCAGGTAGATCATCACACAGATGAGCATGGCGAACAGAAAGGCCAGACCGGATGTGGCCACGGCCCCCAGCCCCAGCACGATCGCCAGAGAGGCGCCAAAGCCCGCCGCTGTTCCCACGCCCAGCGTGTAGGGGCTGGCCAGCGGGTTGTGCAGGATTGTCTGCATGACCGCACCGGACGTGCCCAGTGAGAAGCCGATCACCAGCGCCATCAGCGCGATGGGGAGACGCATTCTGATCACGATCACATAGGTACCAGACGCCGCCTGCGCCGGATGCAGCAGACAGGCGAGTACCTCACCGGCTGTCAGTCGGTAAGCCGGGGAAGCCGCAGCCGTCAGCACATCTGTCACACAGGTGAGCGCACACAGCACGGCCAGCGCCGCGATCAGCGCCCACTTGCGGCGGTTCTGCCGCTGATAGACCGCATGAATGCCGCGGCCCTGCCCCGCGCCGCGCTCCATCACTCGTTCCCGTCTGTCAAGGAAAGAGTCCATATGCCATCCAGCTTCACCGGCATGAAACGCTCAAAGAATTCCGCCAGATTCGCTTCCGGATCCAGATCCGCAAAGTGTTCCGGCTGGATCTGTTTGGCCAGGAACTGGGCACCGGCAAAATCGAAGATATGACGGCTCAGGTCGTGATAGACTGCGCCGAGACGTTCGGACTTGACAGCGGAAAGATCGCTCCAGCCTTCGCGGGCTTCATAGGCCTTCAGATGGTCAGCTGCCAGCGCTCTGTCCGCACCGTACCCCAGCACCACGTTGTCGCTGACATCGCTGCGGGGGCTGCAGGTGAAGATGATCACCTCCGGATCCGCCGAGATGACCTGCTCCGGCGCGATCTCCACACTGGCACCCTCCATGCCGGCGGCAATGTTGACGCCGCCGCACTCGCGGATCAGGGCGCCCCACATCTGCTCCGACCAGGTGTTGCCGTACTGGCCGGGGCCCATGGAAAACTCCATGTAGACGCGCGGACGCTCTTCGTCCGTCAGGTCTTTCAGACCGTCCTCGATCACCTTCATCTGATCCGCATAGAACCCGGCGATCTCCTCGGCGCGCTCCTCCTCGCCGAGGACCGTTCCCAACAGGCGGATGCTCTGGCAGTGAGTCTCCACGGTCTGGGCATGGAAATCGACGAACACGCACTCGATGCCGGCATCGCTCAGGTTCTGAAAAGCCGGTTCCAGGGCATTGTAGTTAGCACCGGTCGAGGAAGCCAGCACAACATCGGGCTGCAGGCTGATGATGGATTCGATGGAAATGTCGCCATTGTACCCGACATCCGGAATCTCTTCCAGCTGCGGGAAAACCGCGGTGAAGGCATTGTAGGCATCCTCCCGGCGCCCCTTCCAGTAGCCATGGCTCCAGCCGGCCAGCCTGTCAATGCCTTCGGCGCCTGCCACGGCAAAGTATTCCTCCATATTGAACGTAACGACAACCTTCTGCACATCGGCCGGAATGGTCACAGTGCGGCCTTTCATATCCGTGACTTCAATGGTGTCTGCGCCGACGGGGTTGGCGGCTTCTTCGGAAGAGGAGGGTGAGGCCGTCTCCGAAGGAGCCGGCGCCTGTGATACGGGAACGGACGCTGCCGGAGCGGATGACGACGTGGCAGCGGACGGGGCATTGCCGCAGCCGGTCAGCAGGACGGCCGTCATGAGGACGGCCAGGATCATGAACTGGATCTTTTTCATTGGTTATTTTCCTCACAAAAAAAGCATATTATCTCCGCTTCCGGGAGAACCTATGCCTTCCTGACATACTTCTGTTTTGACGGTTACCGACTGACTTGTGCGCTTCCGCGCATTCCTTCACTGCCTTCTGGCAGCCCGTTCATGATAGCACAGGCGAACATGCTTGTCACGCTTTTTTTCAGGAAGAGAAAGCCGATTTGCAATCCTGCATCAATAGGGGTATGATAAACCATGTCTTTTTTATGAGGAAAAAACCATTGCCGGAAGATGCTCTGCGGACCGGCGGAAAGGAGAACGCACATGCCTAAGGACTGGTTCCGGCTGGATACGGCCGGGCTGATCTTTCCGGCCATCGCCCGGCGCGACTGGTGCAACGTGTTCCGCTTTTCCGCCACCCTGAAAGAGGACGTGGATCCGGCGGTGCTGCAGGCAGCCGTCAATGACCTGCAGCCGCGTTTCCCTTCCTTCTACGTGACGCTGCACCGCGGGTTTTTCTGGAACTATCTGCAGAAAAAAAGCGGCCCCGTCACCGTGCGGGAGGACTTTGCCTACCCGCTCACCTTCATGGGCCGCAAGGAGCTGCACACCAGCTGCCTGCGCGTGTTCTTCTACCGGAACCGCATCGCCGCGGAGTTCTTCCACTCGCTGACGGACGGCACCGGCGGCAGCATTTACGTACGCAACCTCGTGGCCCGCTATCTGGAACGGAAGCACGGCATTTCTGTTCCGGCGGATGGCGATGTCATCAAGGATCTTTCCGAGCCGCCCCGCAAGGAGGAACTGGAGGATTCCTTCTTCCCGCACGCAGCACGCGCGGCCATGAAGGAAGACGATGATCCGTCCATGCACTTGACGGGCACCAAGGAGGCCGGCGGCTTCCGGCACCTCATCACCGGCGTCATCGATACCGACAGACTCCTGGACGCCGCCCATCAGTACCACGTCTCGGTCACGGCGTTTCTGGCGGCGGTCATGGCGGAGAGCGTCATCGGCCTGCAGGCGGATACGAAGCCGTTCAGGCGCTGGCGGCCGGTGCGCATCTCCATCCCGGTGGACCTGCGGCGGCTGTTCGGCAGCAAGACGCTGCGCAACTTTGCGCTGGTGGTCAACCCCGGCGTGGACCCGCGCTTCGGCGACTACACGTTTGAAGAGCTCTGCAGGACCATGAGCCACCAGATCGCCTCGCTGGCCACAAGGCAGAACATGGCGGCCATGATCGCCGCCAACGTCAAGCCCCAGCAGGTGCTGCCGCTGCGGCTGGCCCCACTCCCCATCAAGATGTTTGCCATGGAGCTGGTCTACCGCCGGCGCGGCGAGATCGGCGGCAGCCTGAACGTCTCCAACTTGGGGAACCTCTTCCTGCCAGAGGTCATGAAGCCGTACGTAGAGCGGCTGGAGTTCATCATCGGCCCGCAGCGCAGCTACCCCAACAACTGCTCGGTGGCCAGCTGCGGCGGCGTCACCTGCATCAACATGATCCGCGGCATCCGCGAGAGCGGCCTGGAACGGCGGTTCTTCTCCCGCCTGGTGGAGCTGGGCGTGCCGGTATCCATCGAAAGCAACGACTGAAAAAAAGAACCCGGGGACGATGGTCCTCCGGGCACTCTGGGAGTGAGTATGTACTGTGTGAAATGCGGCGTCCGCCTGCAGGACGGCACGGAAAAGTGCCCGCTGTGCGGCACGCCTGTCTGGAATCCGGAAGAGAAAGAGAAGGAGAACCGCTATCCCGGCAGCCTTCCCGCCCACCACAACGATTCGGCCATCCCCGCGGCGGCCGCGCTGACGGTCATCACGGCCATCGCCGCGGCGGTCATCACCATTGTCTGCCTGAAACTGTACGGGCACATGGCGTGGGGAGGATACGTGGTCTCCTCGCTGGCGCTCTTTTACGTGATCGCGGTGCTGCCGCTGTGGTTTCACAACCCGCCGGCCGTCGTGTTCCTTCCGGTGGATTTCGCGGCGGTCGCCCTGTTTTTGCTGGTCATCTGCCTGTTAAGCGGCGGGAAATGGTTCCTCAGCTTCGCCCTGCCGGTCACGCTGCTGGCCGGGGCGCTCACCGTCGCCCTCTTCTGCCTGATCAAGTACGTGAAGGGCGGGACGCTCTTCATTCTGGGCGGGTTTCTGATCATGACCGGCCTCTACACGGTGCTGATCGAGTTCTTCGAGCATCTCACCTTCGGCACGCCCATGTTTCTGTGGAGCCTGTACTCACTCGCGGCCTGTGCGCTGGCCGGTCTCTTCCTGGTGCTCTCCGGCTGCATCAAACCGCTGCGCGAAATGTTCCGCCGCCGCTTTTTCTTCTGACACAGAGGGGACTGTCATGGCCAGACACCTGTTCATCACGGAAAAGACCACCATCCCGGTGGGCCATCACAAGATCAAACTGCTCATCTTAAAGCCGCTGGCGCTGCGCCCGCATCCCGTTCCGGGGGTGCTCTGGGTGCACGGCGGCGGCTATCAGTCCGGGTCCGCGAAAGACATCTTTGCCACGCGGGCGCTCTCCATGGTGGTCAAATTCGGCATGGTCTTAGTGGCGCCGGACTACCGGCTCTCCAAAAAACACCCCTATCCGGCCGCCCTGCACGACTGCTACGCGGCCCTTCTGTGGCTGAAAGACCACGCGGAAGAACTGAACATCCGCACCGACCAGCTGTTTGTGGGCGGTGAGAGCGCCGGCGGCGGCATGGCCGCGGCGCTGTGCATGCTGGCGCATGACCGCGGCGAGGTGAACATCGCCTTCCAGATGCCCCTCTACCCCATGCTCGATGACCGCGACACCGCCTCCTCCGCGGACAACCACGCCCCCAACTGGAATACCAAGCGCAACCACAAGGCGTGGAAACGCTACCTGCGCGAGGCCTACGGCACGGACATCGTCTCCGAGTACGCCGCGCCTGCCAGGCGGAAAGACTATACCGGCCTGCCGCCCTGCTACACCTACGTCGGCGATATCGAACCGTTCTATCAGGAGACCGTGGACTACGTGAAGCACCTGCAGGAAGCCGGCGTCGAAGCGGAAGTGGACGTCTGGCCGGACTGGTTTCACGCCTACGACATCTTTTTTCCGGCCAAAAAAGAAGTGCGCGAGGCCATCGCGCACTTTGAAGATCACGTCGGGTATGCCATAGAACACTTCTTTGCTCCGCAGGAAGGGGATCCTCCGGTCAGGGAATACACACCCACCCCTCCGGTGTGTGATAAAGACGGGCATTGATCATGGTTTCCATAGCCCCCTCCGGTACGGCCGGGTCATCCCCGTCATACGGTTTGGGCGAACCCGCCGCCACGTCTTCCTCCGGTGCCGGCACCCACACCACCGTGTACAGGAAATCAAAGGCCGCATCGGCGCCGTATTCCGGATGCCACTCGAGCGCCTTGGGCATGTCCGTCACCTCTCCGTACGGCTCCGCCTGAAAGTACAGATCCGGCTGCTGCTCCTTCGCAGATGCGTTCAGCGCCTCGATGAATGCCTTCACGGCTTCCTCGGGAGTCTGCCCCGTATCCGCCACTACAAGGCCCTCGCCCGTCAGGCGGGTGGGGTTCGGTACAGCAGCTTCCGTCTGGGATGCTTCGCTCTCCGGAGCCACTGTGGCCTCTTCGGAGGAGGAAGCCGACGGCTGCTCTGAGGCAGAAGGCGCCGCCGTGGAAGGAACATCCGTCTGAGAAGGAGCCGGAGCCGTCCGGCAGGCACTGAAGGCCGCCAGCAGGACGCACAGGCAGAGCAGGGCTCCCCATTGTCTGCGATTCTTCATATGCATGACCTCCTTATCAAATGATGCCGGGGACAAGACAGCCATGTCCCCGGCATCATTATAGCATCCCCCCCTTTTTTTCAACATACAAAATTCGGTTACAGGGAGGCTGCCATTTCGTCGATCTCTTTGATCCACGCGGCGATCTTTTCACACTCCGCTTCCGTCGGCCGCTGCACCGGGTGCAGGCAGTACGGCGAGACGGCCACGCCTCTCTGGATCATGGCCTCCTTGCACAGGCTCATGAACGGCCCGCCGATGTCGTAGAACCCGGACATGCGGTTGATGATCTTCTGGTAGGCTTCGATGGTGTCCAGATTCCCGCCGTTGACGGCTGCCGCCCAGCCCGCGCAGATCTCCGGGTAGATGTTGCCCAGGCCGCCGATGCAGCCGGTCCCGCCGCTCATCACCAGGTGCAGCAGGTTTTCATCATACCCCGAATACAGTTCAAAATCCGGGAACTCTTCGCGGGTCAGTTCCGCCAGCGTCCGCGTGTGGGCGAACTGGCTGTGCGAATCCTTGAAGCCTTTGATGTTTTTGTGCTTTTTCAGCAGGCGGTACGCGATCTGCGGGTCGAAATCATACCCCGTGCGCTCCGGATAGTTGTAGAGGAACACGTCCCCGTGGATGGCATCGCACAGGTCATCGTAGTAGGCTTCCAGGCCGGCCGCGCCCACGCCGAAGTAGTACGGCCCGATGATCATCACGCCGTCCGCGCCGGCATCCAGGCAGAAGTTCGAAAACGCGATGGTGTCGTCCTTGCGCATGCAGTTGGTGCCGAAGAACAGCCGCACGCGGCCCTTCACGGTCTTCACCGTGGCCAGTGCCAGGGCTTTTTTCTGCTCCATGGTCATGGAGTAAAACTCACCGGTACTGCCCATCACCAGCATCCCGTCCACGCCGCCGGCGATCAGATGCTCCGCCACCGCGGCATTGCCGGCAAAGTCCACGCTTCCGTCTTCCAGGAACGAAACGACGGTCGGTACCAGAAACTGTGCTTTCTTTCTCATAATGCTCTCCTCATCCTACACGGGGTGCCGCCGCGGCACCCGCACAATGGTATCGTGTCACACATCCCGCCCTTTCGTCAAGTACAATCGTACACGTCAGATCACGGTTCCTCTGCCCCGGTCCCGCGGGCGCTCCGGCAGGTGGGAGACTGCCAGACAAAAAAACGTGCCGGGCCATCCGCCCGGCACGCTCCTGTTTATCCGACTTTTTCAGCCAGCACCTGTCCTTCCGCTTCCGGATCATCCATGATGATCTCTCCCACGCTCTCCACGCGGATCACGCCGCTGTGCGGGTTCTTGATGCTGTCCACATGGCCCTTGACCTCCGCTTCCACGTCGGACTTCTCAAACGTCAGGTCCGTGCCTTCCATGCGGCAGCCCTTCAGCTTCAGCCCCTTGCAGTAGCACAGCGGCTGCGTGCCGATGATGGTGCAGTTCTCAAACGTCACGTTCTCGCAGTACCAGGCCAGGTACTCCCCCTTGATGACACTGTCCTTCACCACCACGTTCTTCGCATGCCAGAAGGCATCCTTGGTGTCAAATGTGCAGTTGGTAAAGGTGGAATCCGTGATGTACTGGAACGAGTACTTGCCCTTTAACGTCACCCGGTCAAACACCAGGTGGTCGGAGCGCAACATGAAGTACTCGCTCTCCGCGCTGGTGTCCTTCATCTTTGCGCCCCTCACGGACCATCCGAACTCGGGCGAGATAATGTCGCACCCCTCGATGGTCACGTCCGCGCACTCGCGCAGGGCTTTGATGCCGTGCATCTTCGTGTCCGCAATGCGCACGTCCGTGGAATACCACAGAGCTGCCCGGCAAAGCGGTGTCAGCTCGCACCCGGCAATATCCAGGTGCTCATCGTGCCAGAAGGGGTAGCGGAGGTTGAAATAGCTGTCCCGCACCGTCACGTTCCGGCACTCCTTAAAAGCGCTCTCCCCGTCCGCGGGGCCGTCAAACCGGCAGGAGGTCACCTCCACGTCCCGGCTGCCGTAGAGCGCCCGCTCTTCGTCAAACTGTTGGTTCTGATACTGTGTCACGTTGTTCTGTTTGTCCTTCGTTCTGTTTTTCAGCAAGGCGGAGGCGGGCAGCCTTCACTGTCCGCCTCCGCTGTTTTGCGATGATCTTGTGATAACGCCTTACACCAGCGCCACGGTCTCGCGGGCGATGGCCAGCTCTTCGTTGGTGGGCACTAAGAGAGCCTTCACCTTGGAATCGTCGGTGGAGATGATGCGCTCCACACCGCGGACGTTGTTCTTCTCGTCATCGATGGTCAGGCCCAGGAAGCCGAGGTAGGAGCAGATCTCCTTGCGCACGGAAGGGGAGTTCTCGCCGACACCGGCGGTGAACGCCACGGCGTCGATGCCGTTCATGGCCGCGGCATAGGCGCCCACGTACTTGGCCACGCGGTAGCAGAAGGCGTGCAGGGTATCCTTGGCGCGCTCGTTGCCTTCGTCGGCAGCGGCATCCAGATCACGGAAGTCGGAGGAGACGCCGGACATGCCGTACACACCGGACTTCTTGTTCAGGATGTTCAGCATGGTCTCGTAGCTGATGCCTTCCTTGTGGCAGATGAACTCGATGATGGCCGGATCGATATCGCCGGAACGGGTGCCCATGATCAGGCCTTCCAGCGGGGTGAGGCCCATGGAGGTATCCACGGACTTGCCGTTAAGGACCGCGCTCACGGACGCGCCGTTGCCGATGTGGCAGACCACGATCTTGGAGTTGTTGATGTCAAGGCCGGCGATCTCGGCGGCGCGCTTGGACACGTAGCTGTGGCTGGTGCCGTGGAAGCCGTAGCGGCGGACGCCGTACTTCTCATAGTACTCGTGAGGCAGGCCGTAGAGGTAGGCCTTCTTCGGCATGGTCTGATGGAACGCGGTATCAAACACGGCGACCATGGGCACGCCGGGCATGAGCTCCTGGCAGGCGCGGATGCCGATCAGGTTGGCCGGATTGTGCAGCGGCGCCAGATCCGAGCACTCCTCAATCTCCTTGATGACGTCATCGTTGATGACCACGGACGAAGCAAACTTCTCGCCGCCGTGCACCACGCGGTGACCCACCGCACCGATCTCGGACAGGGACTTGATCACGCCGTTTTTGGCGTCCGTCAGCTGCTCCAGCACCAGGCTGACAGCGGCGGTATGGTTGGGCATGGGCGCTTCAATGACGATCTTGTCCTTGCCGGCGGGGGTATGCGTCAGTCTCCCGTCGATGCCGATGCGCTCGCACAGACCCTTGGCCAGAACGGCCTCGGTCTCGGAGTCGATCAGCTGGTACTTTAACGACGAGCTGCCGCAGTTGATGACCAGTACTTTCATGAGAAGGACCTCCTTCATATACAGACAGAATAGCCGGCCGGAAGCGCCGGCACACACGAAGATATTTTACTCAAAATCCGCGGCACTGTAAACCCTCTTTTCCCTTCCCAAGGGGGCTTCCGGGTTTTTTGGTTGCGCTTCATTCGAAAACTAAGTATAATCGGTTTTTATCAGCCAGAACTGGGAGCCGGTCACTCCGGTGCCCGGCTTTTCCGACAGGAGGTAATACCATGGAAAACAGCAGAGAACGCCTCGGAAGCCGTCTGGGCTTTATCATGTTGAGTGCCGGCTGCGCCATCGGGTGCGGCAACGTCTGGAAGTTCCCGTGGATGACGGGCGAGAACGGCGGCGGCGGATTCGTACTGGTCTATGTGCTCTGCCTCCTGCTCTTAGGCCTGCCGGCCATGGTCATGGAGTTTGCCATGGGCCGCGGGTCTCAGGCCAGCCCGGTGAAAATGTATCAGAAGCTTGAAAAGCCCGGCCAGAAATGGCACATTCACGGGTATTTCGCGCTGATCGGCAACATCGCCCTCATGGCGTTCTACACCGTGGTCACGGGCTGGATGATCCACTACTTCATCATGTTCCTGACCGGCCAGTCGCAGGGGCTGGGGTTCGTCCCCATGATCACCAACGCGGGCTTAAACGTCGGGTACCTCGCCATCGCCGTGTTCCTGGGCTTTTTCGTGCTCAGCTTCAACCTGCAGGGCGGTCTGGAGCGCGTGACCAAGTACATGATGACCGCTCTCTTCGTCCTGATGCTGGTGCTGGCCGTTCACTCCGCCATGCTGAAGGGCGCGAAAGAAGGCCTCTCGTTCTACCTCATCCCGGATTTCTCGAAGATCAACGGCAAGGTGGTCGTGGGGGCCATGAACCAGGCGTTCTTCACGCTCTCCATCGGCATCGGCTCCATGGCCATCTTCGGCAGCTACATCGGCAAGGAACGGACACTCCTCGGCGAGTCGGTGAACATCATCATCCTGGACACGCTCGTGGCCATCACGGCCGGCTTCATCATCTTCCCGGCGTGCTTCACCTACGGCATCGAAGTGAACGCGGGGCCGTCGCTTCTGTTCGACACCATGGCCACCGTGTTCAACAATATGGCCGGCGGGCGCCTCTGGGGGAGCCTGTTCTTCCTGTTCATGGTGTTTGCGGCCTTCTCCACGGAGCTGGCGGTGTTTGAGAACATCCTCGCCATGGTGCGCGAGCTGACCGGCTGGAGCCGCCCGAAGGGGAGCCTGATCTGCGGCATCGGCATCTTCGGCATTGCCCTGACCACGGCGCTCGGGTACAGTACGCTGCACTTCCTGCCGTTTGCGGAAGGCACCGCCTGGCTGGATTTCTGGGATTTCCTCGTCAGCAACAACCTGCTGCCGCTCGGCGCCCTGCTCTTCTCCGTCTTCTGCTGCTGGAAGATCGGCTGGGGGTGGGACAGCTTCGTAGCCGAAGCCAACACCGGCAAAGGCCTGAAGGTGAAAAACTGGATGAAGCCCGTTTTCAAATACTTCGTGCCCCTCTGCGTGCTGGGACTTTACATCTACGGGCTGGTCACCTTCAAGTGGAAATAATAAAAAAGCGGACCCTCATACGCATGACAGCCGGGAGCAGGCCACTCTGCTCCCGGCTGTCTTTTATCCTCTTCATCACTTCAGGGCTCTGACCGCTTCCTGCCGCGTTAAGCCCCGATGATGGTCGTATCCGGCCGCACCATCTTCACGGCCGCCAGCACCTCGTCTTTATGCGCGATCGGAACGGCCAGGATATACCCCTTCTGGTCATTCGGGAGTGCGCAGACCGACTCCGCAAAGCAGCGCACAAATGCCACGTTCTCCCACGGCAGCGTCTGCCCCTCGCTGCCGTCCCGGGCTAACGTCAGGCCGGTCTCATCGACCGTCAGGACGGACGAACGCGGATCCGACGTGATGGCCTTGGCCATGCCGTTTAAGCGGAAGTAGAGCCGCAGGCTGATGGCGATGATGAGGACCATCAGCACTATGGCGATGATGGTCAGCGCCTCGGCGCCCCACAGGATGGCCATCCCGCCCATCAGCAGGAACAATACCGCGCCGATGGCGATGTAGGTCTTCAGTTCCCCCAGCGAATTCTTCAGCTTCGCCTGCGGGTTTTTCACCAGCCCCTTGTTCTGGTAAAACACGTTGACGATCTCGTTCGCGAACTGATCGCTCTTTTTCTCATTGATCGTGATCTGCATGATACCCCCTTGTCACTCCCGCTCCCGGTCCCTCCGGGAAAACACGCACCCGCAGTAATCCTGCCGGTAGAGCCCGAATTCCCTGGACCGCTCGATGGAGTGTTTGTACCCGTCTTTTTTCTTGAAATCCGACGGCAGCCACTTCACCCCTGCCGCCTGCGCCTCTTCCTCCCCGATGGCGTTTAAGAGCGCCGCGTTCTTCAAGGGGGAAAGCGTCAGCGTGGTGGTCAGGTACTCAAACCCGTGTTCCGCCGCGTACCGGGCCGATGCCCTAAGCCGCTCCCGGAAGCACACCGCGCAGCGCGCGCCGCCCTCCGGCTCCTCTTCCAGCCCCGCCACGGCCGAAAGCCACGCATCCGGCTCGTACGGGCCTTCCGCGTAGGAAGCCACACGCCCGTCCGGCCCCGGCATGAGCGGCAGCAGTCGGCGCAGTTCCTCGGCGCGCAGGCGGTACTCCGCCTCTTCCGTGATGTTCGGGTTCAGGTAGAAGACCGTCACGTCGAAGGCCGGCAGCACCCGGTCCAGGCACCCGGAGGTGCAGGGCGCGCAGCAGGCATGCAGAAGCAGGCGCGGAGGGGTACTCCGCGCCTGCAGGGTGGCTATCTCGTTTTCCATGGAGAGGTTGTAGTTCATCACAGATAATCTTTGATGCGCTTGCTGCGCACGGGATTGCGGAGCTTGCGCAGCGCCTTGGCTTCGATCTGGCGGATGCGCTCACGCGTGACGTTGAACTCTTTGCCCACTTCCTCGAGCGTGCGCGGATGGCCGTCTTCCAGGCCGAAGCGCAGGACGATGACCTGGCGCTCGCGCTCCTTGAGGTCTTTTAAGAGCTCATCGATCTGCTCTTTCAGCATGACCGCCTCGACGTTGCCCTCCGGGGTGACCGTGGTGGAATCCGCCACGAAATCGCCCAGGTTGGAATCGTCCTCCTCACCGATGGGGGTTTCCAGCGAAGCGGGCTCACGGGCGATCTGCATGATCTCCATGACCTTCTCCTCGCTCATGCCCATGGCTTCGGCCAGTTCGGACACGGACGGCTCATAGCCCAGCTCCAGCGTCAGCTTGCGCTGCGTCTTGCTCATCTTGTTGATGGTCTCGACCATGTGCACCGGCACGCGGATGGTGCGGGCCTGGTCGGCCAGCGCGCGGGTGACGGACTGGCGGATCCACCACGTGGCATAGGTGGACAGTTTGTAGCCCTTCGTGTAGTCAAACTTCTCCACGCCCTTGATCAGGCCGAGGTTGCCTTCCTGCACCAGATCCAGGAAGCTCATGCCGCGGCCCGTGTAGCGCTTGGCGATGCTGACGACCAGGCGGAGGTTCGCCTCGATGAGGCGGTCCTTGGCGGCGGCGTCACCCTCGCTCTTGCGCTTGGCCAGATCCGCTTCCTCTTCGGGCGTGAGCAGTGCCACGGTGCCGATCTCCTTCAGGTACATGCGCACGGGATCCTCCGTGCCCACGCCGTCCAGCAGGTCGATGGAATCCAGATCCAGTTCTTCTTCCGCTTCGTCGTCCTCGGGGAAGTCCTCCAGCAGGTCGTCCTTCTCGGGGATCAGATCGTCCGTCAGGTCCGGCTCCACGTCCTTGGGCGTCAGTTCCACCGCGATCTTCTGGTCATCCAGGTAATTCACGATGGCATCCCACTGCTCGGAGTCGGGGTTGATCCCCTCAAAGTGCGCCGTGATGTCACTGGGACTCAGCGTGTCCTTCTGGCTTCTGGCCAGTGTCACCAGGGCCTGCAGCTTCTCCTCAAACTCTTCTCTTTCCATGCATCCTCCCTTCTTCCGGCACAGTCCTTACGCTTCCGGAACCACGATGGACAGTGCCTTCGGGACCGTTTCGATGACCGCTTCCTGCCTGGCCCCTCCGAACTCGCCGTCTAACACCCATTTGATCTCGTCCGGGAACGAAAACCGTATGCGGTTTGCCTGAAAGGTGTAGAAATTCGGGTCATCCGCGAGGTTGCGCGTCAGGAGCGCACCCACGATCGCGGGGTAATCTACCAGAGGCAGCACCGGCTTGCGCACCAGCGTCACCTCAAAAATACCGTCGTCCAGACCGACATCCTTGCCGGCCAGGTCATGCATCCCGCCGACGCTCCTGGCATTGCTCACCATGCCGAAGAGGATGTCGTCCTCCAGCGTGATGCCGTCGTACTCCGCCTTCACGTGAATGGGGCGGATGCCGCCGATGCTCTTGGCGCCTTCGAGCACGTAGGCGGAGTAGCCCAGGAGGTTCTTCTCCTGCTGCGGGGTTTCGTACGTGACCGCCGTGAAAGCGCCGAAGCCGGCCACGTAGGTAAAGAAGCGCTCCTCAAACCGGCCCAGATCCATGCGGAAGATGTGGTCGCCGGCGGCGATCTTCGCCGCCGGCACGGGATCCCCCGGGATCTTCAGGCTGTAGGCCACATCGTTGGCGGAACCGGACGGGAGGTACCCCAGTACCGGCCGCTCCTCTTCGGTAAACGACATGAGGCCGGTGATCGCTTCGTTTAAGGTGCCGTCACCGCCGCTCACGACGATGCGGTCCACCTTCCGGCCGTATTCCCTCACCAGGTCCGTGACGTGCCCGCGGTAGGCGGTGGGAAAGACCGTCAGCTCATAGCCGGCGGCCGAAAAGATCTGCAGCACCTCCATGAGGTGCGCGCGGATCTGCTGTTTTCCCGACACGGGATTGATGATGACGAGCATTTTCTTCATGTATCTGACTCCGTGACTTAATGGGGGATCCTTCGGCTGCGCATCCTGCGGATGCTGCGCTCAGGATGACATCCCCGGATAACGGGAAAGAAGAGGGTGCTCTTTCAGCACCCTCTTTCCTGCTTTCCTTATGCGTTTCGCGGGTGAGATTACCGCTGCACGCGCCCGGAGGCATCGCCGCCGGCCAGGGTCTCGACTTCCTTGCGGGTCACGCAGTTGAAGTCGCCCGGGATGGTGTGCTTCAGCGCGGAAGCCGCCACCGCAAACTCCAGAGCCGCCTTCATGTCCTTGCCGTCCAGGAGGCCGCAGATCAGGCCGCCCGCGAAGGAGTCGCCACCGCCCACGCGGTCAACGATCGGGGTGATGGAGTACTTCTTGCTGTGGTAGAACTCGCGGGTGGCACCGTCCATGATGCAGGCGGACCAGCCGTTGTTGGAAGCGGAATAGCTCTCGCGCAGGGAACTGATGATGTACTTGAAACCGAACTTGTCGGCCATCTGGTTGAAGATGTCGACATAGCCGGCCAGCTCCAGTTCGCCGCTGGTGACGTCGGTGTTGCCCGGCTTGAAGCCCAGCACCTTCTCGGCGTCTTCTTCGTTGCCGATGCAGACGTCAACGTACTTCATGAGGTTGGTCATGACGCGCTGCGCCTTCTCGGAGGACCACAGTTTCTTGCGGAAGTTCAGGTCCACGGAGACGGTCACGCCGTGAGCCTTGGCGGCCTTTAAGGCGGCCTCGGTCAGGACGATGGCGGAATCCGACACGGCCGGGGTGATGCCGGTGAAGTGGAACCAGTCGGCATCCTTGAAGATCTCGTCGAAATCGAACTCGTCCGGGGTAGCCGTGGAGATGGAGCTGTGAGCACGGTCATACACGACGTTGGAGGCACGCATGGCGGAACCGCTCTCCAGGTAGTAGATGCCCAGTCTCTCACCGCTGCGGGCGATGAACTTGGTGCCGACGTTGTACTTGCGCAGAGCCGCGACAGCGCACTCACCGATGGGGTTGTCCGGAACCGCCGTGACAAAGTTGACTTCATGGCCATAGTTGGCCAGAGAGACCGCCACGTTGGCTTCGCCGCCGCCGTAGTTGACGTCGAACTCATCAGCCTGAATGAACTTCTCGAAGTTAGGGGTGGACAGACGAAGCATGATCTCACCCATGGTAACTACTTTTGCCATTGGAACCATCTCCTTTACGTGTGTGTAGATTAAGCAAAAACCACGAAACCATACAACTACAACATAATATATACACACAAAAGTCCCGTTTTGTCAAGGACTTCGTGCACTTTACAGCGTGACGCCCTGCTTGAAGATGGCGAAATCGTGATAGCCCTCTTCCTCGGCGCGGACGTACTTTCCGGAGGCCACCTCAAGCACCAGGTCAAAGAGCTTCTGCCCCAGCTGGACCGGGTCGCCTTCGTCCACCATGGTGCCGGCGTTGAAATCGATCCAGCCGTGCTTGAAGCCCGCCAGGCGCTTGTTGGAGGCGATCTTCACCGTGGGCACGGGCGAGGCGAACGGCGTGCCGCGGCCGGTGGTGAACAGCACGATCTGCGCGCCCGCGGCGGCCAGGGCCGTGGAGGCCACGATGTCGTTGCCCGGCGCGGACAGGAGGTTCAGGCCCTTCTCCGTCACCTGCTGCGAGTAGGCCAGCACATCCACCACCGGGGCGGAGCCGGACTTCTGCGTGCAGCCGAGCGACTTGTCCTCCAGCGTGGTGATGCCGCCGTTCTTGTTGCCCGGCGACGGGTTCTCGTAGATGACGGCGTTGTGGCTGGTGAAGTAATCCTTGAAGTCGTTGATGAGCTTCACGGTCTTCTCGAACGTAGCTTCATCCTTTGCGCGGTCCATCAGGAGCGTTTCGGCGCCGAACATCTCCGGCACTTCCGTGAGGATGGTGGTACCGCCCTTGCTGACCAGAAGATCTGAGAACGCACCCACGGTGGGGTTGGCGGTGATGCCGGACAGGCCGTCCGATCCGCCGCACTTTAAGCCCACGATCAGTTCCGAGGCGTCGATGGGCTCGCGCTCGTCTTTGGCGGCGATGGCGGCCAGCTCCGCCAGCACCTTCTCGCCTTCGGCCAGCTCATCCTCATAGTCCTGGCAGACCAGGAAGCGCACGCGCTCCTCGTCCCACTCGCCGATGTAGGGCTGCAGCACCGGGATGTTGGAGTTCTCGCACCCCAGGCCCAGCACCAGCACGGCGCCGGCGTTCGGGTGGCGGATCAGGTCCGCCAGGATGCGGCGGGTGTTCTCCTGGTCATCGTCCATCTGGGAACATCCGTAGTTGTGCGTGAAGGCCACGATGGCGTCGATGCTGCCGGCCTTATACTTCTGCGCGCGCTTTTCCAGCTCTCTGGCGACCGAGTTGACGCAGCCGACGGTGGGGATGATCCACACTTCGTTGCGCACGCCGGCCCTGCCGTTCTTGCGGCGGTAGCCCATAAATGTGGCTTTTTCGGTGGGTTTCACCACCGGATGGACAGGATGGTAGGTGTAATCCAGCACCTCGCCGAGGCCGGTCTTCACGTTGTGCACGTGCACCCACTGCCCGGCAGTGATATCTTCCTTGGCGCGGCCGATGGGGAACCCGTACTTGACGACGGCTTCACCGGCAGCGATGTCCTTGAGCGCAAACTTGTGCCCCTGCGGGATGTCCTGCGTCAGCGTGACGCTCCCCGCCGGCACCACGGCGGTCAGACCGGCCGAAAGCGGCTGCAGCGCCACCGCCACGTTGTCCTGGGAATGGATCTGAATGTACTCCTGCATAACGCCTCCTCACAAATCCGGATGATGGTACCCGCCGGACGGTCTCCGGCGGCAGTCACCCGTTATTGTATCATAAGAAAGGCAAAAAGCAACCGCGCCCGGGGTGCTCTCTCCCCTCTTCCGGAAGCAAGAAAGCGGTTGAAACCGCCGCGCGTTTCCTTTATAATATCAGATTGTGAAAGGGCTTTCACATCCATGCCTAATCTTACATGCCCGCTTACAGGCAAACTACTCTTCAGGGAGGTGTTCCGTGAATATCTATGATGTCTCCCGCCAGGCCGGCGTCTCCATCGCCACCGTCTCCCGCGTGCTGAACGGAAACCCGAACGTCAGCGAGAAGACCCGCGAAAAGGTGCTCGCCGTCATCCGGGATTCGGACTACACGCCCAACATCTTTGCCCGCGGTCTGGGGCTCAACACCATGCACACCATCGGCATCATCTGCTGCGATGCCGCGGATCTGTATCTTGCCAACTGCATCTCCAGCCTGGAGCAGGGGTTCCGCGCCAGCGGGTACGACTCTCTTCTGTGCTGCACCGGGTACTCCCTGGAAAACAAGCGCGCCTATCTGCGCTTCATCGTCTCCAAACGCGTGGATGCCGTGGTCATCGTAGGGTCCATGTTCCTGGAATCGGATCCGAAAGACAACGAATACATCCTGGAGACCGCCAAAGACGTGCCGGTCTTCATCACCAACGGGACACTCGAGGGCGAGAACGTCTACTGTGTCCGCTCGGATGACCGCAAGGCCGTGCGCACCGTTGTCAGCGCCCTGCTGGATTCCGGCCGCAAGGCCCCGCTCTTCCTGTATCACAGCGTGAACTCCCAGTCGGCCAAGGAAAAGTTTGCCGGCTATCAGGCGGCCTGCCGCAAGCACCGCGTCAAAGCCCGCCACCTGGCCGTTCCCCGCACCAACAACAAGATGCAGGATACTGTGGACATCCTCCGGGTCCTGCACGACCAGGGCGAGGATTTCGATCTGATCATCGCCTCCGTGGACGGCCTGGCCGTCGGCGCCGCCAAGTACGCCACCCGCCATGGCATCGCCATGCCGGAGCAGCTGGCCGTGGTCGGCTACAACAATTCGTGGTTCTCCTGGTGCTCGGAGCCGGAGATCTCCACCATCGATCCGCTGGCGCAGGAGCTGTGCGCGGCCACCGTGCGCAACGTCATGATGCTGCTGTCCGGGTCGGAGCCCAAAACCCCCTATCTGCTCACACCGGCCTTTGTCGAGCGCTCCACCACCGACATCGGCCCGGTCATATAACAATCACAGCCTGTCACCCAAAACTTCCCAAGGAGGAAACCAGTCATGAACAAGTTTATGGACCAGGATTTTCTGCTGTCCACCGAGACAGCCAGGCACCTTTTCCACGATTATGCGGAAAACATGCCCGTACTGGACTACCACTGCCACATCAGCCCTCAGGAGATCGCGGAAGACCGTCAGTTTGACAACATCTCCCAGGTGTGGCTGGGCGGCGACCACTACAAGTGGCGTCTGATGCGCGCCAATGGCGTGCCGGAAGCCTACATCACCGGCGACGCCCCCGACCGCGAGAAGTTCCAGAAGTACGCCGAGACCATGGAAAAGTGCATCGGCAACCCGGTCTACATCTGGACCCACCTGGAGCTGCAGCGGTTCTTCGGCTACCACGGCGCCCTCAACTCCCGCACCGCCGAGGAAGTCTGGAACCTGTGCAACGAGAAACTCCGTGATCCGGCTTTCTCCGTCCGCAATCTCATCAGGATGAGCAACGTCACCCTCATCTGCACCACCGACGATCCGATTGATGATCTGAAGTGGCACAAGTTCATCAAGGAAGACCCCACGTTTGACGTGCAGGTGCTGCCTGCCTGGCGTCCGGACAAGACCACGAACATCGAGAAGCCCGAGTGGGTGGAGTACATCGGCAAGCTGGCCGCTGCCGCGGACGATGAGATCCACTGCTTCGGCTGCATCAAGCGCGCCATCCGCAAGCGCCTCGAGTTCTTCGTGGCCAACGGTGCCTCCGTCTCCGATCACGGCCTGGACTACGTGGTCTACGAGCCGGCCACCGAGGACGAAGTCAACGATATCGTGAAGCGCCGCCTGGCCGGTGAGACCCTCACCGCCAAGGAAGTGGCTCAGTACAAGACCGCCTTCATGCTGTTCCTGGGCCGCGAGTATCACCGCCTGAACTGGGTCATGCAGCTGCATTATTCCTGCCGCCGCAACAACAACTCCGCCATGTTCGCGAAGCTGGGCCCGGATACCGGCTACGATGCCGTCAGCGATTTCGGTCCGGTCGACCAGACCGCCATGTTCCTCGATGACCTGGCCTCCACCGGCGAGCTGCCGAAGACCATCCTGTACTCCTTAAACGGCGCCGACAACAACAAGCTGGTCTCCCTGATGGGCTGCTTCCAGAACGACGAAGCCATCGGCAAGATGCAGCACGGCTCCGCCTGGTGGTTCAACGACACCCTTCCGGGCATGCGCGATCAGATGACGACGCTTGCCAACGGCGGTGTGTTCGGCAACTTCATCGGCATGCTGACCGACTCCCGCTCCTTCCTCTCCTATCCGCGCCACGAGCTGTTCCGCCGTCTGGCCTGCCAGATGATCGGCGAGTGGGTCGAGAACGGCCAGTATCCGGACGACGAGGAAGCCCTCAAGGAGATCGTGCAGGGCATCTCCTACAACAACGCCGTGCGCTACTTCGGGTTCAACCTGTAAGCTACGCATCCCGCGCTTCCAATGCATCACAAAAGCGCCTGACCTCCGCGGAGGCCAGGCGCTTTCTCATGCCAAATTTACTTCTTCATGCCGGGCATCGCCCAAGTGTGATGGTCAACGTGCAGAAGCTCTTCGGCTTTCTCGCTCATCGGCTCATCCAGATAGTTGTTGTACAGATCCATGATCTGCGGGTTCTCGTGCGAGAAGCGCATGTTGGAGTTCTTGTCGATGTTCCACAGGATGTCGCCGCGGACCTTCGCCAGTTCCTCACCGTCGTGGATGGGCTGTCCGCCGCCGCCGGTGCAGCCGCCCGGGCAGGCCATGCACTCGATGAAGTCGAAGTGCTCCCTGCCGGAACGGATGTCCTCGATGATCTGCCGGACGTTGCCCAGACCGCTGACCACGGCCACGCGGACATCGCCCGCGCCGGGCACGTTGATGGTCGCAACCTTCCGGCCGCCCTCACCGGCGATCACCTGGAAGGCGTCCACATCCGGATTCTTGCCGGTGATCATGTGGTAGGCGGTACGCAGGGCCGCCACCATGACGCCGCCGGAAGCGCCGAACACCACGCCCGCGCCGGAGCCGCGCCCGATCAGCACATCGAACGGCGTGCGCTCAAGGAGAGCCGGGTTGATGCGCTCACCGCGAAGCATCCGGACCAGCTCACGGGTGGTGATGACCACGTCCACATCGTGGCCGGTTTCGGCCGCATCCATGCCCGGACGGAGGTGCTCCTCCTTCTTGGCCAGGCACGGCATGATGGAGACGACGAAGATCTTCTTCGGGTCGATGTTCATCTTCTCGGCGAAGTACGTCTTGATGATGGCGCCGAACATCTGCTGCGGCGACTTGGAGGTGGAGAGATTGTCCACCATGTCCGGATACTGGCCCTTGCAGAAGCGCAGCCACCCCGGGCAGCAGGACGTGAACATAGGCCACTTGTACTGGTCTTTGTGGGTGAAGCGGTGGATGAACTCCGTGGCTTCCTCCATGACCGTCAGGTCGGCGGCGAAATCCGTATCGAACACGTAGTCAAAGCCCATCATCTTGAGGGCGGTGACCATGTGCTTGGCCGTAGCCTGGTCCGGATCGATGCCGAAGTACTCCTGCCAGGACGTACGCACGGCCGGCGCGATCTGCGCCACCACGACCGTTTCCGGATCCGCCAGGGCGGAGAAGATCTTTCCGGTATCGTCGCGCTCCTGCAGGGCGCCGACCGGACAGTGCGTGATGCACTGGCCGCAGTAAGTGCACAGGGACGATGCGATGTCCGCAGCGCCGGAGACACCCACGCGGGTGCGGGAGCCGGTACCGATCAGGTCCCAGATGTTGACGGTCTGCATCTCCTGGCAGATCTGCACGCAGCGCATACATTTCACGCACCGGTTCTCGATCTTGATCAGGGGGTTTTTGAAGTCTTCCTTGTCGACCGCCAGCTCGCGCGGATAGTGCTCGCCCAGGAAGTTGTAGTCGTTCGCCAGGCTCTGCAGGCGGCAGTTGCCGCTGCGGGTGCAGTGCGTGCAGTTGGTGTCGTGCTGGCTTAAGATCAGCCGGAGGTTCACGCGGCGGGACGTACGCACGCGGGGCGTGCTGGTATGGATGACCATGCCCTCTTCCACGGGCGTGTTGCACGAAGGCACCAGCGTATCATGGCCTTCCACCTCGACCACACAGATGCGGCAGGCGCCGATCTCGTTGATCTCTTTGAGGTAGCACAGCGTGGGGATCTCAATGCCCAGCTGCCTGGAGGCGTCGAGGATGGTCGTCCCCTCGGGGACGGACACCGGGATGTTGTCGATCGTGATATTTACCATTTCTTCTCTCTCCCTCCTCTGAAGACGCCGTAGCCGAAGTAGTCGCAGCGCAGGCAGCGGTCGGATTCGATGGAGGCGCCTTCACAGGTCAGGCCGCACTCGATATCCTTGAAGTCGCCCGCTCTCTCCTCGCTGTCGCGGCCGGTGATGTTGATGCGGCCGCGCGGGGTGCGGTTTTTGAGCTTCGGAGCGGGGATGTCGATATCCACGCTGATGGGATGATGGAAGCCGAGGAACTCGTCGATGTTGCCCGCGGCCACCTTGCCGGCCGCGATGGCCTTGATGGCGGTCGCCGGACCGGAGACGCAGTCGCCGCCGGAGAACACCTTGCGGTACTCCTTGACGGAACCGTCCTTGCCGGCCACGATGTTGCCCCACTTCACGGACATGCCGGCGTTGGCGAAGGTCTCGCTGTCAACCGCCTGGCCGACCGCCGCGATGACGATATCCACGTCCAGCACTTCCTCCGGAAGGGAGGCCTTGGTGGGACGGGGACGGCCGCCGCGGTCATATTCGCCGGAGAGCTGCGGCTGGATGGCGAGGCCGGCCACACGGCCTTCCTCATCCTTCTCCACGCGCACCGGCGCGTACAGGGTCTTCATCTCGACGCCTTCTTCCATGGCGCCGGTCACTTCCTCGGGAAGGGCTGTCATGTCCTCGATGCGGCGGCGGTATACGCAGTACACGCGCTCCGCACCCAGGCGGACGGACGTACGGCAGGCATCCATGGCCACGTTGCCGCCGCCGATGATGGCCACCTTCTTGCCGGTGAAATCCGGATGATTGCCGTCGCCGATGCCGCGCAGCAGTTCGACGGCGCTCATGACGCCTTCGGCGTCCTCGCCCTCGATGCCCACCTTGCGGTCGCTCTGCGCGCCGATGGCGATGTAGACGGCGTCAAACTCGGCGTTCAGCTTCTCAAACGTGATATCCTCGCCGATGTTCACATCGGTGTGGGCTTCGATGCCCACCGAGAGGATGGATTCGATCTCTTTGTCCAGCACTTCGCGCGGCAGACGGTAGGCCGGGATGCCATAGCGCAGCATGCCGCCCAGCTGGTGGCGCTTCTCGTAGATCACGGTCTTGTGGCCCATGAGGGTCAGGAAGTAGGCCGCGGTCAGGCCGCTGGGGCCGCCGCCCACGATGGCCACTTTCTTGCCGGTGGCCGGCGCGCACGGAGGATTCGGGACATCGCCCGCGTTGTCCACAGCAAAGCGCTTGAGGCCGCGGATGTTCAACGGCGCGTCGATCAGCTGCCGGCGGCAGCGCAGCTCGCACGGATGCTCGCAGACATAGGCGCACGCGGCGGGCATGGGGTTGTCCTTGCGGATGAGGGCTACGGCGTCGTCCGGACGGCCTTCGCTGATGAGGGCGATGTAGCCGGGGACATCCACGTTGGCCGGACAGAGGGCCACGCACGGCACCGGGAACTGGTGACGGCTGATGCAGTGGCGGGACTCGATGTGCTCCACGAAGTCATCGTGGAAGCCTGCCAGGGCTTTCAGGACCAGACGGGCGCCCTCCTGACCGATGGCGCAGTCCGCGGAATCCACGATGGCCTGTGCGGTCTCCTTGATGATGTCCAGCGTCCGCATGGTGGCTTTGCCGTCCAGCACCTGCTCCAACAGGTTTGCCAGCTGGCCGAGACCCACACGGCACGGCACGCACTTGCCGCACGACTGCGCATGGCTGATGCGCAGGTACGTCAGCGTCAGGTCCACGGGACAGAGTCCGGGCTGGTTGCCGATGATCTTCCGTTCGGTATCCTTGTAGATACCGTCCAGAACCTTGTCAATGTCGGCTTTGATGGTTAGTCTGCTCAAGACCGAATCCTCCTTTTGCCTGATGTCAGGCAGATATCCGATCAGGGGATTAATAGGCAGTCAACCCCCTTTTATCAATGTATAGCGTTCCTATCGTATCCGATTGTTAATATTATGTCAACTGGCAATTCTGCACGGTTTTCAACGGGTTTGGCCCGGTCTTTGCAAAAATGTTGAAAAGGCGCTTGACATCACTGCTTTGACGTGTTAAAGTCAGCTAAACCGTTGAGGAAGAGTGAGTAGGTTTTCCTGGAGCTTGCACAGAGAGCGGCCGGTGCTGAGAAGGCCGCGAAGCAGGGATCTCCGAATGGACTTCTGAGGGCGAGCAGAAAAAGGGCTTCCTTTAGTATGTGAGACGGGGTGGCTGTCCGTTATCCGCAGCCGGCATATGTATGTATGCACTGAGAGGGCGCGCAAGCGTCAAGCCGGGTGGCACCGCAGGATTTCCAGTCCTGTCCCAGCTTGTTACTGGGACAGGACTTTTTTGTTTTCCAAAGTCTTTTGTCCCTCAATCTCAGTCACAGAGCACCGTTTCCGCGGTGCCCTGCCAGCCGTCTCCCGAACGGGAGAAGAAGGAGGACAAGACATGGCAGCCATCAACGACGTTCCTTACAAGATCTATCTCGAAGAGTCCGAAATGCCCAAGGCGTGGTACAACCTGCGCGCGGACATGAAGAACAAGCCCGCTCCCCTGCTCAACCCCGGCACGCATCAGCCGATGACGGCCGAAGAGCTCTCCGGCGTTTTCTGCGCGGATCTGGTGGCGCAGGAACTGGACAACACCACGCCGTACTTTGAGATCCCGGAAGAGATCCGCAGCTTCTACAAGATGTACCGCCCCAGCCCGCTGGTGCGCGCCTACTTCCTGGAGAAGGCCCTCGGCACGCCGGCCAGGATCTACTACAAATTCGAAGGCAACAACACCTCCGGCAGCCACAAGCTCAACTCCGCCGTGGCGCAAGCCTACTACGCCAAGAAGCAGGGCCTGAAGGGCGTCACCACCGAGACCGGCGCCGGCCAGTGGGGCACCGCCCTCTCCATGGCCTGCTCGTTCTTTGATCTGGACTGCAAGGTGTACATGGTCAAAGTCAGTTACGAGCAGAAGCCGTTCCGCCGCGAAGTCATGAAGGTGTACGGCGCGGACGTTACGCCGTCCCCGTCCATGACCACCGAGATTGGCCGCAAGATCCTGGCCGAGCATCCGGGCACCACGGGGTCTCTTGGCTGCGCCATCTCCGAGGCCGTCGAAGTGGCCGTCTCCAACCCGGGCTACCGGTACGTGCTGGGGTCCGTTCTCAACCAGGTGCTGCTGCACCAGTCCGTCATCGGCCTCGAGACCAAGGCGGCGCTCGATAAGTACGGCATCAAGGCCGACATCATCATCGGCTGCGCCGGCGGCGGCTCCAACCTGGGCGGCCTGATCGCGCCGTTCATGGGCGAGAAGCTGCGCGGCGAGGCGGACTACCGCATCATCGCCGTGGAACCGGCCTCCTGCCCGTCCTTCACCCGCGGCGTCTTTGCCTACGACTTCTGCGACACCGGCATGATCTGCCCGCTGGCCAAGATGTACACTCTCGGGTGCGATTTCATCCCGTCCGCCAACCACGCCGGCGGCCTGCGCTACCACGGCATGAGCCCGGTACTTTCGCAGCTCTACGATGACGGCCTCATGGAAGCCACCTCCGTGGAGCAGACCAAAGTCTTCGAGGCGGCCGAACAGTTCGCTCGCGTGGAAGGGATCCTCCCCGCCCCCGAAAGCAGCCATGCCATCCGCGTGGCCATCGACGAAGCCCTCAAGTGCAAAGAAACCGGCGAAGAAAAGACCATCGTCTTCGGCCTGACCGGCACCGGGTACTTTGATATGGTCGCGTACGAGAAGTTCCACAACGGAGAGATGACGGACTACATCCCGACGGATGAAGAGCTGGCGAAGTACCGCGCGATGCTGCCGCAGGTGTAAACCATTTGGGACGTAGCAAACTGGTACCAGCTGGGGACGTATCATTTTTGGTACAAAATGCACCAGTTGGGGACGTGTCAGAAATGGTGCATTTTGCACCACTAAGGGACAGATCAAAAAGGGGGTGTAAAAATAACCCCCGCTTAAAGCATCGCGCCAGGCTTCGCATGAAGCCTGGCGCCTGTTTTTCCTGAAAAAAGCTGCTATTCAGTGGAAAATAGCGTTTTTTCGCGTCACCAACCAACCGACCGGCGGCCTCACTGCGCTTCCAGGCATCCGAGGGCCTGTGCCACTTCCTCCGCCGTCGGCATGACCTTCAGCGCACCGCGGCGCTGGACCGTCAGTCCGGCAGCCGCATTGGCGATGCGCAGCGTGTTCCTCATGGCGGTCTCTGTCATCCCCTCCAGTCCGTAATCAAGGATACCGCCCAAAAGGCACGCGCAGAACGTGTCGCCGGCGCCGGTGGTATCCACGGCTTCCACGCCTTTGAGCGCCGGTTCGCGGCAGGTGCGCGCACCGCACCACGCCTCGCTCCCCTTGTCGCCCGCCGTGACCGCCAGCAGGCGGATCTCCGGATAGTCCGTGCGGAGGCGGCGGATACCCTTGCGGATATCGGAGTAACCGGTCAGGAAGACCACCTCGTTGTCGGCGATCTTGACAATGTCGCTGTGGGCCAGTCCCCAGCCGATCTGCTCCTTGGCTTCCTCCGGCGACTTCCACAGCCGCTCGCGCAGGTTGGGATCAAACGAGATCAGGGCTCCTGCCCGGCGCGCCTGCCACACCGCGGCTTTGGTCGCTTCCCGGCTGGGTTCGTCCGTCAGGGAAAGGGAACCGAAATGGAAAATCCGGCACTGCGTGAGCCGCTCCGTATCCAGCTCCTCCTCCGTCAGGTTCATGTCTGCGCCCGGACTGCGGTAGAACGAAAAGCTCCGCTCCCCGTTCTGAGCGGTGTGGACAAACGCAAGTGTCGTCGGCACGGACTTGTCGCGCACAAGCCCGCCCGTATCGATGCCTGCTTCCGCCAGCGCGGACTCCAGGTGGTCGCCGAACATGTCGCTGCCCACCTTGCCGATGAACGCGCCGCTGTGCCCGAGCCGGGCCAGCATCGCCAGAACGTTGGCCGGCGCGCCGCCGGGGTTCGCCTCCAGCAGCGGATTGCCTTCCGGACTGTATCCTTTTTCCGTAAAATCGATCAGCAGCTCTCCCAGCGCTGTCACATCCCAACGCTTCATGACTTATTTCCCCCCGTCAAGCGCATACCGGATGACATCCATCCGAACCTCTCCGTCCGCCTCGAAAGAGATCCCGGCGGCGCCCGGGTCTGTAAAGATCGTCGCCGTCATCGTCTGCTCCCCGTCGTTGACGAACACTTCCACACTGAACCGGTCCACGATGATACGCAGATCCAGTTCCCCCTGCCGGTCTTTCACCAGGCACCGCCGCTGGTGGATGAAGGCGCGGCGGGAACCGGAAAACGTCCGGTCCAGTTTTAGGACCGACTCGTGCGGGCGGTAGCTGACTTCTGTGTATGCCTGCTCACCCTCCGCGATGTGCAGGGAAAACTTGTAGTACGTCCGGCCGTCCGCCGGCCGGATATGCAGGTTCAGTTCCACCGGCCGCCCTTCCACACCGGGAAGCACCCGGCGGCTGCTCACCGTCACGTCGCGGTACTCCACCCGGCCCGAACGCAGGCTTTCCAGCTCACGCACCGGCCGCTGGCAGAACTTTCCGTCCCGCAGGAACAGTTCCCGCGGGATCGTCATCTGCCCGAACCACTTGCGCTCATCGTAGCTGGGTGGACGGCAGGTGTCCCAGTTCTGCATCCATGCGATCATGATGCGCCGGCCGTCAGGCGCCAGGAGCGTCTGCGGTGCGTAAAAATCGATCCCGTAGTCGAGCGCCTGCTGTGTCTCCGGCGTGAACATCCCGGTCTCCTCGTCAAACGTCCCGGTCTGGGCGAGCGTCCCGTTGCCGTTCTGGTATTCGTACCCTTCCGGCAGCATATCCTGCGGGCTGACGATGAGCACGGCCTTTCCGTCCATCATGAAGAAATCCGGGCATTCCCACATCCGCCCGAACCGCCCGTTGTCGCGGATGAGCGTGCCGACGCGCTTCCAGGAAAACCCGTCCTCGCTGCGGAACAGCAGCATGACGCCGTAGCGGTCCTTGCCGCAGCTCCCGGCGATACAGTTGTACCGCCCGTCCTCATCCCGCCAGATGTGCGGGTCCCGGAAATCATGACAGGAAAGCCCCTCGGGCAGGTCCTTTTCGTCCAGCACCGGATTCCCGGCATACTTGACGTAATTGACTCCGTCGCCGATGGCCAGGCACTGCGTCTGGTGATCCCGGTCCTCATCGCCGCCGGTTTTGCGGACGCCGGTATACATGAGGAGCTGGCGCCCGTCGTCCATCGTCACCGCGCTTCCGGAAAAGCAGCCGAACGAATCGTAGGGCTCGTCCGGGGCAAGCGCCGCCGGCAGGTACGTCCAGTGGAGCAGGTCGTCGCTGACCGCGTGGCCCCAGTGCATGCTGTTCCACTCCGTACGGTACGGATAGTACTGATAAAACAGATGATACTGCCCCTTGTAATATGAAAATCCGTTCGGATCGTTCATCCACCCCGTCCGGGGAGTGAAATGGAACACCGGGCGGGCGGAAGCGGGGATAGCCGCTTCCGCCTGGTGTTCAAAGGCTCTCGCAAACAGCAGACTCTGACTGATCATTCCAACTGCAACCTTATCTTGTATATTCTCGTAAAGAGGCAAACGTAACCTTGTTGTTTCCGGCAAAGAGGCGGATGCTCTTGCCGCTGACGCCGTACACGCGCACCGTCAGGGAAGCTTCCCCGTCCACGTAGAAGATGCCGACGGAGCCTTCCTGAATGTAGGTGAACGAATATGTTTTCCCGGCCTCGAGGGCACAGGCGGTTTCGGTGATCGGCGTGGTCCCTTCGTTGAAGGAAAGCTTCAGCTTCTGTTCCGCCGGGTCGATCATGATCAGTTTGTACTTGCCGGCCTGCCCGTTGTAGTCAAGCGCCAGGCCGAAGGCGCCGGTGCCGGTATAGGTGAAAGTGCCGGTCAGTTTAAAGCATTCATAGGCGGTAAAGGCTTCCTCGTACGTATAGCGCGCGCCGCCTTCCACCGTCACGCTGTCCTGCTTGAGCGGCAGTTTCCGGCGCTGGCTGATGGCCCCTGCGACCGTGTCCACCGGCGCCAGCACCAGGGTGCCGTCGTCCTTGCGGACGATCTTCTGCACGCCCATGTTGCCGCCCCACGCCGAAACCTCCTGTGTGGAGGACGGCGATTCGCTGCGGCGCACCCAGCCGGCCATGTAGTCCCCGTCCGCGCCCTGTACGTGCCGGGCCGCGTAGAAGAGCTTCCCGTCCACGCGCACGGCTGTTTCAAACGGCCCGGTGGCGGACGGCGCCGTGGAGTAACACATGGTGTCGTCCTGACCGGAGTAGGTCAGGTAGTAGGTGCCGTCGATGCAGAACAGGTCGCTGCACTCCAGGTTCCAGAACTGCGAGATGGGATCGGTGAACAGGATGCCTTCGTACGTGACTTCCTTCAGGTCGGCGGAAAGCGTGTAGCGCAGGATCCGCGCGACGTTGCCCTGGGAAGCCGTGATCATCATCTGGATGGTGCCGGTCTCCGGGTCATAGATGCCCTGCGGATCGCGGAAGTCGTTCTTCTGTCCCAGCGAATCCGGCGGGGTAATCTCCCACCCTTCCACCTTCTCGAAGGAGGTCAGGCTGGTTCCTTTGGCCAGCATCACTTTCTCCATGTATTCATAGGTGTTGGACGATGCGTGACCGGTGTAGAACAGGTAGTACGTATCGCCGACTTTGACGATGTCGCCGGTACCCGTCCATCCGTCCTGCCCGCCGCTGCGGCTGGCTTCCAGGACCGGATCGTCGTACTCCTTGTATGTCAGGAAATCCGTCGTGGTCGCCAGGTAGATCGAGTGGTTGTAGGAATCGCCGCCTTCTTTCAGGTAATAGAGGTAATACACCCCGTCCTCATAGTACGGCATGACATCGCCCACGTAGGGCTGGTTGAGTCCGTCCTTCTCCGGACGGAAAAAGTAGCGGTAGTCGTAGGCCTCTTCCTGGCTGCCCGCCGTCCTCAGCGACGAAAAGTCCTTGTCCTGCACGTTCTGGGCATAGGGTTCCCCGTCATCCGCCGGCGCCTTTTTGCAGCCGGCCATGCAGACGGCGAGCAGGCAGACCAGCAGCACCGCGATCATTGCTCTTCTCATGGTTTCCTCCTGAAAACGGACAGGGGGAGAACCGGCATGCCGTCCTCCCCCTGTCCTGCGGTCTTACATGACAGGCATCTGATAGATCGTGATGTTCTGGAATTCGATCGTCACGCTGCCCAGGGCGGCCGCCGCTTCGGAGCCGAACTGGAAGAGCATCTCAAAATCCATGTCCACCACGAACGTGTCCGTGGTCGTGAAACGGAAGGTCTGGAAATCCGTCGTCAGGTCCATGCCCTCCGAAATGCGCGGATCCCAGCTGCCCATCGGGTTGAGGAAGAAGCCGCACGAAATGGGCTTGTCGGCCTTGGCGGTGATCTCCACGATGTAGTAGCTGTCCGCAGCCAGCGTCAGCGGGTTGCCGGTGTAGCCGCAGACCAGCTTGTTGTGCCAGTCAACCGTGCCGGCGTTGTCGATGCGGTAGAAGAAGCTGCCGTTCTCCGCCCAGATGGTGCCGACGCCGCGCTCGTTGTCCTCGTCCGTCCCGTTGAAAGTCTCCCAGGGGAAGTCCGTGTTGTCCGCATTGGCGGAACCGCGGCCGAAAGGCATGAAGGACTCGATGGTCTTGTGGGTCTCCTTGTCGCCTTCCACCAGGCCGAACTCCACTTCCTTTACGGTGATGGTGTTGGCCGTCACGCCATCCGGAGCGTTGCCGATCTGCAGACGGATGACCGGATCCGCGATGTCGCGGTCCGCGGTGAAGGTGCCGCGGATCTCGGTGTCCTCGCCGGCCGGCAGGGACAGGCCGTCAAAGTTCACACGGCACTGGTCGTACTGGGCAGCGCTCTCGACCAGGCACTCGCCGCCCTGGCCGTTCTCGGCGTTCAGGACCACGCGGTAGTAGTACTTCTGGCCTTCCGTGATGCTCTGGCCGCCGAGGCCGATGTTGGCCTTGATGCTCCAGACGCCGCCTTCGGTCGGATAGGAGGCGATCACAAACTGTCCGGCGCCGCCTTCGACGGACGCGGAGGCTTCCGCACCGTCACCGGTTTCGATCGTCACCGCGTCGGCCGCGGCGAAGTCCGCCGTATAGACAGCGGTCAGGGTCTCCTCGCCGGAGATCTCGTACAGTTCGATCTTGTCGATCGTGACGGTGAAATCTTCGGGCGTGGTGTCCGCAGCGTTTTCGGGGTTCGGCGTGATGCGGCCGAGGTGGAAGAGCAGTTCCGCGCTCCCCTCGCCGGGCGAGGTGAAGAACAGGTCGAGCGGCTGGATCTCTTCGGTGATCCGCACATTGAAGGCTCCGCCGAAGGTCTCCCAGCCATCCGCGTTCTCGTTGCGGGCCAGGATGTGGGCATAGGTGTCTTTCGTCGACTTCGCCCAGATGCGGACGCGGTAATCCGCCGCCTGCAGGGTGAAGCCGGGCTTGGCCAGGACGACGTCACCGTCACCCTCGCCGGGGTTGGCGACCGTGATCACATAGGCACCTTCCTTCAGGGCGGCTTCGGCATCGGCGCTGTCACCCTTGCGGAATTCCCAGCCGTGCGTGTCCGTCACTTCCGGAGAACCGAAGTCAAAGGTCTTGTAGACCACTTCCTCGCCGGTCTGCTTGGTGACCGTCAGGGTCGCGTAGGCTTCCGCCGTCAGGCCGCCCTTGTCGGCCACACGGTAAACAAGTTCATAGGAGCCCGCCGTGTCGGGCGTGGCTTTGCCGTTCTGGAAGTTCAGGGCGGGGGAGGCTTCCACGGTGATCATGGAGGTCAGGTCGCCGTCTTCCTTGTCCGTGGCGGTGACGCCGGCCAGGGCGTCAAAGGACGAACCCGCCGTCACGGTCTGGTCCGCGGCGCCGCTGATGCTGGGCGCGGCATTATCACCGCCGCCCGAGGGTGTATTCCCTCCGCAGGCGGTGAGGCCGGCGGCGAGAAGGACCGCCAGTCCGAGCGCAAGGATCTTTTTCATCTCAGTCCCTCCTTATTTGCCGACGTAGCGGTCGTAGGCGTCCTGATACACCTTCTGGATGGCATCCAGATTGACTTTGCCGTTCAGGTCGCTCTGGAAGGTCGCCCAGGCCGAATCGGAGACGCCGCCCTTCATCAGCCAGCTGATGAGGTTGGTGCGCACGTAGTCGTTGAGGTTGGCTTCATAGTTGCTCAGCGTGTTGAGTTCTTCCTGCGTGAACTGCAGGTTCGGGCAGGGTTCGACACCGGCCGGCACGAAAGGCTTGGCGTTGACCTGCAGGCGCTCGAGGCGCAGCTGGGCGCGGGGCTCCATGTGGACAACGTTGTTCCAGGCATACTCGCCGAGGTAGATGATGCCGAGCGGAGCGTTCTGCAGACGCAGTTCGTCGCTGGTCACGCCTTCCGGCAGAGGCTTCTGGACAAGCATTCCCTGGGCATCCGGCTGCTCTTCGTAGACGATGCCGATGGGACCGTAGTTGATCTGGGCAGAGATCACCGGATCGTAGTAGCGGTCAAAATAGGCAAGCAGGACTTCCGGATACTGGCAGTTGGAGAAGAGGATCACTTCGCCGGTGCTGATCTCGGGGTTGTTGGAAACGCAGATGGTCTGATCGCCGCCCGGGCCGATCAGCGGGTTGCAGACGATGTAGTGCTCCGGCTCGGAGACGACCGTCTCGCTCTCCCACCAGTAGAAGGCGCCGTAGGTCTCAAGGCCCTTGCCGTTGGCAAGGAAGTTGTCCTGGCTCTGCTCGAAGGAGACCTTGTCGATGAGGCCGCGGTCAACCCAGTCGGCGATGAAGTTCGTGGCGTCGCGGAAGCGGTCGTCGCGGATCGTGTAAGTCACCTTGCCGTCGACCACCACGCGGTGCTCGAGGTTGTCGTTCAGGCCGAACATACCGTACAGGTCGCACTGGTTGCCCTGCCAGTTGTTGTAGACAAAGCTCAGCGGGCGCTCGTCGTCCGTCTTGCCGTTGCCGTTCATGTCGTTGTCGCGGAAGTAGGTGAGGATCTGCTCCATCTGGGCGGAGGTCAGGGACAGGCCGTCCTTCAGATCGGCGGCAGTCAGCCCGGTCACGGCGCCGGCGTCGATGGCGGCCTTCGTCCAGGCGACATTGAGGAAGAGCAGGTTCGGATTAGCCAGCAGGCCCATTTCCTCGATGCGCGGCAGTGAGTAGATCTTGCCGTCTTCGATGTTGATCAGCTGGTTCTTGATATCGGGGCGCTCCTCCAGCAGTTTGGAGAAGTTCGGCATGTAGTCAAGATAATCGCTGATGGGGACCAGCACTTTGCGCTTGGCGTACTTGATGATCTCGCCCGCGCCCATGCCGGCGTGGTAGATGGCGTCCGGACGGTTGTCCGCGTTGCCGAAGATCAGGTTCTTCTGCTGCGAGTAGACGGACTCCGACACGTTCTCCCAGTTCACGAAGACGTTGGTCTGCGTGTACAGGTCGTTCATGATCTTCATGTCGTTGTAGTCCAGCGCGGAAGCGTTCTTCGAGGAGTAGACCGTGAAGGAGATCTCTTGGGCGCCCTTATCGTTCAGGATGGGCTTGGTGGGGTCTTCCCACTGGAACCCGTAGTTCTGCTTCAGGCTTTCCACGTCCGACTTGGCCGCCTGGCCGCCGCCGTTTCCGCCCTTGCCTCCGCAGGCCGCGGCAAACAGCATCAGCGCCGCCAGGGCCAGGGAGAATAACCGTTTTGCTTTCATCTTTTCCTCCTCCTTAACCTTTAAGTGAGCCGATCATCACGCCCTGCGCGAAGTACTTCTGCACGAACGGGTACAGGCACAGGACCGGGATGCTCGACACGATGACCGATACGTACTTGAGCTGGTTGGCCAGACGGTACTGCTGCAGGATCGTCTCGCCGCTGCCGCCCACGGTGCTCTCCGACGCGATCAGGATCTCCTTCAGGACGAGCTGCAGCGGGTATTTGCCTTCATCCTGCAGGAAGATCATGGCGTTGAAGTAGCTGTTCCACTGACCCACGGCGTAGTACAGCGCCATGACCGCGATGATGGCCTTGGACAGCGGGATGATGATCGAGAAGAAGGTGCGGTACTTTCCGGCGCCGTCGATGGTCGCCGCCTCCAGCAGTCCGTCCGGGATGGAGGACTCGAAGAAGGTTTTCGACATGAACAGGTTCCAGACCGACAGGATCGCCGGCAGGATGACCGACCATGCCGAGTTGATCAGGCCGAGGCTGCTCATGACGTTGTAGAACGGGATCAGGCCGCCGCCGAAGAACATCGGGATGATGAAGAAGATCATCCAGAATTTCTTGCCGGGCGTCGTCTTGCGGCTCAGGGCCCAGCCGGCGGGGATGGTCACGGCCAGCGACAGCACCACGGTCACGGCCGTGTAGATGATGGTGTTCAGATAGCCGACCCAGATGTCGCGCCGCTCGAAGACCTTGCGGAAACCGTCAAGCGTGATATTGACCGGGTACAGCACGACCTGTCCGCCCAACACGGCGTCCGGATCCGAGATGGACGCGATGATGATGAAGTACAGCGGATACAGGATGATCAGGGCCAGAAGGCCGAGGAACAGGGCGTTCACGACAAAGAATACTTTGTCGCCGCTCGTCTCTTTGCGAGGGGAATATGCGGGTGTCTTTTTGCTCATCTTCTCCCTCCTTTACCACAGCGAGTTCTCGGAGAACTTCTTGGACGTCGTGTTGGCGATGATCAGCAGCACCACGTTGATGATGGAGTTGAACAGACCGATGGCCGTTGCGTACGCCTGGTCCGGAACACCGGTAAGACCTCGCTTGTACACGTAGGTGGCGATCAGTTCACTGACTGCCAGGTTGCCGTCCGTCTGCATCAGCAGGGCCTTCTCGTAGCCGACGCCCATCAGACCGCCGATGGACATGATCAGCATGACGCTGATCATCGGCATGATGGCCGGGATGTCGACGTGGATGACGCGCTGCAGGCGGGTGGCACCGTCGATCATGGCCGCCTCATGCTGCACCGGGTCGACGTTGGCGAGAGCCGCGATGTAGATGACCGCGCTCCAGCCGAAATCCTGCCAGTTGCTCGACAGGATGTACATCGGGCGGAAGGAAGAACTCTCCAGGAAGTAGGAGATGCGCTCTCCGCCGAGGCCCGCCGCGATGTTGTTCACCAGACCGTACCGGCCGAAGAACAGCTGCAGCATACCGACGAGGACGACCAGCGAGATGAAGTGCGGCGCCGTGTAGATCGTCTGCAGCACCTTGCCGGCCTTGCGGTTCTTCAGTGCGTTCAGAGCCAGGGACACGATGATCGGCAGCGGGAAGCCGATGACGAAGCCGATGATGCACAGCAGGAACGTGTTTTTCATCAGCGGCCAGAACTGAACATCCCTGAAAAAGCGCAGGAAGTTCTCAAAGCCTACCCAGATCGTGGTGTCGGACAGGATCTTGTCGCCGGGCATGAAATCCTGGAACGCGATCAGGACACCGTAGATCGGCAGGTAGTTGAAAAGAAAGACGATCAGGATCGCCGGAAAAAGCAGCACCAGGTACGGTGAGTTGCTCCGGAAATTCCGGACTCTCGTCTTGAAGTCCGGCTTTTCCTCCCGGGGTTTTTTAACCCGGGCCGGCTTGGTTGCGGCAGATGACATGGTTTCCTCCTCCTTTGTGAGAGCCGACGTCAGCATTGCGCCGCGCCTCACATCCCCAGACAGGCGCGGCAGGGTTTACAAAACACCTCCTTGTTTACATTGTTTACATTTTTCGTTGACATTATTGTACTTTGATTTCCTATGAGTGTCAATACCGCAATTTGCCCGCACGCTGATTTCCTTGCGGAAACCGCCGTATACTCATCATAATCTCCGGCTCTTGACACGAGTTTACGTAGGTTTACATAATGTAAATTGTACTTTTTCAAAAGATGTGATATACTGTAGGCAACATCTTGCGGGAAGGTTACAGACATGACAAACAAGCGCGTCACCATGCAGGACATTGCCAACGCTTGCGGCCTCTCCCGGAACACTGTCTCCAAAGCCTTCAACGGGCGGGGGCATGTTCCGGCCGCCACACGCGCCCTGATCTTACAGAAGGCCGGCGAGCTTGGCTACGGACTTCCGCAGGGGGCCCAGGCCTCCCGGCTTTTAAGTTCCGGGACGAGCATCGCCCTCCTGACCCACAACATGCCGGAGGATTATCACGTCGGCACATACCTGGTGACCACTTTTACGGACCAGGTCAGCCGTTCCGGATATACGCTGAAGATGTTCGAGATCTCCGCCGAGGAGCGCAGGCAGCGGATCCTTCCTCCCCACTTCAACCCCGAACAGACAGCCGGTATCGTCGGCATCGAACTGTTCGACCCCGACTACCTGAAGATGATCTGCAGTCTCGGTCTCCCCACGGTCATCATCGACAGTCCGCCCCTCGCCGGCAGGGAACTCATGCCCTGTGATTTCGTCACGATGGAAAACGTGGCCAGCGTGACCGCCATCATCCGCCGGCTCGCTTCTCTGGGCGTGCGCCGCATCGGTTTCCTGGGTGACAAGGAACACTGCGGGAGTTTTTACGAGCGCTGGATCGGTTTCCAGATCGGCCTCAGGGAAGCCGGCCTGCCCCTCGACGAAAATCTGTGCATCCTGGCTCCCGACGACTCCCCCTACCAGGATACCGGGTGGCTTCTCGGCAGGCTGACCGCGATGCGCCGGCTCCCGGAGGCTTTCGTCTGCGCCAACGACTATCTGGCCATCCACCTGATGGCGGCCCTGAAGAAAAAGGGCCTGTCCATCCCCCGCGACATCATGGTGACGGGCTTTGACGGAACGGTCCAGTCCTCACTGTCGGAGCCGCCGCTGAGCACCGTCCAGATCCCCAGCGTCGAGATCGGCCGGCTGGCCGCGGACATCCTGCTCTCCCGCATTCGCTCCCCCGAACTGCCCTTCTCCTGGACGCATGTGCGGACCACGCCGGTCTGGCGCGGAAGCACCCGGTAAGGGAGTGTCGGTCATTGCAACAAAACAGCGCCGGACGGATCATCCGTGATCCGCCCGGCGCCTTGCATTGTGTACAGACTGTTCCTGCCGTCCTTCCGGTTCCTCTTCCGGGATCTTCAGCTGCCCTTTTTTCCGTGGTAACTGCCTGCACGCGGGTCGATGTCGATCACCGTCACCGCCTCCGTCACCGCGAAAGGCCCCGGCATCCGGCGGCCTCCCACAGCGTGCGGATGCGCTCTTCCGGCACGGACCGGTAGGCGTCGTTGGCTCTGATCAGCCGGCACGCTTCCTCCGGGTCTACCTTAAGGGACCGCAAGGTGCTCACCATCGCTGTCAGGCCTTCCTCACGGCCTTTTTCCCGGCCTTTTTCCGCATACTGCGCGGCTGTCTCGCCGAACAGCCAGTCATACAATTCCGTCATCGGGATCTGTTTCTGCTTCATCTGCCGACTGTATGTCTCCTCAAAGCGCCGGTCTCCCGTCATGGCCGAGATCAGGTTCATGACTTCCATGACGTGGGCCAGTTTCTGTACAGGCAGGTCGGGGAGCGCCCTGCTGCCTCCCCTCTTCTTGCGCAGTCCGGTGAAGAACTCGGCGACCAGGCGGAAATCGCTTCGGAACCGGCCGCATCCCGCTCCATTGAATACAGTTTTCCTCCCTGACGGTACAAGGACGTCTTCAGCGACTCCCTCAGGTCTTCCGGACGGACTGTCGTTTTCCCTTCAAACAGCAGAACGTTGACGATATCTGCAAATACGTCCGCGTACTGTTCCAGCATTTTCTGTGCTTTGTCTTTTTCCTGCATGCCATGAAAACAGGCTGATGTTAAGTATAGGGCCGACGGTCGGTTGGTTGGTGACACGAAAAAACGCTATTTTTCACCGAAAAGCAGCTTCTTTCAGGAAAAACAGGCGCCAGGCTTCATGCGAAGCCTGGCGCGATGCTTTAAGCGGGGGTTATTTTACACCCCTTCTCTTCTGCTCATTTTCGCTCATCCGTCACGATGTGCTTCACGGTGAGGGACGGGTTTTTCAGTTCTTCCGGGAAGAAGGTAGGGAACATCACGATGTCCTCGTCCGGACTCACCCAGACGAGGCGCTCCGCATCGCCGAATTCCGTCGCGGAATCACTGCGAGGGTCAAAATCCTCAGGAACTTTCATATAGAAGTAGAACGAAATCTCGTAGATGGTCTTCCCTTCCCGGCCGGGCACATCGGCAGTATAGATGTCCTCGTGGATGAAGCCCAGGCGGTCCACCTCCAGGCGCACGCCCGTCTCCTCCTCCACCTCGCGAAGGACCGCCTGCTCGGCCGTCTCGCCGAAATGCAGCCGCCCGCCCACCGAATACAGGTAGTCAAACCGGTCGTTCCCCACCATCAGGAACCGCCCGTCTTTCAGGATGATGGCACCTGCGCGGATGTTTAAAAACCCCTCCCCGCAGGGCACGCAGGTATCCGCCGCCGTTTTCATCTGATCCTTCTCTGCTGCCATGACGTTCTCCCTCCGCAGCCATCTTACCACAAGCCATACCAAAAGGGACGTTTCTTTTTGGTACATTTCTTTACCAAAAAGATACGTCCCTAATGGTAACTTACTGGTTCACTTCGTCGGTGCGGTAGAGGAACTTCACTTCGCCGTCATACCCATCGGCGATGCCGGAGAACGACCGGTAGTCTTTGGCGAGGCTGGCGGCCGCGCGTACGCGGTCGAGCAGGCCCATCAGGTCGCCGTCCACGGCATCGACCAGTTTCTGAATGCCTTCCTGGTTGAAGGTGTTCAGGCCGTCGTTCAGAGCCTTCGCGCCGTCGCGCAGCTGCGTGACGCCGGAGGTCAGGGCCGGCATGGAATCATTCAGTTTGCCGGTACCTTCGGCCAGGGCGTCCGCGCCGGCGGCCAGATCGGTGGTGCCGGTGGCCAGCGTCTTCGAGCCGTCTGCCAGGCTGGCGGCACCGGTGGCCAGCGTGCCGGCGCCATCGGCCAGGCTGGCCGCGCCGCCCGCGAGGGTGGTGGCACCGGCTGAGGCCGCGTCCACACCGGCGGTGTAGGTCTGCAGGCCGTTATAGAATGTCCGGTAGCTGTCGAGCGATGTCTTCAGCCCGATGATCTGCTTCGCGCCTTCGGAGGCTTCGGCCAGTCTGGCCTGCACTTCCGGAGAGGCCATGTTGTCAGTGATGGCCTTCTGCACCTGCGCTTCGGTGTTCTGGCTGATCAGCCCCTGCACCTCAGCGCTCTGCATCTGCTCGTCGGTCTTGGCGGCGATGATGCCCTGCACGGTTTCGGAAGCCATCTGTGCTTCCGTGTTGGCAGCCAGCGCTGCCTGAGCCTCGGCGCCCTGCATCTGCTCGTCGGTCTTCGAGGCGATCATCGCCTGCACTTCAGGCGTCCCCATCTGGGCTTCCACGGCGGCGTTGATCTGTGCCTGCACCTCTTCGCCGATCACTCCGGCAGCACAGGCGTTTTCATAGTCTTCCACGCTCATCTGCGCGGCGGCCTGGATCACCTGAGCCCGCACACCAGCCTTCACGGCTTCGGTCACCTTGGCATTCACCTCAGCCTTCACCGCTTCTTCCACCTGTGTCTGCACTTCGGCCTTCACGGCTTCCGTGACTTTCGCTTTCACCTGCTCCTGCACGGCGGCGGTCACCTGCTCCGTGATGTACCCGCGCTTTTCTTCCACAGCGGCGGTCACCTGCGCCTGGGCCTGAGCGTACACGTTCTTCTCATCCAGCGAGGCGATCAGCTGATCCAGCACCGCGCCGTAATTGTCTTTGGTCAGCGCCGGGACGGACAGGCCTTTTTCGGTCAGCTGCGTCTGCGCGGTGGCCAGCAGTGCGTCAAACACCTGCGAGGCACCGGCGTTGAGCGCCGCGGAGTTGCCGGACAGCTGCGACAGACCGGCTGCCAGGCTGTTGGCGCCGGCGGAAACCTGGCCGGCACCCGCGGATACCTGACCGGCACCGGCCGATACCTGCGCCGCGCCATCGGAAACCTGCGCCGCGCCGTCGCGCACGCTGTGCGTACCCTCGGCCACCTGACCGGCGCCGTCATTCACCTGCTTCACACCGTCCGCCAGTTCACCGGTGCTCCCCAGCAAGGTTTCCAGGCCGGCCAGCAGCTGCGCGGAGCCATCCGTCAGCTGATCCATGGCCTCGGTCAGCTTCCCGAGGGAATCCGTCAGCTCGTCCATCGCCGGCAGGTCGTCGGAGACAGCCTCCAAGTTGGCCGGCACCACGGCGGTGAGGGTCATGCCCATGGCAAAGTCCTTCACATCGGCTTCGATCTCCACATACGAAGGCACTTCAAAGTCTTCCACATCCACGCCCAGATCTTCCTGCAGGCCCGGGAAGGCGATGCCGGCCGCTACCGTGCGGGCACCGTCCGAGATGGCCTTGCCGTTTTTCACGGTGATGTCCGAGAACACATCGCCCGGCAGCACCGCCGCGCTCATGACCACGAACGGCACGTAGAACTGCTCCGTCTTTCCGTTCAGCTCCACCTCCGCGGTCTGGTTGTTCTCATAGGAAAAGCGGATCACGGCGTGGCCGCTCTGTCCGGCCATCTCCTCGGGTGTCATCTCCTGTCCGTCCAGCGTGTAAGTGACCTTCAGGGTGACAGGCAGTTCCTTTTCGATGGTCCCCTGGTAGGTGATGTCCCCGCCGTCCGCGCTCCAGACGAGGCTTCCGTCCTCCGCGCTCTGCGGCTGCACGTCACTCTTCACATTCTCCACATCTGACAGTTCCGACGCATCGGACAGCTCGCTCAGGCCGGCTTCATTCTGCAGCCAGTCGTTGACGATGATCTTGCGGACGCTCCCGTCCGCCTCCGACAGCACGTAGACCGTCTCATTCTTCTTCGGCGCTGCCGCCGCATCCGCCGCGGCGGTGGCTGTCACCGCGGTGTCCGGCTCCGGCCGCACCGCCTGGATGTTCCGGGCGGCAGCCGGCGTTCCGGCGACCCCCAGCGTCAGTATCCCACACAGTCCCAGACTCAGGACTTTGACCAGTTTACCCTTCATAAGAGACCTCCTTTTTGGCTCTCTGCCGTTCTCTTCTCTCACGGTTTGTCACCGCGTGCATGCCGGAGGTGGTGGCGCAGATCACGCCGTCACACAGCATCAGGAAAGCCGGCAGCATGAAAATGACCATCACCATGCTGATCAGTGCGCCGCGCGCCATCAGCAGGCACATGCTGCGGATGATGTCGATGTCCGAATACACCGCCACACCGAACGTAGCCGCGAACAGCCCCAGGCCGGACACGATGATCGACGGAATGGACGTGGCCAGCGCCGTGGTCACGGCTTCTTTCTTATGCGCACCCGCCAGCCGCTCCGTCTTGTACCGCGTGGTCATCAGGATGGCATAGTCCACGGTGGCGCCCAGCTGGATGGTGGAGATGCAGATGGGCGCGATGAACGGAAGGCTCTGTCCCAGGAAATGCGGCAGGCCCAGGTTGATGAAGATGCCCAGCTCGATGACCGCGATCAGGATCACCGGCAGCGTCAGGCTCTTTTCAACCAGCGCGATGATCACGAAGATGGCCGCGATGGAGAAGATGTTGACCACGCGGAAATCCCGGTCGGTCGTTTTGATCATG
>CAMJGH010000015.1 GCA_946405185.1 uncultured Lachnospiraceae bacterium
AACGTCTCCGGCCGCTTCCGCGAAGAGACTTCTTCCTATCCGAAGTCCCGCGTGGATCTGATGGACGTGTCGCCGCGGATGGTCTTCTCGGTGGCCACTTCCATGATCCCGTTCCTGCAGAACGACGACGCCAACCGCGCCCTGATGGGCTCCAACATGCAGCGTCAGGCCGTGCCGCTCTTAAAGACGGAGCCGCCGGTCATCGGCACGGGCATGGAGGACAAGGTGGCGTATGACTCGGGCGTCTGCGTGCTGGCCAAACGCGCCGGCACCGTGGAGCGCGCCGCGTCGGATGAGATCATCATCATCGCCGACGAGGATGGCGCCCGCGACGTCTACAAGCTGACCAAGTTTGCCCGCTCCAACCAGAGCAACTGCTACAACCAGAAGCCGATCGTCTTCAAGAACGACCACGTGGCGGCCGGCGAAGTCATCGCCGACGGCCCGTCCACCGCGAAGGGCGAGATCGCCCTGGGCAAGAACCCGCTCATCGGCTTCATGACCTGGGAAGGCTACAACTACGAGGACGCCGTGCTGCTGTCCGAGCGCCTCGTGCAGGACGACGTCTATACGTCCGTCCACATTGAAGAGTACGAGACCGAGGCCCGCGACACCAAGCTGGGCCCGGAGGAGATCACCCGCGACGTGCCGGGTGTCGGCGACGACGCCCTGAAAGACCTGGATGAGCGCGGCATCGTGCACATCGGTGCCGAAGTCCGTGCGGGCGATATCCTGGTCGGCAAGGTGACCCCGAAGGGCGAGACCGAGCTTACCGCGGAAGAGCGCCTGCTGCGCGCCATCTTCGGCGAGAAGGCCCGCGAGGTGCGTGACACCTCCCTAAAGCTCCCGCACGGCGCCTACGGCGTGGTGGTGGACGCGAAGGTCTTCACGCGCGAGAACTCCGACGATCTGTCGCCGGGTGTCACCGAGCGCGTGCGCATCTACATTGCGCAGAAGAGAAAGATCAGCGTGGGCGACAAGATGGCCGGCCGTCACGGCAACAAGGGTGTTGTCTCCCGTGTGCTGCCGGTCGAGGACATGCCGTTCCTGCCGAACGGCCGCCCGCTGGATATCGTGCTGAACCCTCTGGGCGTCCCGTCCCGTATGAACATCGGTCAGGTGCTGGAGATCCATCTCTCCCTGGCCGCGAAGGTCCTGGGCTTCGATATCGCCACGCCGGTCTTTGACGGCGCCGGCGAGAAGGACATCACGGATGCCCTGCTCATGGCCAACGACTACGCCAACGGCACCTGGGAGGACTTCCAGGCCAAGTACAAGGATGTGCTGGCTCCGGAGGTCATGGAGTACCTGGGCAGCCACCTGGAGCACCGCGCCCTGTGGAAGGGCGTGCCGATCAATCCGGACGGCAAGGTGCGCCTGCGCGACGGCCGCACCGGCGAGTTCTTTGACAGCCCGGTCACCATCGGCCACATGCACTACCTGAAACTCCATCACCTGGTGGACGACAAGATCCACGCCCGCTCGACCGGCCCTTACTCCCTGGTCACCCAGCAGCCGCTGGGCGGCAAGGCGCAGTTCGGCGGCCAGCGCTTCGGCGAGATGGAAGTCTGGGCCCTCGAGGCCTACGGCGCCGCCTACACGCTGCAGGAGATCCTGACCTACAAGTCGGACGATATCATCGGCCGCGTGAAGACGTACGAAGCGATCATCAAGGGTGAGAACATCCCTGAGCCGGGCATTCCGGAGTCCTTCAAGGTGCTCCTGAAAGAGCTGCAGTCCCTGGCGCTGGATATCCGCGTGCTCAAGGACGACGGCACCGAGGTGGAGATCGCCGAGAACGTGGACGACAACGAGCCGACCTACCGGTCCGTCATGGAAGACGCCGACCGCAAGCATTACCGCCGCGATGACGCCGACCTCTCGCTCTACGGCTTCCGTGAGCAGAGTGCGGAGGACGCCATGGCGCCGTATTCCGACGACAATTATTCCGAAGAGGATGCCGGTGACGGCTACACCGAGGAAGAACCGTCCGACGATCTGCTGGAAGAAGATTTTCCCGGCGATAACGACTGATCACGAAACGGAGGAAACACATGCCTGAACTGGAATCTGTCATGCTGGACGAAGAAGTCATGCAGGAGACAGCGGAAGGTGCGGAGGAAGAGACCGCATTGACCGACGAGATCCCCTATCTGCCCCCGCAGGCTTCCCGCACGCAGCCCGATAAGCCGGCTCCCGAGCCGCTCTCCTTCGACGCGATCCGTATCGGTCTGGCTTCGCCGGAGAAGGTCCGCGAATGGTCCCGCGGTGCGGTCACCAAGCCCGAGACCATCAACTACCGTACGTTAAAGCCCGAGCGCGACGGCCTGTACTGCGAGCGCATTTTCGGACCGAGCAAGGACTGGGAATGCCACTGCGGCAAGTACAAGAAGATCCGCTTCAAGGGCGTCATCTGCGACCGCTGCGGCGTCGAGGTCACCAAGGCCTCGGTGCGCCGCGAGCGCATGGGCCACATCGAGCTGGCCGCGCCGGTCTCGCACATCTGGTATTTCAAGGGTATCCCCAGCCGCATGGGCCTGATGCTTGACCTCACGCCCCGCCAGCTGGACCAGGTGCTCTACTTTGCCAGCTACATCGTGCTGGATCCGGGCGAGACCCCGCTGTTCTACAAGCAGGTGCTGAACGAGCGCGAATACCGTGAAGCCATCGAAGCCTACGGCGCCGGTTCGTTCCGCGCCGGCATGGGCGCCGAGAGCATCAAGGAGCTGCTGCACGCCATCGACCTGGACGCCGAGTCCGCCTCCATGCGCGAAGAGCTGGAGACCGCGAGCGCCCAGAAGAAGGCGAAGCTCGTCAAGCGCCTCGAAGTGGTGGAGAGCTTCCGCTCCTCCGGCAACAAGCCCGAGTGGATGATCATGGATGCCATCCCGGTGCTCCCGCCGGATCTGCGCCCCATGGTGCAGCTGGACGGCGGCCGTTTTGCCACCTCGGACATCAACGATCTGTACCGCCGCATCATCAACCGCAACAACCGTCTGGCCCGCCTGCTCGAACTCGGCGCGCCGGAGATCATCGTGCGCAATGAGAAGCGCATGCTGCAGGAAGCGGTGGACGCCCTCATCGACAACGGCCGCCGCGGCCGCGCCGTGACGGGCCCCGGCAACCGCGCTCTGAAATCCCTGTCCGATATGTTAAAGGGTAAGCAGGGCCGTTTCCGCCAGAACCTGCTGGGCAAGCGCGTGGACTATTCCGGCCGTTCCGTTATCGTGGTCGGTCCGGAACTCAAGATCTACCAGTGCGGCCTGCCCAAGGAGATGGCCATCGAGCTGTTCAAGCCCTTCGTCATGAAGGAACTGGTGCAGCGCGGCATCTCCCACAACGTCAAGAACGCCAAGAAGATGGTCGAGCGCATGCAGGATGAAGTCTGGGATGTCCTTGAGGACGTCATCAGCGAGCATCCGGTCATGCTCAACCGTGCGCCTACGCTGCACCGTCTGGGCATCCAGGCGTTCGAGCCCATCCTGGTCGAAGGCAAGGCCATCAAGCTGCATCCGCTGGTCTGCACCGCCTTCAATGCCGACTTCGACGGCGACCAGATGGCCGTACACCTTCCGCTGTCCGTGGAAGCGCAGTCCGAGTGCCGCTTCATGCTGCTGTCCTCGAACAACCTGCTGAAGCCGTCGGACGGCGGCCCCGTGGCCGTGCCGTCGCAGGATATGGTCCTGGGCATCTACTACCTGACCATGCGCCGTTACGCGGACTACACCGGCACCGAGCGCGAGCAGGAGCCGGAGGCCGTCTTTGAGACCGAAGCCGAAGCCCTGGAGGCCTACCGCGCCTACCAGATCGCCAAGGCCGAGGGCAAGGCGAAGAAGATGACGCCGCTGGAGCGTTCCACCGTCATCCGCGTCAACGTCCAGCCGGAGCGCAACCGCTGGGTCATCTGCACCATGGAAGACCTGCTGGGCCACACCTTCGCCAACATGAACCAGGCCATCCTGGCGTATGAGAACGGCGTGATCAGCCTGCACCAGAAGATCTACGTGGGCGTCAGCAAGGAGATGCCGGACGGCACCACCAGGCACGGCCGCATCGAGTGCACGCTGGGCCGCCTGCTCTTCAACGAGATCATCCCGCAGGATCTGGGCTTTGTCGACCGGTCCGTGCCGGGCAATGAACTGCTGCCGGAGATCGACTTCCACGTCGGCAAGAAGCAGCTGAAGTCCATCCTGCAGCACGTCATCAACATCCACGGCGCCACCCGCACCGCGGAAGTGCTCGATGCCGTCAAGTCCATGGGCTACAAGTACTCCACCCGCGCGGCCCTCACCGTTTCCATTTCGGACATGGTGGTCCCGGCCCGCAAGGAGGAGATCATCGCCGAGGCGCAGGCCAAGGTGGACCTGACCGCCCGCAACTTCCGCCGCGGCCAGCTGACCGAGGACGAGCGCTACAAGGAAGTCATCGAAGTCTGGAAAGCCGCCGACCGCGAGCTGACCGAAGAGATGATCGCCGGCCTGGACAAGTACAACAACATCTTCATGATGGCGGACTCCGGCGCCCGCGGTTCCAACGAGCAGATCAAGCAGCTCGTCGGCATGCGCGGCCTGATGAACGATACCACCGGCCACACCATCGAACTGCCGATCAAGTCCAACCTGCGTGAGGGTCTGGACGTTCTGGAATACTTCATCTCGGCCCACGGCGCCCGCAAGGGTATGTCCGATACGGCCCTGCGTACCGCCGACTCCGGTTACCTGACCAGACGTCTGGTGGATGTCTCCCAGGATCTGATCGTGCGTGAAGTGGACTGCTGCGCCGATGCCATCCGCGAGGAAGGCGAATCCGCCATCCCGTACATGGAGATCTCGGCCTTTGCCGAAGGCAAGGACAACCAGGAAGTGATCGAGAGCCTGCAGGAGCGCATGACCGGCCGTTTCCTGGCCGAGACCGTCACGGATCCGGATACCGGCGAAGTGGTGCTGGCGGCCAACCACATGGTCACGCCGCACAAGGCCGCCGCGGTCATGAACGCGCTGGAGCGCGCCGGGCGCAAGTCCGTCAAGATCCGCACCGTCCTGTCCTGCCGCTCGCACGTGGGCGTCTGCGCCAAGTGCTACGGTTCCAACATGGCCACCGGACAGCCGGTGCAGGTGGGTGAGTCCATCGGCATCATCGCGGCCCAGTCCATCGGTGAGCCCGGCACACAGCTGACCATGCGTACGTTCCACACCGGCGGTGTCGCCGGCGGTGACACCGGCAACGGCGATATCACACAGGGTCTTCCCCGTGTCGAAGAGCTGTTCGAAGCCAGAAAGCCGAAGGGCCTGGCCATCGTGGCCGAGTTCGGCGGCCAGGTCACCAAACGCGACAGCCGCAAGAAGCGCGAAGTCGTGGTCACGGACAACGAGACCGGCAACTCCAAGGCCTATCTCATCCCGTACGGTTCCACCGTCAAGGTGAACGACGGCGATGTGATCGAAGCCGGCGACGAGCTGACCGAAGGTTCCGTCAACCCGCATGACCTCCTGAAGATCAAGGGCGTGCGCGCCGTGCAGGACTACATGCTGCGCGAAGTGCAGCGCGTCTACCGTCTGCAGGGCGTGGAGATCAACGACAAGCACATCGAAGTCATCGTGCGCCAGATGCTGAAGAAGGTGCGCGTGGAAGAGTCCGGTGATTCCACCGTGCTGCCGGGCACCACCATGGATGTCCTGGACTTCGAAGACATGAACAAAGCCCTCGAAGCGGAAGGCAAGGAGCCGGCCGCCGGCAAGCAGATCATGCTGGGCATCACGAAGGCGTCCCTCGCCACGGATTCGTTCCTGTCGGCGGCGTCCTTCCAGGAGACCACCAAAGTCCTCACCGAGGCCGCCATCAACGGCCGCGTGGACCATCTGATCGGCCTCAAGGAGAACGTCATCATCGGCAAGCTGATCCCGGCGGGCACCGGCATGAAGCGCTACCGCGACGTGCGCATCACGTCCGAGAACGACGTGCCGCGCGTGGTCGTCCCGGAGGAGGAACTGCCGGCCGCCGAGACGGCGGAAGCGGAAGCCGAAGCCCCTGCGGAGGCGGAGGCCGCCGTGGAGGAGATCACGGTGGAGGCGGAAGGGACCGTCGAAACGGAAGAGTAAACAAAGAGAGATGAAAGACGGGAACAGGCACATCAACGTCTACATGCGCTGGCCGTTCGTGATCGCGGTGATCGCGGCGGCCGGGTTTGGGGCGGTCTGCGGACTGGCCTTTGTTTCCCGTGCGGCCTCGGTGGCGGCGGCAGCCGCCACGGCCGGGGCTCTCATACTGGCGTCGGCGCTGTGCTATGCGGCCTACCGGCGCGGCATCAAACGGGATCTCGTCTCGTTTGCCTCGGACTATGCGCAGGTGCAGAAGCGCCTGCTGCGGGAGATGCACATCCCGTATGCCCTGGCGGACGCAGACGGGGTCCTGCTTTGGCGCAACGAATGCTTTGCCGAAACGGTGCCGGCGTCCGCCGTCGGCCGCCCGCTGTCGGCGGTCTTTGCGGAGCTGGAGCCGAAGGCCTTCCCCCGCGGGGAAGCGCCGGTCTGGCTCCGGCTGTCACAGGGGGAGATGACCATGCGCGCGGAGATCCGCCGCGTGTATGTGTCCGGCGTCTTAAAGGACATCCTGCCGGACAAGTCCGGGTCCACCCTGGCCATGTACGCCATCTACCTGACGGACGAAACGGAACTGATCAGCCTGCAGCGCCGGTACGCGCAGGAGAAGCCCGTCGTGGCGCTCATCTACCTGGACAACTATGACGAAGTCTTTGCGGGCATCGAGGAGGTGCGGCGGTCGCTGCTGCTGGCCCTCATCGACCGCAAGATCAACAAGTACATCGGCTCCATGGGCGGCGTGGTCCGGAAGCTGGAGAAGGATAAGTACATCGCCTTCATCAACCGGGGGAACCTGACCACCATGCAGGAGCAGAAGTTCAGCCTGCTCGAGGATGTCAAGACCGTCAACATCGGCAACGATCTGGCGGCCACCATCAGCATCGGCCTGGGCTTCGGCGCGGAGGATTACCGCGCGGACTACGACCTGGCGCGCACGGCCATCGATATGGCGCTGGCCCGCGGCGGTGACCAGGCCGTCATGAAAGAGAACGATACCATCACGTATTTCGGCGGCAAGACGCGCAGCATCGAGAAGAACACGCGCGTCAAGGCCCGCGTCAAGGCGCAGGCCCTCCGGGAACTCATCGAGGGCAGCAGCCGCGTGGTGATCATGGGCCATCAGATCAGCGATGTGGACTGCATCGGTGCGGCCGTCGGCGTCTACCGCGCGGCCCGGTATTCCGGCAAGCGCGCCTACATCGTGCTGAACACGGTGAGCTCGTCCATCCAGCCGCTCGTCGAGCGCTTTGCGGAGAACCCGGACTACGAGCAGGATCTGTTCGTGAAGGGTGACAAAGCGAAAGATCTGATGGATGCCGAGACCGTGCTGGTGGTCGTGGACGTCAACCGTCCCAGCTACACGGAGTGCCCGGAGCTGTTCGGCCTGGCCGGCAGCACCGTGGTCATCGACCATCACCGGCAGACGCGCGAAGTCATCGAGAACCCCACGCTGGGGTATGTGGAGCCGTACGCGTCGTCCGCGTGCGAGATGGTGGCGGAGATCCTGCAGTACTACGGCGAGAACGTCCGCCTGAAACCGCTGGATGCGGACGCCATCTACGCCGGCCTGGTCATCGATACCAACAACTTCATGAACAAGACCGGCATCCGCACCTTCGAGGCCGCGGCCTTCCTGCGCCGCAACGGCGCGGACATGGTGCGCGTGCGCAAGCTCTTCCGCGAGGACATGGACGATTACATGGCCAAGGCGGAGGCGGTGCGCAGCGCCGAGCTGTTTGAGGATGCGTTTGCCATCAGCCGGTGCGGGGAGAACACGGGCCTGGAGAATCCGACCATCATCGCCGCACAGGCGGCCAATGACCTGCTCTCGATCCGCGGCGTGAAAGCGTCGTTCGTGCTCTCGAAGCTGGGGAACAAAGTCTATATCTCGGCGCGCTCCATCGACGAGGTGAACGTCCAGGTGATCATGGAGAAACTGGGCGGCGGCGGCCACATGACCATCGCCGGGGCCCAGGTGGAAGGAGCCACCGTGGACGAAGTGACCGAGCGTCTCAAGGAGATCCTGCGCCGCATGCGGGAAAACCGCGAACTGTGACCGTGCAAGGAGGAAAGCTATGGATGTGATCCTGTTAGCGGATGTGAAAGCACTGGGAAAGAAGGGCGACAAGGTGTCCGTGTCGGACGGCTACGCCCGCAACTTCCTTTTGAAAAAGAAACTGGGTATTGAAGCCACCGCCGGGAACCTCAACGACCTCAAACTGAAGCAGGCCAACGATGCCAAGGTGGAAGCCGGCAAGATCGCCGACGCGAAGCGCCTGTCCGAGGAGCTCAAGGACAAGGCCGTCACCCTGACCATCCGCGCCGGCGAGGGCGGCAAGCTCTTCGGCTCCGTTTCCGCCAAGGAGATCGCCGAGGCCGCCAAGGCGCAGCTGGGCATCGAACTGGACCGCAAGAAGATGGTCCTGGCGGAACCCATCAAGGCGCTCGGCACCTACGAAGTACCTGTCAAGCTCTACCGCGACGTGAACGGAACGCTGATCGTCAAAGTGACCGAACAGTAACCGCAGGCGGAGGGCAGACAGGATGGAAGAGACACTCCTCAAGCGCGTGCTTCCGAACAGTCCGGAAGCCGAACAGGCAGTGCTCGGGTCCATGCTGCTGGACCGTGAGGCCATTACGGCCGCGGCCGGGATCCTGCACGGCGACGATTTCTACAACCGCCAGTACGGCCTGATCTTTGAGGCCATGGTGGATCTCAACAACGAAGGGGCGGCGGCGGACGATCCGGTGGCCCTTCAGGACCGCCTGCGCGCCATGGATGCGCCGCCGGAGGTCAGTGACCCCGCCTTCCTGCGGGATCTGATCCGCGGGGTGCCCACCTCTGCCAACATCACACACTACGCCGGCATCGTCTATGAGAAGGCCCTGTCGCGCAAGCTCATCCACACCATGGAGAGCCTCGCCAACGACTGCTACCTGGGCCACGAGTCCATGGAGGACATCCTGGGCAAGACGGAGGACCAGGTCTTCCGCCTGCTGGACGGCCGCAAGACGTCGGAGTTCGAGACCATCGACGAGACGGTCCTGAAGGTCATCAAGAAGATCGAGACGGCCTCCCGCAACCACTCGAGCGTGACCGGCATCTCCACCGGCTTTTACGATGTGGACCGCATGATGAGCGGCCTGCAGCCGTCGGATCTGATCATCCTCGCGGCACGCCCGTCCATGGGCAAGACCGCGTTCGCGCTGAACCTGGCGCAGCACATCGCGGTGCATTCCCATGTGCCCACCGCCATCTTCTCGCTGGAAATGAGCCGCCAGCAGCTGGTCTCGCGTCTGATCTCGCAGGAGTCGCAGATCGACGGCCAGTCGCTGCGTACCGGCCGCCTGGAAGAGCGGGACTGGGACCGCCTGGTGGAGAGCTCCGGCGTGGTGGCCAGCGCCAATCTGATCATCGACGACACGCCCGGCGCCACGGTGTCGGAGGTGCGGACCGCGTGCCGCAAGTACAAGCTGGAATACGGCCTGCAGCTGGTCATCATCGACTACCTGCAGCTGATGAGCGGCGGCAAGAACGTGGAGAGCCGCCAGCAGGAGGTCTCCAAGATCTCCCGTGAGCTCAAAGCCCTGGCCCGTGAGCTCAACGTCCCCATCATCGCGCTGTCCCAGCTGGCCCGCGGCTGCGAACTGCGGCAGGACCACCGGCCCATGCTCTCGGACCTGCGTGAATCCGGCTCCATCGAGCAGGACGCCGACGTGGTCATGTTCCTGTACCGCGACGAGTACTACAACAAGGCGGATCCGGATGTCAAAGGGAAGGCGGAGCTGATCATCGCCAAACAGAGAAACGGCCCTACGGGCACGGTGGATCTGGTCTGGCGCTCGGAATACGCGCAGTTCAAGAGCGTGGAGAGAAGACCGTAAAACGCGGGGGGAGTGGCCGTTCGGACACTCCCCCTTCCGATAGACACGAAAAGGATACGACAAAGGCATGAAGAAGATCGGCCGTTGGATCGGTATATGGCTGGCCATACTCGTGATCGGCATCGCGGGTTTTTTGATCGTGCCGCGGATCGGCCGCCAGACGTCGGGCAAAGCCGTCACCAGCATGGAGACGGCCACGCTGCCGGTCATCTGCACCAACTGGAACGGCCTGCGAGTGAACACTCTCTGGGGGTACACGGGGCCGGTGGAGACGTCCTACCTGCGCGGGCTCATCACGCCCGTCAACGCGGACCGCACCCTGCAGCTGGTACTTTACACCTACGGTGAGGAGATCACGCGCTTTTCCTACGCGCTGTACTCGCTGGACGGCGGCGACTACCTGGAAGAAAAGGAAGTGCCGGTGCCGGCCGCCGGGAACGACAAGACCATCGACCTGCGCCTGACCGCGCTCATGAACCCGGGGACCGAATACCAGCTGATCGTGACGCTGGACACGGCGCACCATCAGAACGTCCACTACTACACCCGCGTGATCAGCGAGGAGGGGACGGCGGCCCGGGAACTGGCGGATTTTGCGGAGGCCTTCTCGCACGCCACGTTTGACCGCGAGGCGGCGCGTGAGGTCATCGTCCCCTACATGCAGCCGGACGAGAACGCGCTGAACGATTCGTACGCCGAAGTGAGCCTGCGCTCCTCCTTCCGCATGGTCACCTGGGGGGACCTGCAGATGGCCCGGAGCGGCAGCGACGGCGTGATGCAGATCACGGACATCACCCCCACGCAGGTGTCGCTGCGGCTGGAGTACACGGCCGCCGGCGTCACGGCCACGGAGCAGGTGGTGACGTTCCAGGTGAAGGAATCCTTCATCCTGCGCATGCGCGATGAGCGCGCCTACGTGCTTTCGTACGAGCGCAAGGCCGCGCAGCCGTTCTCCGGCACACAGGCGAGCGTGCGCGAGGGGACGCTGTGGTTCGGCATCATCCCCGAAGGGTCGGTCAGCCTGATGGCGGACTCACAGGAAGACAACATGGTCTTCCTCTGCCAGGACGCGCTCTGGAGCTACGACGGGACGCGCAACGAGATGACCAGACTCTTCTCCTGGCGCGAGGCGGCGGCGGACATGCGCAATGACTGCCCCGCGCACACCATGCAGATCTGCCGGGTGAGCGACGAGGGGGATGTGTGGTTCGTGGTCATGGGCTACATGAACCGCGGGCCGCACGAGGGGCGCGTGGGCGCTTCCGTGATGCGCTACACGCGGGAGACCAATGCCCTGCGCGAGCTCTATTTCCTGCCGATGACCTGCTCCTATGAGGTGATGAGCGAGCAGTTCACGCTGCTCTCAGCCGCCAACGAGGACAACATCTGCTACGTGATGGTGGGCAACGTCATCTACGCGCTGGATCTGGACGGCGGCGAAGTGCAGGAAGTCACCGGCGACGTGCTCACTGATACGGCCCGTCAGAGCGGCGATGTCATCGCCTGGGAGGAGCGCCCCGCGGGCAGCGACCTGGCGGACAGCATCGTCCTGCTCAACATGAAGACCGGCGACATCAACCGCGTGAGCGCGGAGAGCACGGATTTCCTCAGCCTCGAGGGCTTCATGGGGGGCGATATGGTCTACGGCGTGGGCCGCAAGGAGGAAGTCATCCGCGAGGCGGGCAGCATCCGCAGCATCCCGTACTACGCGGTGCGCCTGCTGGACACCGAAACGCTGGAACAGACGGCGGACTATCAGCGGCCGCCGTACCGCGTGCTGTATCTGACTATCGGCGAGACGCGCATCCTGCTGGAGCGCGTGAAGCTGGAGGCGGACGGTTCCATCACGCCCGCGCCGGAAGACGCGCTGATCCTGAACAACCCCGAAAAGAAACTGGGCGCCCTGCGGTATTCGCAGGACGATGAACTGAAGAAAGTCTGGACGCTCATCCTGCCGGAATCGGCGCGGAAGGAACTGCAGTTCACGAGCGTCCGCCCGTCGTTCGAGACGGACGCAGACGGGAAGACGGCGGCGCCGGTCACCATCGACCTGCCGCACATGGACCCGGCGGCGGACGGCCGGTATTACGTGTACGCGCTGGGCGAGGTGGTCACGGTGACGGATTACCTGCCGGATGCCATCCAGGCGGCGTTTGATGCCTGGGGGGCCGTGTACGATGCCCGCCGCACCCTCTACTGGGACCGCGACACGCGCGCGCTGTCCAAGAACCTGGTCATCCCGGCGGCCTCCCCCGAGGCCGGAAGCGCCCTCGAAGCGGCGCTGGGCATCCTGGCCTTCGATGAAGGCACGTCCCTTCCCAATCTGGCCGGCAGCCTCGCCCGCGGCACCTCCCCGGGCGATATCCTCGCGGCCGTCTTCGGCAGCCGCGTGCGGGTGCTCTACGGCTGCACGCCCGGCCAGATGTACTACTGGCTGAACAAAGACCAGCCGGTCCTGGCCGTCACCGGCGATGACGACGCGCTGATCCTGTGCGGCTATACCACGAACACCGTGAAAGTCTGCTTCCCCCTCACCGGCGAGGTGCAGGAGTGGAGCAGCGCCGATGCAGAATCGTTCTTTGAGGCCGCCGGAAGCCGGTTCCTGGTGATCGAGCCGTAACGGGGAGCGTGCTTCTCTTTAAGGCGATTTAATTAATCTTTTCTTTTTTATGAATTGCTCTTTCGGGCCGTCTCTGGTATGCTGATATCAGAGGACGGCCCGCTTTCTGACCGTCCGGAACAGGAGGAGAAGTGTATGAAGATCCTCAACTTCGGTTCCCTGAACCTGGACATCGTCACCCGCGTCGAACAGTTTGTCCGCCCCGGCGAGACCGTCCGCGCCCGCTCCCAGGAGCTGCGCTGCGGCGGCAAAGGGCTGAATCAGTCCATCGCCCTGGCGCGCGCCGGCGCCGAGGTGTGGCATGCCGGCTGCGTGGGCGAAGGCGGCGAGATGCTGCTGAACTACCTGGTGGACCACGGCGTGCACACGGACTACATCGAGAACATCCTCGAGCGTCAGGGCAGCGCGTTCATCCAGGTGACGGACACCGGCGACAATTCCATCATCCTCTATCCCGGCTCCAACGAGTGCCTCACGGAGGCGCAGGTCAAAGACACGCTCGAGCACTTCGGCCGGGGAGACATCCTGGTGCTGCAGAATGAAGTGAACCTCCTGCCCTACATCGTCGATCAGGCTTACCGGAGGGGGATGATCATCGTCCTGAACCCTTCCCCTTACAACGAGAGGATCGCCGCCGTGGATCTGAACAAGATCTCGTGGCTCTTTGTCAACGAGATCGAAGCCGAGCAGATCGCGGGCACGCGCGAGGCGCTGGTCACCTGGGAGAAGCTCCACACACAGTACCCGAAGCTGCGCCTCCTGGTCACGCTCGGCGCCGGCGGCAGCGTCTGCTTCTCCGGCGACTACGCCAACCAGCAGCCGCCTTACCCGGCCGAAGTCAAGGACACCACCGGTGCGGGCGATACCTACACCGGGTACTTCCTGGCGTCGCTGGCGGGCGGAAAGACCCTGGAGGAGGCCATGAACATCGCCACCATGGCGGCGGCCATCTCCATCACCCGCCCCGGCGCGGCCGAATCCATCCCCGGCATCGAAGAAGTGCTGGCCTGCCTGTGACGTTGTGGTATAATCTGAATAAACCCACAGAAAAAAAGGAGGGCAAGGGTATGAAAAAAGCGATAGCGGAAGCCATCGGCACCTGCGTGCTGGTGGTGGTTGGATGCGGCACGGCCATGCTGGTCGGGTGTGATGCGGCAGCCGGTTCGGGGTACCTGCTGACGGCACTGGCCTTCGGCCTGGCCATCGTCGCCATGGCGTACTCCATCGGCAATATCTCGGGGTGCCACGTGAACCCGGCGGTGTCGCTGGCGTTCTGGCTCAAGGGTGAGCTGAAGCTGAAGGATTTCATCACGTACGCCATTGCCCAGTGTGTCGGCGCGTTTGCGGGCACCGTCATTCTGGCACTGATCTTCGCGTTGGGCGGCGTGGAGGACATGACCGGGGCGTTTGGCGCCAACGGCGTGGCCGGCGTGAACGGCAACCATCTTGCCGGGCTTCTGGTGGAGATCGTCCTGACCTTCATCTTTGTGACGGCCATCCTGGGTGTCACCTCCAAAAAGGCCAGCCACGGGTCCTTCGGCGGTCTGGTCATCGGCCTGACGCTGGTGCTGGTGCACATCCTGGGCATCGGCCTGACGGGCACCTCCGTCAACCCGGCCCGGTCGCTGGCGCCTGCCATCGTGGCGTGCTTTACCGGCAATTTTGCTCCGCTGGGCGCGTTGTGGATCTTCATTGTGGGTCCCGCCATCGGATCGTTCCTGGCGGCCATGTGCAGCCACTATTTTGAAAAAGAGTGAGAAAAAGACACTGAAAAAGCCTCCGCGCGGATGCCGATCCGCCGGAGGCTTTCTTTTTGGCCGGACAGACGGTCCGGCGCGGGTGACGGTATCCGGGATGCGGATCTGTGCGAGGCCCGGCGGTTCAGTCCGCCAGCCGGTATCCGTCCCGCGCGTTTCGCAGGTCCGCTTCCATCTCCGCGGCGTCCGTCCAGCCGGCAAAGCCGTCGGAATAGGAGAAGCCGTACAGGTACCCCAGATTGAAGCCCATCAGGCCGCCGTAGTCGGCCGTCAGCACGCCGTCCGCCGGAATCTTTAAGGAGGCATAGCGGCAGGCCTCGTAAGAGGTGAAGACGGAGCCGTCCGCGCGCGTCACGGTCACTTCATAGGCGTCGTAAAGGACGTTCTGATCCTGGTAGGAAGGGGCTCCGTCCGCGACAAACAGATACAGCCGGTACGGCGCCATCGTCAGGGTGAGGGTCTCATCGTGCGAGAGGATCTCCGCCCAGTCTTCCCGGATCAGCCGTTCGGTGTTGGCGTGGATCTTATCGAGGTTGCTGCCCTGAAGCTGCTCTGTCCGCAGCACCCACTCGGTGAGGCCGGAGACGGTGAATTCCTTTTCGGACGGGGAGAAACGCCAGCCGGCCGGGGCTTTTGCCTTCACGGTGACGGTGTCGCCGTTTTGCAGTCCGGCTCCGGGAACGATCTCAAAGCGGACATCGTTCGCCCAGGCCGCGGTGCGGTCCGTCACGGTGACTTCCCCCGCGCCTTCGCCCGACATGCCGGAAAACGTCACGCTGACGGCGGCAAACGGATCCGCTGTCTGCGGGAAGACGAGCTGGTTGACCGCCGAATCCGGGATAAAAGCGTTGATGGCGAAGATCACGGCGAACACCGCGAGGGCGATGAGCCACCCCTTCAGGCGCCGTTTGCGCTGCCTGGCCCGCTGCAGGTCCTTGATATCCTCGGCGGCGCGGGCTTTCGCCATCTGCCGCTCGTACTCCTTCTTGGCGAGGCTGTCTTTTTCGATCAGCATCTCCTGCCCGCAGTAGGGGCAGACGGCTTTTTTGCCGTCGGCGGCCAGCTCCATGTTGGCGCCGCAGGAAGGGCATTCCAGAGAGATCATGGTGGGAGTAGTGCTCATAAGTGAAAATTCTCCTTAGGGGACGATATGGGAATAGTATATGCTTTTTGGCATGCGGTGTCAAAACATGACAAAGGGACAGGTCAAATGACATATGATGTCCCGTTTAATCGGGAACAATATGTCAGATAACCTGTCCCTTTGTCATACGGACTTATGAGCGGTTCTGCTTTTCGACCAGCCGTCCGCCGCCGTAGATCTCGCGCAGCTTCGGCTTCTCGATCTTGCCGGTGGCGTTGCGGATGACGGGCGCGAAGATGAGCTTGCGGGGGCGCTTGTAGCGGGGCAGCCCCAGGCAGAAGCGGTTGACATCGTCATCGGTCAGCGTGGCGCCTTCCTCGATCTGGATGATGGCGGCCGCGATCTCGCCCAGGCGCGGATCCGGCAGGCCGATGACGGCCGCGTCGTGGATGTGCGGGTGGGCGCAGAGGAAACTCTCGATCTGCACGGGGTAGAGGTTCTCGCCGCCGGAGATGATCACATCCTTGGCGCGGTCCACCAGGAAGATGAAGCCGTCTTCATCGGTCCGGGCCATATCGCCGGTGTGCAGCCACCCGTCTTTTAAGACTTCCGCGGTGGCTTCGGGGTTCTTGTAGTATTCCACCATGACGCCGGGACCCTTGACGCAGAGTTCGCCGATCTCGCCTTTCTTGACGAGGTTGCCCTGGCTGTCCACGATCTTGGTATACCAGCCGACGCCGGGCACGCCGATGGCGCCCACTTTGTGGGTGTTCTCCAGGCCCAGGTGCACGCAGCCGGGGCCGGTGGACTCGGACAGGCCGTAGTTGGTATCGTACTGGTGGTCCGGGAAGTATTCCTTCCAGTGGCGGATGAGCGACGGCGGCACGGGCTGTGCGCCGATGTGCATGAGCCGCCACTGCGAGAGCTTGTAGTCTTCAAGTTTGAGTTTGCCGGAATCCAGCGCCGAGAGGATATCCTGCGCCCACGGCACCAGAAGCCAGACGATGGTGCAGCCTTCGTTGGAGACGGCGCTGAAGATGGCTTCCGGTGAGCTTCCTTTTAAGATGACGGCGCGGCTGCCGGTATAGAGCGACCCAAACCAGTGCATCTTGGCGCCGGTGTGGTAGAGCGGCGGGATGCACAGGAAGCAGTCATTTCGGGTGGTCTTGTGGTGGATGGCCTCCATGCGGGCGCTCTGGCTTAAGGCCTCATGCTTTAAGAGGATGGCCTTCGGGAAGCCGGTGGTGCCGGAGGAGAAGTAGATGGCGCCGAAATCCGTATCCTCCACCAGGATGAGCGGAGCGGAGGAGGGCTGGTTGGAGGACTGGCGGAAGTAGTCTTCCGCGTAGGACGGGCACTGGTCCCCCACGAAGTAGAGGAGCATGCTGGTCTTGATGATGCCCGCGATGTCCTCGATGCGGCCGATGAACTCCGGCCCGTAGAAGAGCACGTCGGCGTCCGACGCCTCCAGGCAGTAGCGGATCTCCTCCGCGGTGAAGCGGAAGTTTAACGGCACGGCGATGGCGCCGGCCTTCAGGATGCCGAAATAGATGGGCAGCCACTCGAGGCAGTTCATCAGCAGCACCGCACATTTCTGCCCGCGCGAGATGCCGCGCGCCAGCAGCATGTTGGCCACGCGGTTGGCCTTTTCATCGAACACCGCCCAGGTGATCTCGCGGCGGTAGAAGGCCGTGGAAGTGGGCTGGATCAGCTCGTACTCGCGCCAGGTGACGCGCTGTTCTTCCCGGATCTCGGGATTGATCTCGACCAGGGCTACTTCCGGGCCGTAGAGCTTGGCATTTCGTTCAAGCAGATCGGTGATAGGCATGGGGATCACATCCTTTCCGCGGCCGGTATCGGCAAAGGACACCGGCGGGAGGCGGCAGTCTGATATTTTCACGGTTTAAACCACTGAAATGCTATGATAGACTCTTCCCGCGGGAATGTCAAGCGGAAGGAAGGCCTGCGGACGCGTTCTTTTCACAGCGCGCCAGCCATCCCGGAAGAACGGCGCCGATGAGGATCAGCGAGGAGAGCCAGGCGGCGGTGGAGGTGAAATATAAGCCGGCGCGCCCGAAGAAATGGGGAAGCACCAGCGTGACCGCCACGCGTGCCGCCAGCTGCAGAACGGCCGCCAGCAGCGGGATCATGGCGTTGCCGAGCGCCTGGAGGGCCTGGCGCAGGGAGTACATCGGGCACATGATCAGCATGCCGGCACACATGACCATCAGGAACTGCCAGGCTACCGTCAGCGCCTCCCCCTCCGCGAAGAGGGAGAGGAGGGGCCTGCCGGCAAAGGCCATGACAAGGACGAAGAAGAGGGCGGAACAGACGGACAGCACGAATGCGCGCCGCAGTCCCGTACGGATGCGGTCAAACCGGCCGGCGCCGTAATTCTGGCTCACGAACGTGGCCACGGCCTGTGCCATGGCGATGGCGGCCGTCTCCAGCAGTTCGAATGCTTTGTCCGCGGCGCTGATGCCGGCGGTGAAGGCCACACCGTATCCGTTGACGTGAGCCTGCACCACAAAGCCGCCGGCAGAGATGACGAAGCTCTGCATCACCATGGGGACACACAGGGAGAAGAACTCCCGCACGATGGGAGCGGGCAGCCGCAGGTGTTCCCGGCGGATCCGCAGCAGATCCTGCGAGCGCACCCGCCACAGGCAGACCAGCGCGGAAATGCCCTGGGCAAGGACCGTGGCGGCGGCCGCTCCGGGGGCGCCCCAGCGCAGGCGGACGACGAACCAGAGATCCAGGACCACGTTGACTGCCGTGGCGGACAGGATGGCGTACAGCGGCGTGCGGCCGTCGCCCACCGCTCGCAGGAAGGCGGAGAAGAGGTTGTATCCCAGCAGCAGGAAGAGGCCGCCGAAGCTGATCTGCAGGTAGAGCACGGCGTCTTCCAGCACTTCCGGCGGGCAGTTGAGAAAGAGCAGCAGGGGGCGGGCCGCCGGGAGGAAGAGTGCCGTCATGGCAGCTCCCAACAGGACTGCCAGCAGGCAGATGCTCCCCGCGGCACGCCGCAGTTCTTCGGGCTTGCCGGCACCAAAGCGTTTGGCCAGCACCAGGGAAGCTGCCTGGGAGAAGTTGGTCAGGAAGCTGACGCACAGCCAGACAGGCCACCCGGCGGCCCCCAGGACCGCCAGACCGTGCATGCCGTAACTGCGTCCCAGGATGACGGTATCTGCCATGGCATAGACCTGCTGGAGCGTATAGCCCAGGATCAGGGGCAGACTGAAGCGGAGGATCAGCGAAAGCGGATCCCCCGTTGTCATATCCGTGTTGCGTTTGCGGTCAGAGAGAGAGGACATGGCTGCTCCTGTTGCGGGCGGAGCGTCCGGAGACGCTCAGTGCAGGACGGCTTCGACGGCCCGCAGATACCGGAGGCTGAGCCGGGCAGCGGTCCGGGTATCCGGATAGGCCTTTTCCTCCAGGGCCAGCACGCCGGCATAGCCGATGTCCCTGAGCGCCTGCAGGGTCTCCCGGAAGTTGTAGTGGGCATGGCCGGGATACCACCGGTCGTTGTCTGCCAGATGGACGTGGCCGATGCGGCCGGCACCCGCGCGGACGGCCGCGCCGATGTCCGTCTCTTCCATATTCATGCAGACGGAATCGACATGCAGGACGGTGCGGGAGAGCCCCGGGATGCCGTCCAGGAAGTCCAGCCCTTCGCGGACGGTGCGCAGGAAGTCGGATTCGTACCGGCACATCATCTCCAGGCCGACGGTCACGCCGTACCGGCCGGCCAGTTCGTCCAGCCTCTGCAGACTCTCGGCCAGGCGCGCTTTTTGGACCGGCAGCGGCGCGCCGCTGTCCCGGCGGTTGCCGGCGATCAGCCCGACGATGAGGACGCCGCCCCAGGGGGCGAGGGTGATCATGTGCTCTTCCAGATGGGCGACGGTCCGCCGGCGGACGCCTTCGTCCCGGTCCACGAGGTTATATCCGTACAGTTCGCGGGCGGAACCGGTGCCGATGGAGGTCAGGGGCAGGTCCAGGCGCTCCAGGAGTTTCTGGAGCGCATCCCTGTCGATCAGCCGGGAATCCGCCAGGTGCAGTTCCACCCCGTCAAAACCGTCCTCTTTGACGAGGGGAAGCGTTTGCTCAAACGGTCCTTTGTAAAGGATGACGTCGTCTTCGTCCGCGTTCAGGGCCGCTGTCGCGGCGATATGCATGCTCATTCCGGCAGCTTTTGCCCCGGCAGGGGGTTGATCTGGAAGTCTTTTTCACGCGCGAAATGCTCGTACCAGACATAGAAGACTTCCTTGCCGGGATCAGCCACCAGATCGTGGTCCGGTCCGGCCGGGATGAAGCTCCACTCACCGGCTTTGTGCGGCACGGGTTCGCAGTGGTCCACGGACAGGCTGAAGTCCGAGTTGCCCACGCAGTAGTTCCACTGATGGACGCTCGGATGGCCTTTCTCGCGGGTGCCCTCTCCGATGGCGCGGGTGGTGCCCACGATGATGCGGCCGAGCTGTTCGGCGCGCAGGTAGGAGCGGGCTTCCGTATTCGGGCCCTTGCAGTCCTGCACGTACCGGTTCATTTGGCTGTAGGTCTGGAAATAGGGAAGATAGACGTGGCCTGCCTCGATCACCTGTTTATCCCACTCGTTGTTTTCCACGACGCTCATGACGTACTCCATGTCCGTGACCGCGTGGATGGTGTAGGGGCACTTGTCGAAGTTGGGGGCGTAGAAGCTCAGCTCCCGGATATTGTAGCAGGCTTCGGCGTCATAGATGTAGCCGGTGCCGAAACCGAAGATAAAGAGGACGGTGCTGTCCGCATAGAGGGCGGGATTTGCGTCGCATCCGGCTTTCAGCCGGCACTTGAAGTTGCGGATGCCGCCGTCATAGGTGCCGGGGAGCAGTTCCGCGCAGGCGAAGCCGTTTTCGTTATAGGCCAGGTCCAGATCTTCATTCCGGGCGATGTAGTAGGGCTGCATGTTGAGACCTCCTGTTTTGGGTGAGAGTACCCGTTCTGTGCGGGTGTAACCGGTTACATTGATATGGACAGGATAGCACCCGCATTGGTCAATGTCAACGGGGAAATTGAGCGATTCCTCGTGCTTTTCCATTGACCTGACAATATGAAATCGGTTACAATAAAACCGTTTCCGGTATCCCTTACGAAGGAGGACTGTCCCGTGACCATCTACGATATCGCCTGCAAGGCCGGTGTCTCTACTGCTACGGTCTCGCGGGTGCTCAATCATACCGGACGCGTCAGTGAGGAGTCCCGGCGGAAAGTGGAAGAGGTCATCGCCCGGGAAGGCTTCATTCCGAACGCTTTTGCGCACAGCCTGACGACCAAGCGCAGCCATACCATCGGCATGATCTGTCCGGTCATCTCGGACGCCAACCATGCCTACCCGGTGGCAGAGCTTACGGGACAGCTGCGGGAGAACGGTTTCGAGGTTCTGCTGATCAGTACGGGGAGCTATACGGAGTCCAAACGGGCGGGTTTTGCCTCGCTCATCAATCACCAGGCGGAGGCGGCGGTGGTCATCGGCTGCAGCGAGGATGAGCAGGAAGCGGAAGACTTCCGCTACGCGGCGGCCCGGCTCCCGGTCTTCATCGTCAACGGCCGTGTGGAGGGAGAGAATATCTACAGCATCCTCTGTGACGAGGAGGCCGGAGCCTGCGGCATGGTGAAGCGCCTGGCGGACATGGGCCGGCGCCAGATCCTGTATCTGTACGATTCCGATACTTACAGCGGCCACTGCAAGCGGCGGGGATACGAGGAGGGTATGCGTCGGTATACCGGCGAGGAACCGTTCACGGTCCGGATTGTGGGGGAAGAGACATCCTCCTTCTTCCAGACGAAGGAGACCGTGAGCCGCCTGCTGGCCGGCCGGCCGTTTGACGCAGTCCTCTCGGCGGACGACTCCCTGGCCATCGGGGCGGCAAAAGCCCTGAGGGAAGCCGGAAGGGATCCGGTCCCCATGATCGGCTTCAACAACACGGTACTGGGCCGGTGCGCAACGCCGGAACTGTCTTCTTTCGATATCGACATGAAGCAGCTGTGCCGGCTGACGGTCAGGACCCTGCTGGACGTCCTGCAGGGACAGACGGCTCCTTCGTGCCTGAAACTGGAAGGAAAACTGGTCGAGCGGGCGTCCCTGCTGGATTTTGAGTCCTGAGAGCGGATAATAGGGCTTGCTTTTTTGGTTTAAATCGCTAAAATAGGGGACATATTATCCTCTGAAAAGATAACGGTCGTCCTGCCTGCGGCCGGCAAAGGAGAAGAGATGGCAAAAGAACTGATGCTGGGAAATAAGGCGGTGGCGCGCGGGCTGTACGAAGCCGGCGTCTGCTTTATTTCTTCTTATCCGGGAACGCCTTCCACGGAGATCACCGAGGAGGCGGCCAGGTACGATGAGATCTACTGCGAGTGGGCACCCAACGAGAAGGTGGCCATGGAGAGCGCCTTCGGCGCGTCCCTGGCCGGCCGCCGCGCGTTCTGCGCGCAGAAGCACGTGGGCCTGAACGTGGCGGCGGATCCGCTCTACACCATGTCCTACACCGGCGTGAACGCCGGGTTTGTCATCTGTGTGGCGGACGATGCCGGCATGCACTCCTCGCAGAACGAGCAGGACTCCCGCCATCACGCCATCGCGGCGAAGGTTCCCATGCTGGAGCCGTCGGATTCCGCCGAGGCGCTGGCTTTCGCCAAGCTGGCCTACGAGCTGTCGGAGCAGTTTGACACGCCCGTCCTCTTAAAGATGTGCACCCGCGTGGCGCACTCGCAGGCGCTGGTGGAGACCGGCGAGCGCGTGGTGCCGGACAGGCCGTACGAGAAGAACATCTCCAAGTACGTCATGATGCCCGGCAACGCCATCCGCCGTCACCCCATCGTGGAACAGCGCACGCGTGATCTGACCGCCTGGGCGGAGACCGCCCCCATCAACCGCGTGGAGATGGGCGGCACGGCGCTCGGCATCATCACCTGCTCCACCTCCTACCAGTATGTGAAAGAGGTGTTCGGGGATTCCGTCAGCGTCCTGAAACTCGGCATGACCAACCCGCTGCCGGTGCAGCTGATCAAAGACTTCGCCGCCAAGGTGGATAAACTGGCCGTGGTGGAGGAGCTGGATCCCATCATCGAAAACCACGTGCGGTCCTTGGGGCTGGAAGTCCACGGCAAGGACATGCTGCCGCTCACGGGCGAGTACATGCCCAACCAGATCGCGGCGGCTTTCGGGCAGCCGGTGCCGGAGTCGGTGTCGCTGCCGGATGCCATCCCGCCGCGCCCGCCCGTCATGTGCCCGGGATGTCCGCACAGAGGGATGTTTTATACGTTAAAGAAGAATGGCTGCACGGTGCTCGGCGATATCGGCTGCTATACGCTGGGTGCGGTGGCGCCACTGGCCGCCATGGAGATGACGCTCTGCATGGGCGCTTCCATCGGCGCGCTGCACGGGTTCAACAAGATGCGCGGGCCGGAGAGCGAGCATAAGACGGTGGCCGTCATCGGCGATTCCACCTTCATGCACTCCGGCATGACCGGCCTGGCAAACGTCGCCTACAACCAGAGCAACTCCACGGTGATCATCCTGGACAACTCGATCACCGGCATGACCGGCCACCAGCAGAACCCCACCACCGGGTACAACATCAAGGGGGACCCGGCCGGCAAGATCGACCTCGAGGCCCTCTGCCGCGCCATGGGGTTTGACCGCGTGCGCGTGGTGGATCCGTACAACCTGGCCGAGTGCGACGCCGTCATCAAGGAAGAGCTGGCTGCGGACGCGCCGTCCGTGATCATCAGCCGCCGCCCGTGCGCGCTCTTAAAGACCGTCAAGCGCCAGCCGGCGTTTTCGGTGAACGCGGACAAGTGCGTGGGCTGCAAGGCCTGCATGCGCATCGGCTGCCCGGCCATCTCCATCCGGAATAAAAAAGCCTGTGTGGACGTCACCCTCTGCGTGGGGTGCGGCGTCTGCGGGCAGCTGTGCAAGTTCGGGGCACTGGGCAGCACGGCAAAGGAGGCGCAGGCATGAAGACGAAGAACATCATGATCGTGGGCGTGGGCGGCCAGGGGTCGCTCCTTGCCAGCAAGCTTCTGGGGCATCTGCTGCTCACGCAGGGGTACGATGTGAAGGTGTCGGAAGTACACGGCATGAGCCAGCGCGGCGGGTCCGTGGTCACCTACGTGCGCTACGGCGACAAGGTGTACGCGCCGGTCATCGACAAAGGCCAGGCGGACGTGATCGTCTCGTTTGAGGTGCTCGAGGCGGCCCGGTGGCTGTCGTATCTGGCGCCCGGCGGGCAGATCGTCACCAACACCCAGCAGATCGATCCGATGCCCGTCATCACCGGCGCGGCGGAATACCCGCAGCAGCTGGTGGAAAAGATGCGCGCCGAGGGCGCGAAGGTGGATGCGCTGGACTGTCTGGCGCTCGCCGAAGAAGCGGGGAGTTCCCGCGCCGTCAACATCGTCCTGATGGGGCGGCTCTCGCATTACTTTGATATCCCCGAGGAGGCCTGGATGGCGTCGCTTACCGCCTGCGTGCCGGCCCGTTTCCTCGAGATGAACAAGACCGCGTTCCGGCTGGGCCGGGAGGCATAACGGGCACCGGCCGCTGGCCATAGGAAGGAGAACCGCCCATGGAGCACTATTATCAGCCGGAGATCGAATGCGCATCCCGCGAAGAGATCCGGGCCATCCAGAACGAGCGTCTGACCGCCCAGGTGAAACGGGTGTGGGAGAACGTTCCGTACTACCGCAAAAAAATGGAAGCGAAGGGCGTGACGCCCGAGGACATCCGCTCGGTGGATGATCTGCACAAACTGCCGTTCCTCTCCAAGGCGGACCTGCGCGAGGTGTATCCGTACGGGCTGCTGGGCAAGCCGCTCTCGGAGTGCGTGCGCATCCAGTCCACGTCCGGCACCACCGGCAAGCGCGTGGTGGCTTTCTACACCCGGCACGACATCGACCTGTGGGAGGACTGCTGTGCCCGCGCCATCTGCGCGGCCGGCGGCACCAACGAGGATGTCTGCCAGGTGTCCTACGGGTACGGTCTGTTCACCGGCGGCCCGGGCCTTAACGGCGGTTCCCACAAGGTGGGGTGCCTGACCATCCCCACCAGCTCCGGCAACACGGACCGTCAGATCATGTTCATCCTGGATCTGCAGGCCACCATCCTCTGCTGCACCCCCAGCTACGCCGCGTACCTGGGCGAGCGCATGAAGGAGATGGGCCTGGGGCCGGATGATATCCCGCTCAAGGCCGGCATCTTCGGCGCCGAGGCGTGGTCTGAGGAGATGCGCCACGACATCGAAAAGACGCTGGGCATCAAGGCCTACGATATCTACGGCCTGACCGAACTGTCCGGCCCCGGCGTGTCGTTTGAGTGCTCCGCCCAGGAGGGCATGCACGTCAACGAAGACCACTTCATCCCCGAGATCATCGACCCGGAGACCGAGGAAGTGCTGCCGGAAGGCGCCGAGGGCGAGCTGGTCTTCACGGCCATCGACAAGGAAGCCTTCCCGATGCTGCGCTACCGCACGCGCGACATCTGCTCGCTGACGTACGAGAAGTGCTCCTGCGGCCGCACGCACGTGCGCATGCGCAAGCCGAAGGGACGCACCGATGACATGCTGATCATCCGCGGCGTCAACGTCTTCCCGAGCCAGATCGAGACCGTGCTGATCAACCACGGGTACGCCGCCAACTACCAGATCGTGGTGGACCGCGTGAACAACACGGACACGCTGGACGTCCAGGTGGAGATGACGCCGGAGATGTTCACCGACAACATGGGCGAGATCACCGCCCGCCAGAAGGATCTGATGGCCGGCCTGCAGAGCATGCTCGGCATCCGCGCGAAGGTTTCCCTCGTGGCGCCCAAGACCATCGCCCGCAGCGAAGGCAAGGCAATCCGCGTGATCGACAAGAGAAAGATCTGAGAGGAGGTTGTGAGATGAGTGTCAAACAGGTTTCGGTGTTTCTGGAAAACCGCCCCGGCCAGTTAAAGCGCATGACCGGCGTTCTGGCGGAAAAAGGCGTAGACATGCGCGCGCTGTCGCTGGCGGAGACCAGTGAGTTCGGCATCGCCCGCATCCTTGTGGACGACGCCTACGGCGCCATCCAGGTCTTGAAAGACGCGGACTTCGTGGCCAGCCTCACCTCCGTCATCGTGGTGCAGATCCCGGACGAGGCCGGCGGCCTCGATCACCTGCTGCAGTACTTCGCGGACACGAACCTCAACATCGAGTACATGTACGCGTTTTTGGGCGGAAAAGAAGAGAAGCACGCCTATATGGTCTTCCGCGTGAAGGACCACCGCTCGGCGGAGGCGGCGCTGGCCGGCAAGGGCCTGCCGCTTCTGACGCAGGAGCAGATCGCGGAGATGTAAGCAACTGCATAAGCCATACAGAAAGGCAGCTGTCTGCCGTGCGCGGGTTTTCCGCAGGCACGGCAGGCAGATGCCTTTTTTGTGCAGCGCGGATCCCGGCGGGACGGAGGATCATTTATATTTTCCCACTGGTTGTTTTTTATGATAAAATGGGATCCGGAAGCGGCGCAGAGCGCCGCAGGGAGGTTGGTTCATGCGCATCCGGATCAATGTCAAAGGGATATCCCGGCGCCGGGAGGCGGTGGTGCAGCAGGTGCGGGAGGTCCCGGACCGGCCGATGACGGTGGAGGAGTTTCTGCGGGTGATCGTGCGGCAGGAAGTGGAAGCATACAACGGGGACGGGGAAGACAGCGCCCTCCTGCGCCTGTTCGGGGGCGGCGCCGGGCCTGACGGCGAGACAGCCGATGCGGAGCAGGCTCTTGAGAATATGGCCGCTGAGGGCCGCGTGCGGTACGGGCGGTTCCCGGACGGGAAGAAGGCCGACGTGAACAAAGCCGTGGCGGATGCGCTGCTGGCCTTTGACGACGGCCTGGCGGCGCTGTTTGCGGACGGCGTGCGCTATGAGGACCGGGCAGCGGAGCTGCCGCTGCAGGAGGACAGTGAGGTGACCTTCGTCCGGCTGACGTTCCTGGCCGGACGGATGTGGTGACGGAAGAGCGTGACACCGGCTGCAGACAGCAGGGTGATGATCGAAAAAACAGACAGCGGGGGGCTGACATGGCATTCGATTACAATTCGCGGACAAAGTGGGAAAAAGAGAAGTGGGAGGCCTGGCAGGCGGCCCATCAGCAGGCCATCACGGCGCTGCCGGAGGAGCAGAAGCCTCTTTATGAGGAAGTGCTGCAGTTCAGCAAGTACCCGGGCTGCGGCTTCCCCGTGATCACGAAGTGGGCGAAGGACCGCTTTCCGGAGGGGAAAAGTCTGAAAGAGGCGCTGTATGCCACCTGCCCGGAGCTCATCCGGCTGATGGTCCCGGAAGCGTACCGGGAGGATTTTGACGGGATGCTCGACCAGTACGCGGCCTTCCCTTACTCCCGGGCGGTCTTCCGCCCGACGGTGCGGACGGCGGCGCCCGCGGCGCACGCATACGATGCCTTCGGCCTCATGCAGGCGTACCGGGTGCTGGATGCGTACGGCGTGACGCCCCTCGAATACCTGACGGGGCATCCGGGCGGGGAGGCGGACCGGGATACGACTGCGTTTGAAGAGTTCCGCGACTTCCGTGACCACGACAGCTTCAACCGGGAGCTGCACATGGTGCAGTTTGAGGACATCCTGGCGGCGCGCATCGACAAAGGGGATGAGGCCGTCATCGCCGCGGTGAAAGAAGCGTTCCTGTCGGACCGCAACACCGTGCTGGTGACGGTGCCGCTGATCCGCGGCGTGGTCCGCTCGCGGAGCGGGGAAATGCACAGCCTGCTGGCGGCGTTTCTTTTAGCCGCGCGGCTGCAGGAGGGTGTGCGCCAGGCGGTCTGTGAGAACGCCGACGCCGGCCGCCCGGAGGCCTTCCGGACCATCCTGGAGACCATCGCGGACCATGATCTTCTTCGTTTCTCCTCCGTCAAGCGCGCCGTGGGCACCTGGACGGGCATCTTTAACGCCGATGCGGCGGACCGCGTCGCCGGAAAAGTGTTCGCGGGCATCCGGGCGGCCATCGACGACCGGGAGACGGCGCTGGCCATGACGCGCACGGATGACGCTGTACAGATCGTCACCGGCCTGTGGGCTATCGGCTTTTACGAGGCGAAGGCCGCCGTGGACCGGATGACGGAGATCGCGGAGACCGGCACGAAGCCGCAGCGCCTGGCCATTTCCTACTACAACCGGTACATCCAGTTCTCCGATCAGAGCAGCCGTGCGGCCCAAAGGATCCTGGAACTCTACCCGGGCGATCAGGAGATGGCGGCGGCCTTTATGCCCACCTACCTGGAGTATGTCGATACCCTCGTGGGCAGCTGCATCCTCGACGCGAAGGACCGCCCGGTCTACAGCATCGGCGTAGAGGACCTGCACTACAAACCGGTGGCGGTGACGGAGCTGTTTGAGAGTGAAGAGAAGGCAAGGGAGCACTACGGCCTGCTGAAGACCCTTGCGGACGGCATGAAGAAGCGCACGGTGACGTTCTCGCCGGCCGTCTTCCCGTGGTACGGGACGGAACTGAAAAAGAGCGGCCTGGTGCAGCGCATGGTGCTCATCGCCTACGCCCTGCAGGATCAGGCGCTCATCGACGAAGTCTGCGGGCGCCTTTCGGACATCACGGATTCGTATTACAACACCCGCAAGAACTACCTGCGCCTGCTCCTGCACGATCCGAAAACGCCCGTGCAGCGGGCCGCGCTGTTTGCGGCCGTGGCGGACAAGGAGAGCCTGACGCGCATCGCGGCCTGGCAGATCGTCAAAAAGCTGGCGGCGGCCGCGGAGAAAGGGAAGCCTGCCTTTTCGGAGGAGGAAGTCCTCACGCTTGAAAAGCACCTGCGCCTGAAAAACGAGGAGACGCGCCGCAACGTCATCGACCTGCTGGAGCGCCAGAATAAAGCCGGCGTGACCGCAAGCATGCGGCGGCTTCTGGCTTCCGGGCAGGAGATGATGCGCCTGGCCGGCCTGGATATGGCCAAACGCAGGAGCGATGCCGGGGCGGAAGAAAAGGAAGCGGCCGCGGCGCTCGTGAAGGAGATCCTTCCGGACGCGGGGGCCCTTTCGGAGAAGGAAAAGGTGCTCTGGGAGCAGATCGCGGAGGAGGGCGGCAGCGCGGATGCCGCCAGCCGCCCCGGGTACGGGCTGTACGACCCGGCCGAAGAGTATACCCCGGCACTGCCGGGGCGCGATCCCGCGCTCCTGAAGGCGTATTTCTCCCTCACGGAAACGGAACTGGACGGGTATTTTGACCGGCTCCGCGCGTTCATCACGGAGCACGGCCGGATGGAATACACGCTGGTGAACGGCGAAAAGCAGCTGCTCGAAAACGGGCTCTTTGTCATCGCCTATCCGGGCGCCGGGCATCCGCTTGAGGAAAGCTATCCGTTCCCGGAACTGTGGCGGGAGGTTTATCAGACCGTCATCCGGGAACCGAAGGTGCTGTTCAACCTGTACATGGCCATTCTGGACGGCTTCGATGAGAGCGACATCGTCTCGCCGGAACCGTACCGGCAGGCGGACGCGGGGCTGTTCGGCCCGGCCGGCGCAGCCTACCACTACACGGATCCGAAGTACAACGGACGGCGCGGGCACAGCATCTACCAGACCATCCTGGAGATCTGCATGAGCCAGCAGAAGGTCTCGCTTCCGGCGGAGGTGGTGACGGCCGTGCTGCGCGAGACGCTCGAACTCCCGGAGGAGGTCCGGTGGCTTGAAGAGGTGCCGCCGCGCTGGCAGACGCTCTCGGAGAAAAAGCGGCGGAAATGCTTCCTGCGGTCAAACGAGTTCCGGGCGGTGCTCTCCCGCGCCGCGCGCTTTGAGAGCGACGAAGAGTTTGCGGCCTTCTTCCCGCTGCTGTACGCCATGGATCGGCTGTATGACATCCCGAAGAACAGCGGGGTGGCAAACTACAGCTCTTCCTCCGGAAACCTGCTGACGGTCTATGACTACGTGAAAGCCTGCGAGCTGGGTATCATCACGCGCGGCTTCCTCTGCAAAACCGTCTTTGAAAGGGAAGGTCTGCGCTTTGCGATGGGGAACCTGAGTGAATTTGCCCGCCCGGCCTTCACCTGGTCCGCGTTCCATTCGCTTCAAAACTACCTGCCGGTGGATCCGGACAAGCGGACGCCGGATAAGGAAAGCCGGTTCTTTGCGCTGGCCGACCAGTTGAGGAAGGACCTGACCGATCTGGTGCTGGATGTGGAACTGCGCCGCGGCGACACGCCGACCGTCTTTTCCGACGCCGTCAGCCGGATCCTGCGCGTGGAGGGCATCCCCCGGCTCATGGAGGTGCTGCGCGCGCTGGGCAAGGATACGCTGGACCGGAACACCTACTATTCCTACGGCGGCGGGACCAGCCGGAAAGAGTGCCTCTGCCACCTGCTGAAGGTCTGCTATCCGCTGCCCGGCGAGACGGCCGAAGACCTGAAGAAGGCCATCGCGGCAGGCGGCGTCACCGAAGACCGGATGATCGAGGTGGCCATGTACGCGCCGCAGTGGCTGGAGCTGGCGGAGGAGGCGCTTGGCATCCCCGGGCTCACCAGCGGGTGTTACTATTTCATGGCGCACATGAACGAGCGGTTCGACGACCGCAAAAAGGCCGTGATCGCCCGCTACACGCCGCTGACGCCGGAAGAACTCAACAATGGCTGTTTTGACACGAAGTGGTTTGCCGATGTCTACGCCAAACTGGGGGAAAAGACCTTCGCAAAGCTCTACAAGGCGGCCAAATACATTGCGGACGGCAGCAAGCACACCCGCGCGCGGTACTACGCGGACGCGGCCACCGGAAAGGCGGACCGGGACGCCCTGGAAAAGACCATCCGGGACAAGCGCAGCAAGGATCTGCTGATGAGCTACGGCCTGATCCCGTTAAAAGACAAGACAGACGCCCTGCACCGCTATGAGTTTATCGAACAGTTCCGCAAGGAGAGCCGGCAGTTCGGCGCACAGCGCCGGGCGAGCGAGACGCTGGCGGCGGAATGCGCGCTCAAGAATATGGCCACCGCGGCCGGGTATGCAGACGAGCTGCGCCTGACCATGGCCATGGAGACGGAACTGGCGCTCTCCGGGCAGTCGTTCTTCCAGCCGGCTGAGGTTGCCGGTTACGAGGTGCGCGTGGCGGTGGATGCCTCTGGCGCGCCGTCCCTTGAGGTGAGCAAAGGCGGCAAGGCCTTAAAGAGCGTGCCGGCGCCGCTCAAAAAGGACGAGGCATTCCTCGAGAGAAAGGCCTTTGCCGACAGCCTGAAGAGCCAGTATTCCCGCTGCGCGGCCATGTTTGAGCGGGCGATGGAAGAAGAGGATATCTACCGCTTCGGCGAACTCAAGGACCTCTTCCGCAACCCCGTGACCGCCGGCATCCTGCGCCGGGTGGTCTTTGCGGAGGTCCGGGAGGACGGCTCCTACGGGAAACGGGTGGGAACGGCGGAAGAACTGGTCAATGTCCGCCCGGCCGTGCCGGAGGAGACACCGTTTGTGGCGGCGCATCCGCTCAAGCTGTACGCGCAGGGGACACTTTCCGCCTGGCAGCGGACGTTCTTTGAGCGCCAGCGGGATACCGGCGAGAAGCAGCCGTTCCGCCAGGTCTTCCGGGAGTTTTACCGCAAGCCCGAAGAGGAGCTGGCCTCGGCGGATTCGCGCCTGTTTGCCGGGTATCAGATCCAGCCGAAGAAGACGCTGGCCGTGCTGAAAGGCCGCCGCTGGGTGGCGGATTACGATGAAGGCCTGCAGAAGATCTTCTACAAGGCGGACATCGCGGTGACGCTTTGGGCGCTGGCGGACTGGTTCTCGCCGGCGGACGCCGAGGCGCCCACGCTGGAGTACGTCTCCTTCTGCGAGCGGCTGACCGGCCGTCCGAAGAAGCTCTCAGACGTTCCGGACGTGCTCTACTCCGAGGTGATGCGCGACGTGGATCTGGCCGTGAGCGTGGCCCACGTGGGCGGCGTGGATCCGGAGACCAGCCACTCGACCATCGAGATGCGCCGCGTAGTCCTGGCGTTCAACAAAGAGCTCTTCGGCCTGGAGAACGTCTCCTTCGAGGGCACCCACGCGTTCATTCACGGAAGCCTCGGGGACTATACGGTGCAGCTCGGCAGCGGCGTCGTCCACAAGGAAGGCGCCGGCATGATCAATATCCTGCCGGTTCATTCGCAGCAGCGCGGGCGGATCTTTCTGCCGTTTGTCGACGAAGATCCGAAGACCGCGGAGATCCTCTCCAAGATCCTTTTGCTGGCGGAGGACGGAAAGATCAAAGATCCGTATATTCTGGAGCAGATCCGGCGGTAATGTGGTATTCTTAAGATACCGGGGACAAAAGGCCGGAACGGGCATGCGAAGCATGCCGCAGCCGGAAGGGAGGCGCGTCCATGATCAGTTGGAAATGCAAAAACTGCGGCGGACAGATGGACTTTGGAGGCGCGGGCGGTTTTGTGTGCCCGTACTGCGGCTCGAAGGCGTTCTTTTCCGATGCGGATTTTAAGGGAAACGAAGTGTTCCGCCGGAAGCTGGCGGCCTACTATAAAGCCGAGGCGGAGAAAAAAGACTTTGACTACGGAAGCGACTTTCTCTGGACCTGCGAAGACACGGCAGACTTTTCCCTGCGTGACGGGGACTCCCTGCAGATCGATTATATGAAGCAATACGGCGGGGACGGGTATACGCTGTATCTGGCGAAGGAATCCGCCGTGTACGTCTTTTCGCGGGAGGCGGAGGCCGATGCCTTCCTTTCCGGCCTGCGCCGCATGGTCTTTCCGGAGGCGGATATGAAGCTGTCCCGGTGCTTCCCGGAGCTGAAGATGGAGCTGCCGTTAGCGGGAGGTTCCGCGGCGCTGGTCTTTGAAAGGCGCCCGAATGTTTATCCCGCGGAGATGTTCGCACCGTACGCCTCCGGGCATCTGGCCTGGGTGATCTCCCGGATGGAGAACATCGCCTGCGCGCTGGCCTACGCCGGTCTGGAGCACGGGGATATCACGGAAACGTCGGTCTGGGTCAACCCGCTGACGCATGAGGGGGCGCTTTTCGGGGACTGGCGGAAGGTGAAGACGCTGCACGGGAATGCCGATCTGCAGGCCCTGCGCAGGACCGCCATCGCGCTGGCGGAGAATACCCGGGAGCCGGCCGCGCTCTACCGGTTCCTCAACACCGCGCCCGCCGCGGACGCGTTCGCGGATTTCGCCGCGTGGGATAAGGTGATCGAGACGGGCTTCGGCGGCCATAAGTTTGTTAAAATGACCGTGTGAGCGGGAGCATTCAGACCCGCACCAACGGAAACCAAAACGGAAAAGAGGAGGCAGGACCATGGGATTTGGCAGTTATTCGGCGGCAGACTGGGCCAAACTGAGATCCAGCCGGCAGCTTGACGCCCGGCAGAACGTGGAAGAGGTGTTTACCCGGACCAGCTGTGATCCGAAGTTTGACCCGCGTTACATCGGCACCCGCGAGTGCTTTGACTCGGAGGACCATCCGCATTCCACGCCCATCGTGGTGGGGCTGGACGTCACCGCGTCCATGGGGTATCTGGCCGTCAAGGTGGCCACCGAGGCCTTAAACGACCTGATCCTGAAGCTGTACTCCACCGGCACGGTGGAGGATCCGGCGCTCATGTGCGCCGCCTACGGCGACTACGAAGACCGGTCGCCGCTGCAGGTCACGCAGTTCGAGTCCGACATCCGCATTGCGGAACAGCTCCTGGACCTCTGGTTTGAGGACCGCGGGACCGGGCAGGTGGTGCCGACGTGCCTGTGGGAGTTTCTGGCCCGCCACACCAACCTCGACGCGTACAATAAACGGCAGAAAAAAGGATTTGTCTTTACCATCGGCGACCATGCGAAGATCCGCAGCGACCATGTGGCGGAGACCGTGAAGCGCGTGGTCGGAGATGACATTCCCTTTGCCACCGTGAAAAAACTGCTGCGGGAGGTGGAGGAGAAGTTCCACGTCTTTCACATCATGATCGGCGGGAATGGCAACGAGGACATCCTGCCCGGCCATAAGATCGTGATCAGCCGGAATGAGATCGATCTGCTCCCGGAGATCATCATCGGCACTATCCGCCTGCAGAACGGCGACAAGACGGCGGCCGTTCTGGCCGACTGCGACGAGATCCGCCGGCCGGCGCTCGCCAATGCCCTCGGGCAGCTGCGCCTGACGAGAGGACGTATCCATCTATGAAAACCGTGGCCGTGACCGGCAAAAATTTCGGCGACGAGGGGAAGGGGCTGGCCTGCCATTTCCTTTCCCGCGGCGCCGGGCGCGTGCTGGGCGTCCGGCACAACGGCGGCTCCCAGTCCGGCCATACGGTGGAGAGAAAAGGACCCGGAGGAGGGCGCTTTGTGTTTCACGCGCTCTCCTCCGGGTCTTTTAACGGGGCGGACACGCTCTGGGCGCAGACCTTCACACCGGATCTGTACAAGATCGGCGAGGAGGTGCAGGCCTTCCGGGCCGCCGCAGGCTTCCTGCCGCGCATCTTCGCGGAGGAGATGACATGTGTCACGGCCCCGGATGACGTGCTCCTGAACATGGCGCTTGAAGCCTCGCGCGGGGCGGGGCGGCACGGCAGCTGCGGCATGGGCATCAACGAGTGCGATCTGCGCGGGCGCGCGGGGTTCGGGCTGCCGTTCGGGGAACTGGCCGGGCGGAGCTCCGGGGAGGTGTACCGCGCGCTGCGGCGCATCCGGGAAGAGTACGTTTCCGCCAGGGTATCGGAGATCACCCCGGAGCTGACAGCCGCGGCGGCTGCCTATACGGAGATGCTGACAGACGACACGGTGCTGCGCAATGCCGCGGAGACGATGGCCGAAAACCTGCGCTTCGTGACGGTCCTTTCGGAGGAAGAACTGCAGAAGGAACTGGCCCGGACGGACCTCCTGCTCTTTGAAGCCGGGCAGGGGCTGCTGCTGGACAAAGACAACCGGGAGTCTGCGCCGCACGTGACGGCATCCTCCACCGGTCTGGCCAACCCGCTGGCGTTTCTGCGAAAGCGCGGGCTGACGCTCCATGAAGCCGTGTACGTCTCCCGCACGTATCTCACCCGCCACGGTGCCGGCCCGCTTCCCGGCGAGTGCGCGCGGGAGGAGCTTGGCGCTCTGGCGACCGACCTCACCAACGCCCCGAATCCCTGGCAGGGTGCCATCCGCTATGCCGCCCACCCGGGCGCGGCGGGATTTGTCCGGGCTGTGCGGGAGGATGTGAAGAAAAACGGAGCGGAAAGCGTGCCGGCCTCCCTTTTTCTCACGCACCTGAACGAAACGGGAGGCTGCGTGATGACGGAAGACGGGCCTGTACCCGTGAAAGATTTTGTGCGGATACCGGTATTTTTGGAGATGTTTTCTGCGTTTTACCTGTCGGACACCCCGGATTTAGAGGGTGTCCGCAGAGTGTGAACGAAAAGGGCCTTTCCCTTGGACAGGAGCCGGCGATGAGAAAGAACCTTTGACGGGCAAAGCAAGGGCTTCTGACCGGATTTCTGAATATGACGCGTGTCTTTGAGCATATATTTCTTTGGTATAAGGAGCTTGAGATGAGAAGGAACCTTCTGCGGGCAAAGCAACGGCTTTTGTGTGGACTCCTGTTCTGCCTGGTTTTCTGCTGTCAATGCGGACGGTCGTCCGACATTCCGGAGACGAAGGCAGGCCCCTCCACGCCGATCATCCTTGACGGAGCTTCCGTATTGACGGTCGACGGAAAACCGTTTGAAGAGGAAGAAACGGAGCGGGAACTCATCCGGGAGATCTTTGATTCTTATCCGTTTCCGGAAGGAACCTTCGTGTCTTCCAGGGGATACGCAGAAGCGGATGTTGTGAAAAGCATCATATCTCCGGATGTGGTGCGTTATCCCATTGTCTGCGGGGGTAAGATGATCGGTACCATCCGGACGGCTTCGGGTACGGATGGAAAAAGGAGAGGAAGGCTGGACACCCGATTCGAACTGTTTCGGCAGGACGGAAACGGTGAATGGGAATGGATTGGCGATGTGAGTTCCATGGAAGATCCGTTGGCAGGGCGATTGGAAAAAACGCCAGATGAAGAATATGCCGTAGTTGTTTTCAACGGATGCTTTTTCGCTGTCAGTCAGTTGAACAGCGTGATCTGGTTCGACGGGAGAGTGCCGGAAGTGAAGATTACGCTTAGGAACGATGACCGACTCTTCTCTGCCTATGTCACGGAATATAACCGGGTAAACGCCCTGACATATGATCCGGGATCAGCTCTGTTTTTCCGGTAAAAAACTGACTGACACCTGTGGGATCTTCAGCGCGGAAAAGTAATGGACAGAAACACCGATATACAAAAGAAGGAATCATGAACAGTCGGCTTCGCGGAGAGTTCCGTGAGACCGGCTGTTTGTCTTGTTTGAGGCAATCGGTTAAAAAAGCATTTGTGAAAACGGATGACAATTGACTTCAGAGATGGTAAAATGTTGTCAACCAGAGATTTGACGGAGCCGTGGCTATCCGTCATCACAAAAAGGGGGACTACACCTATGTATGACGCAGTGATCATCGGAGCGGGCATTTCCGGCTGCGCGATCGCCCGTTTCCTGTCGGCCTATCAGGGGTCGTTCTGTGTCATGGAGCGCTCGGAGGATGTCTGCACCGGCACGTCGAAGGCCAATTCGGCCATCATCCACGCCGGCTTTGACGCCGCTCATGGGTCGCTCATGGCCAAGTACAACCTGATCGGCGCCAACATGTACCCGCAGCTGGCCAAGGACCTGGATTTCCCGTACAAGAACAACGGGTCGCTGGTGCTGGCGCTCCACGAGGAGGACATTCCCAAGCTGGAAGCCCTCAAGGAGAACGGTGAGAAGAACGGCGTGAAGGGCCTCGAGATCGTCGACCGCGCCCGCTTAAAAGAACTGGAGCCCGCCATCGGTCATGTGCCGGTTGCGGCGCTGTACGCGCCGACCGCCGGCATCGTCTGTCCGTTCGGCGCCACCATCGCCTTTGCCGAGAACGCCGCCGAGAACGGCGTGCGCTTCCACTTTGACTCCGAGGTGAAGGGCATCACCCGCGCCGAGGATGAGAACGGCGAGGTCTGCTGGGTGGTGCAGACGCAGCACGGTTCCGTGCGCACCCGCGCGGTCATCAACGCTGCCGGCCTGTACGCGGACGTCATGCACAACATGGTCTCCGCGGACAAGATCACCCTGGTGCCGCGCCGCGGCGACTACCTGCTGCTGGACCGCCGCACCGGCGGGTACGTCAAGCACACCGTCTTCCAGGTGCCCGGCAAGTTCGGCAAGGGCGTGCTGGTCAGCCCGACCGTGCACGGCAACACCATCGTGGGTCCCACCGCGGAGGATATCGATGACCGCGAGGGCGTGGACACCACGGCGGAAGGCTTTGCCGACCTCATGGAGAAGGCCGGTCACGCCTTCGACGATCTGCCCCTGCGCGACGTCATCACGAGCTTCGCGGGCCTGCGCGCCCACGAGGCCAAGCACGATTTCATCCTGGGCGAAGTGAAGGACGCCCCGCACTTCTTCGACTGCGCGGGCATCGAATCGCCGGGCCTGTCGGCCGCGCCGGCCTTAGGGCAGGAGATCGCCCGCGAGGTGGCGGAGGCCCTGGGCCTGCAGCCCGACCCGGATTTCAAACCCACCCGCAAGGGCATCCTGGATCCGAAGAAACTCTCCGAAGAAGAACTGGCGGCGCTCATCAAAGAGAAGCCCGAGTACGGCCGCATCGTCTGCCGCTGCGAGCAGGTCACCGAAGGTGAGATCAAAGATGCGCTCACCCGCATGCTCGGAGCCAAGAGCCTGGACGGCGTGAAGCGCCGCGTGCGCGCCGGCATGGGCCGGTGCCAGGGCGGGTTCTGCTCACCCCGCGTCATGGATCTGATCGCCGAAGCCTGGGATATGGACGTGGCGGACGTGACCAAGTCCGGCGGCAAGTCGCGCATCATCGTCGGCATGACGAAAGACCGCGTGTAAAGGAGGGGCGAAGATGGAACGTACCGTATATGATCTGATCATTGTCGGCGGCGGCCCTGCGGGCCTCGCGGCAGCCGTCGGTGCCTACGATGCCGGCCTGAGGAACATCCTCATCCTCGAGCGCGACCTGCGCCTTGGCGGCATCTTAAACCAGTGCATCCACAACGGGTTCGGCCTGCACACCTTCCAGGAAGAGCTGACCGGCCCCGAATACGCGCAGCGCTTCATCGACCAGGTGAAGGAGCGCGGCATCGCATACAAGCTGGACACCATGGTCCTCTCCATCGGCAAGGGCGAGGACGGTTCCAAGGAAGTGACCGCCGTCAACGAGACGGACGGCCTGCTGCTCTTAAAGGCCAAAGCGCTCATCCTGGCCATGGGCTGCCGCGAGAGAAGCCGCGGCGCCCTGAACATCCCGGGCTTCCGCCCGGCGGGCATCTACTCCGCCGGCACGGCACAGCGCCTGGTCAACATTGAAGGGTACCTGCCCGGACGGCGCGTGGTCATCTTAGGTTCCGGTGACATCGGCCTGATCATGGCCCGCCGCATGACCTTGGAGGGCGCCCGCGTCATGGTCTGCGCCGAGCTCATGCCGTACTCCGGCGGCCTGAAGCGCAACATCGTGCAGTGCCTGGACGATTTCGGCATTCCGCTCAAGCTTTCGCACACCGTGGTGCGCATCGAAGGCAAGGAGCGCGTGGAAGGCGTGGTCATCGCCGAAGTCGGCCCGGACCGCAAGCCCATCCCCGGCACCGAGGAGCACTACCGGTGCGACACGCTGCTGCTCTCGGTCGGCCTCCTGCCCGAAAACGAACTGACGGTCGGCCTGGGTGCCGAGATCAGCCGCATCACCAACGGCCCGGTGGTCAACGAGTCGCTCGAGACCTCCGTTCCCGGCGTGTTCGCGGCCGGCAACGTCCTGCACGTGCATGACCTGGTGGACTACGTCTCCGAGGAGGCGAAGCTGGCCGGCGAGCGCGCGGCGGACTACGTGGCGGCCTGCGGCGACGGCTTCACCGCTCCGGAAGACGGCGCGAAGCGCGTGCCGGTCACCTTTGCCGGCGGCATCCGCTACACCGTGCCGTCCGCCATTGACCCCGGCAAGATCGGCAACTGGCTGAAGATCCGCTTCCGCGTGGGCGATGTCATGCAGAACCGCAAGGTGGTGCTGTACCTGGACGGCGAGCCGGCGCTCACCAAGAAGCGCCGCGTCATGGCGCCCGGCGAGATGGAAGAACTGGTCTTAACCGCCCGCCACGTGCAGGCGCATCCGGATCTGAAGTCCATCGAAATCCGCGTAGAGGAGGATGTGTGAGATGAAGACGGTCAACTTAACCTGCATCGGCTGTCCTCTGGGCTGCCCGATCGAAGTCATGATGGATGACGATAACAACATCCTGCTGGTCTCCGGCAACTCCTGCCCCCGCGGCGATAAGTACGCCCGCAAGGAAGTGACGGCGCCCACCCGCATCGTGACCAGCTCCGTGCGCGTGTTCGGCAGCGAAAAAGGCGAGCGCATGGTGCCCGTCAAGACCGCTTCCGACGTGCCGAAAAAGAGCATCATGGAAGTCATCCGCGACCTGCGCGGCGTCTCCGTCCCGTGCCCGGTGCACATCGGGGACGTGGTGGTCAAAAACGTGGCCGGTACCGGCGTGGATATGATCGCCACCAAAGAAGTAGAGTGAAACGGCACCACGCAGGCCTGTGCCTGCGTGGTGTTTGATATCGGAGACCATCAGCGAGGAGTGCAGTATGAGACAGCTGATCAGAAACGCAAAGATCTATGACGGCACGGGCGCGGAAGCCTTTATGGGCGAGGTGCTCATCGAGAATGACCGCATCGCGGCGGTGGGGAAAAACCTCCCGGCCGAGGCCGATGTGGTGTACGATCTGCAGGGCAAGTCCCTGGCGCCCGGCTTTATCGACGGGCATTCACACAACGACTGGTTTGCCATCAAAAAAGACCCGCTGCCGTACTTCGAGCCGTTCATAAGACAGGGCATCGCCACGTTCGTGACGGGCAACTGCGGGGTGTCGGCCATCGGCTTTGAGCCGGACTGCCCGCACATGGACAAGATGGGCGCCGGACTGTTCTCGTTTGACGGCACCACCGGCGCCTACGGGACGCTCGATGAGTTTTTTGAAGCCGTCGACGGGAACATGCCCTGCAACCTCTCGGTGCTGGCCGGGCACTGCTCGGCGCGCGCGGCCGTCTCCGGGTCGGTCAACCGGAAGCTGACGCCGGCGGAAGAAAAAGAGATGCTCGCCATCCTCGAAAAGGCCCTGCAGCAGGGCGCCGCGGGCCTCTCGCTTGGCATGATGTACGATCCGGGTCTGTTTGCCGATGTGGAGGAGACCCGCAAGGTGGCCGAACTGTGCGTGAAGTACAACGTGCCGCTGACGGTGCACCCCCGCGCGGAGTCGAAAGTCTCCATGGCCTACCCGCAGATCCTCGGGCGCGCGCACATCCTGCGGGCGTTTGACGAGCTGGTGGCCATCGCCAAAGGGACGCCGCTCAAGCTGCACTACTCGCACGCCATCTTCGTGGGCCGCAGTTCGTTCAGATACAAGGATGAGATCCTGAAGATGATGGAAGACCTGCGCGCCTCCGGGTCGGACGTGATGTTTGACATCTACAACGAATTGCTGGGCGTCTCGGTCATCACCGTGATCCTGCCGGCGTGGTATCAGGACATGTCGCCGGAAGAGAAGAAAAAGCCGCTCAACCGCCTGAAGCTGGCGGCGCTGGTGAAGGCCAGCAGCCTGCTGCTGGGGTTCGGCTTCAAGGATATCGTGGTGGCTTACATCGGGCCGGGATACGAGCGGTTTGAAGGGAAATCCGTGCACCAGATCGCGCAGGAAGAGAAGATGAGCGACCTGGACGCCTACCTGATGCTCTGCGAAGTCAGCCACTTCCACGGCCGCGTCAACATGGGCCCGTACACCACACCGGAGATCATCCACGCGTTTGAGAAAGACCCGCATTGCCTGTACATGACGGATGCCTGGGTGGAAGACCACGGCGTGCAGAACCCCGCCATCTACGACTGCTTCCCGAAATTCCTGCGGGATTCCCTGCTGGGCCTTGGTGATACGATGCCCGCCACCATCCGCCGCATGACCGGCGCCACCGCGGACCGCTTCCAGCTCCCGGAACGCGGGTACCTCAAAGAAGGGTACTTCGCGGACCTCACGGTGTTCGATGAAGACGCCATCAAAAAAGCCGCACCAGACCGGGAGAAGCCGTTCGGCATCGAGAAACTCTTCATCAACGGCCGCCTGGTGCTGGACGGGGAGAAACTGGATACGGAGGCGTTAAAGACCTCCGGCCG
>CAMJGH010000016.1 GCA_946405185.1 uncultured Lachnospiraceae bacterium
GGAGATGACCAACGGCGAGATCAACGACACCGAACTGGTGGCCGCCCTCATCAACGAGAAGGACAACTTCGTGGAGGGCATCCGCTACGCGCAGGAGCAGGTGAAGGGCTCCATGTCCATCGTCATCCTGACACCCATGGGCATCTACCTGGCGCGTGATCCGGTGGGCCGCACGCCCATCGTGCTGGGTAAGAAGGACGAGGGGTACTGCGCCAGCTTCGAGTCGTTCGCCTATCTGAACCTGGGCTACACCGATTACCGGGAACTGGGCCCCGGCGAGATCGCCATCATGACGCCGGAGGGCGTGACCACGCTGCTGGCGCCGGGTAAGAAGATGCGCATCTGCACCTTCCTGTGGGTCTACTACGGGTATCCGTCCACCAGCTACGAAGGCGCCTCCGTGGAAGGCATGCGCAACCGGTGCGGTGCCGCCATCGCCCGGCGTGACCATCTGACGGTGGCGGAGCTGGACTGCGTGGCCGGCGTTCCGGATTCCGGCACAGCCCACGCCATCGGCTACGCCAACGAGTCAGGCGTGCCGTTCACCCGGCCGCTCATCAAGTACACGCCCACCTGGCCGCGGTCGTTCATGCCGCCCATGCAGCAGAAGCGCGACCTCATCGCAAAGATGAAGCTGGTGCCGGTGCACGAGCTCATCCGCGGGCAGCGCATGCTCCTCATCGACGATTCCATCGTCCGCGGCACGCAGCTGCGCGACATGACGAACTACCTGTTCGAGAACGGCGCCACGGAAGTGCACGCCCGTCCCGCCTGCCCGCCCATCATCTTCGGCTGCAAGTTCCTGAACTTCTCCCGGTCCACTTCGGAGATGGAACTGATGGCCCGCCGCGTCATCGCGGAGGAAGAGGGCGGCGAGGTGGAGCGCGACATCCTCGACGACTACGCCAACCCGGATTCGGAGCGCTACGAGCGCATGGTGAAGGGCATCTGCAAGAAGATGGGCTTCACGTCGCTGCGCTACAATCGGCTGGACGATATGCTGGAATCCGTCGGCATCCCGAAGGAGAACCTCTGCACGTACTGCTGGAATGGAATCGATTAAAGGAGAAAACATGAATCAGAACCCCATTGTGACATTTGAGATGGAAAACGGCGGCATCATGAAGGCTGAGCTCTACCCGGAGGTCGCCCCGAACACCGTGAACAACTTCATCAGCCTGGTGAAGAAGGGCTTTTATGACGGCCTGATCTTCCACCGCGTGATCCGCGGTTTCATGATCCAGGGCGGTGACCCGCAGGGCGTGGGCATCGGCGGGCCGGGGTACGGTATCCGCGGCGAGTTTGCCCAAAACGGCTTTGAGAACAAGCTGGCGCATGAGCGCGGCGTGCTCTCCATGGCGCGCGCCATGGATCCGGATTCCGCCGGCAGCCAGTTCTTCATCATGCACGCCAATGCTCCTCACCTGGACGGCGGCTATGCCGCGTTCGGCAAGCTGACCGAAGGGTTTGAGGTGCTGGATGCCATCGCCGGGACGCGCACGGACTTCCGTGACCGCCCGCGCGAAGAGCAGAAGATGGCGAAGGTCACCGTGGAGTGCTTCGGTGTGGACTACCCGGAGCCGGAGACGGTATGACCGCCGTTCTGATAACAAGACAGGGAGAGCCGGTGGCGGTCACGGACCGTCCATCGGCTCTTTCGGCACTGATGAAGGAAGGCCCGGCCGTGGGCCTGCTGCCGAAGGCGGCGGGCGAGGAGGGCGTTCCCTACCCGGGCGGCGTGCGGCTGCTGGAACTGACGGAAGAAGAGAAGACCGCACTCTTCTCGCGGGAGGTGTGGCAGGAACTGCCGGCCTTTCTCGATGAAGAGTGGCTTTCGCGTACGGCGGACCGGTGGCACGGGCGGCCGGTGCGCATCGCCGAAACGCCCCGGCTGATCCTGCGCGAGCTGGTGCCGGATGATGCGCCGGCGCTGATGGCACTCTACGATGATCCGGTGACCCGGCACTACGTGGAGCCGCTGCCGGAGACGGAAGAGGAGGTGCGCGGCCAGATCGCGGCCTACATCCGCTTCATGTACGATTTTTACGGGTACGGCATCTGGGGCATTGAGGAGAAGGCTTCCGGGCGGCTGATCGGCCGCGCCGGCATCGAGCCGGCAGAGGAGCCGGGGTTCGTCTCGTTAGGCTACCTGCTGGCGGCGGATGCGCGCGGCAAAGGGTATGCCCGGGAAGCCGCCCGGGAGGTCCTGCGCGTGGCGGAAGAGGAACTGGACATCCCCCGGGAGAAGATCCGCTGTGAAGTGGCGGCGGACCACGAGAAGTCGCTGGCGGTGGCGGAAAGTCTGGGCATTGCGGTCATCCGGCTCACGCCGGAAGCCTGACTTCCCGGAAACACAGTAGACAAAAAGCGGAGCCCCGGAAGGCTCCGCCTTTTTGATGCCTGTGCGGCCGGTCACTCTTCGGTGACAGCCGGCACGTATTCCTTGCCAAGCACCATGCGCACCATGTTGATGGCTTCGGCCTGGCGTTTGGAGTTGCTGACGATGACCATGTAGAGCTTGTCCCCGTGAGCGGGGGTGAAGCCGTGGCTTTTGGTGAAGGCCAGATCCGTGATGTCGATGGCCATGGGATAGGTGTGGGTGACACCGCTTTCCTCTTCGACATAGCTGCCTTCCGTGATGAGCCCCTGGTCAAAGAGCGGCTGGTAGAGCTCCGCGGGCAGCAGTTCGGACAGATCGGCAAAGCCGCCGTTGCGGGCATACTCTTCAAAGACGATCTGGTCACAGAACATGTAGTCCACTTCCCGCGCGGCGATCAGCGTGACCAGCTTCATGACGGTGGCGTAGTCGTTGCTGGCAGAGGCGGGATCGTTGGCGCCCATGAACAGGTTGTATTCAAAGACGTTGGTGTAATGGCGCTTGTCGATGCCGGCGTACTCTTCGTATTCCGCCTTAAAGGCCTCGCACACGTCGCTTTCGGCGCTGAGGTTGACGCCCAGGCCGTACAGCTGGGTGGCCTGGTTGTGGAACGCGTAATGGTTGATCATGGAGATGATCACCCCGAGCACCACCACCCCCGCGAGGATGTGCCATTTATAGTAATCGAGGATAAAGCGGACTTTTTCGCTGCCCGACAGTTCCTTAAATGTCCGGTCCGGCTTGCTGACCACATCGGCCAGCGAGCTTTTGACTTCTTCCATGCCTTCTCTGCGTATCTGCATATCGATAAAACCTCCTGCAAACGAAACACAGTATAGCACAGCTTGTAAACGATGAATGTGAAACTTTGGTAAACAGTATCCGACAGAAAAAGCGCCGGACGGTTTCCCGCCCGGCGCTGATGCGTCCACTTTTCTTTACCAGGATTTGTACACCAGTCTCGGAATGAACAGGCTGATGTCCGGAATGTAGGTGATGATGAGCAGCGCGATGACCGAGATGATGATGAACGGCAGCACGCCCTTCGACACCTTCAGGATGGGCTGCTTCGTGATGGTGGAGGCCACGAACAGGTTCAGGCCGAACGGCGGCGTGAACATACCGATGGCCGTGTTCACCACGATGACGATGCCCAGGTGGATCGGATCGATACCGGCCTGCAGGGCGATCGGGTAGAAGAGCGGTCCAAGGATGGTGATGATGGAGCACCCGTCCAGGAACATACCGCAGATCAGCAGGACGATGTTCATCATGAGCAGGATGACGTACTTGTTGGAGGACACCGACAGCACGGCCTCGGCCAGCTTCACGGTGACGCCCTGCTCGGTCAGCACGTAGGCGAACACGGAGGCGGCAGCCAGCAGGCTCATGACCTGGATGGTCGTCAGGGCCGACTTGCGGGCGCAATCGATGAGCTGCTTGAGGTTCATCTCACGGTAGATGAACAGCGCCACGATCATGGAGTACACCACGGCCACGCAGGAGGCTTCGGTCGGGGTGAAGAAACCGGAGTAGATGCCGCCGAGGATGATGACCGGCACGCCGATGGCCCACGCGGATTTCACGAAGGCGCGGCCGCGCTCTCTCCAGCTGGCCTTTTTGGCCTTCTCGACGTTGGGGCTGCGCTTGGCCATGATGTACGTGTAGATCATGTAGATCAGCGCGTAGATGATGCCCGCGCCGAAACCGGCCATGAACAGGGCACCCACGGAAGCGCCGGTGACCACGCCGTAGACGATCATGGTGACCGACGGCGGGATGATGACGCCCAGGGAACCGGCCGCGGTGACCACGCCGGCGGAGTACTCTTTGGAGTAGCCTTTCTCCAGCAACGCCGGATACAGCAGGCCGCCGATGGCCACGACGGTGGCGGGAGCGGAACCGGAGATGGCGCCGAAGAAGAGGGAGGCCAGGATGACGGTCATGCCCAGACCGCCCGGGATGTGGCCGACGAAGGCGTTGGCCAGGTCGATGATGCGGCGGGACAGACCGCCCTCACTCATGATGTTCGCCGCGAAGATGAACATCGGGATGGAGATGAGGGAGAGCTTGTTGACGCCGGCGAAGCTGCGCTGCAGGATCAGCACCAGGTCCATGTCCGAGAAGAACGCATAGGCGATGGCCGTGGAGCCGGAGAGCGCGATGAAGATGGGCGCGGTGCCCACGAGGAAGAGAACAAGGAAGATAAACAGGATCGCGACCATTACAGCAGTTCCTCCTTATCTTTGTTCTCGCCACCCTTCCAGTCGCGGACGAGGGCCTGAATCTCACGGATGAGCATCAGGCCGCCGCCGATGGGCAGGGAGATGTAGACGATCCACAGCGGCAGCTCCATGGCGGTGCTGACCTGGTGTCTTTCGATCATCGAAGCGCACAGACGCGCGCCGTAGACCAGGAAGAACAGGCCGAAGAGGGCGGTGAGCACGTGCACGACGGCGTTGATGATCCTGTGGAACTTTTCGCTCTTGGTCATATCGATGAGGGCCGTCACGCGCATGTGAACGCCCGCGCGGGTGGCGGCGCCCATGCCGGCCATGACGATCCAGACGATGGCATACTGGGAAAACTCATAAGCCCACGGAAAACCGTATTTGAAAACACGAGCGATGACGTTGGCAAACAGCACGAACGTGGTGGCGAAGATGCCGAGCGTGATCACAAAGTTCTCGAAGGCGGCCAGGGCTTTGTCGATTGCCTTAAACAAAACCGTTTCTCCTTTGTCAGAACGTGGTTGTCAGGTTACCGGGAAAAAGAAGGACTCTCTCTGCATCGCAGAAAGAGTCCTTTGCAGAGGCGGGATCACTTCTTGCCGTACTTCTCGGCCAGCTGGTAGGTCAGATCCAGAATATCGGAACCCACGACATCGCGGAATTCTTCGTGCACCGGCTTCATGACATCCGCCATGACAGCGGTCTCTTCGTCGGTCATGTAGATAACGGTCGTGCCGGAATCCTCGATGGTCTTGATGAGGGCGGCTTCGTTGTCGATGGTGGTCTGACGCTCAAACTGAACGGCTTCGTCGGCGGCCTTGTTGATGATCTCCTGCAGGTCGGCCGGGAGCTTGTCCCAGTAGGTCTTGGAGAACAGGAAGGCGTAGCCGAGGTAGGCGTGATTGGAGATGACGCAGTAGTCCTGCACTTCGTAGAACTTCATGTTGACGATGGAGACTAACGGGTTCTCCTCGCCATCGACGGTACCCTGCTGCAGGGCGTTGTAGGTCTCGCCGAAGTCGATCGGGATGGGGTTGGCGCCGAGGGCCTTGAACTGGGCGATGATCAGCGGGGACTCCATGGTGCGGAAGTTCAGGCCGACAAAGTCTTCCGGCTTGGTGGTGGGGGTGTTGGCGGTGAACTGCTTGTAGCCGGACTCCCAGAAGTTGATGCCGTGGAAACCGATCTCTTCCATCGGATCGAACATGGCTTTCTTGAACTGCTCGTCATCCAGCGTGCCGTAGAGGGCTTCGCGGCTGGTGAACATGTAAGGCATGTCGATGACCTGCAGGCTCTTGGAGAAACCGGAGAGCTTGGCGGTCGGCAGCAGGGCGGCTTCCAGGGAACCGGTCTGCATCATCTCGGCGGCTTCGGTGTCGTTGCCGAGGGTGTTGTTGGCGTAGATCGTGACTTCGATCTGGCCGTTGGATGCCTTTTCAACAAGTTCTTTGAACTTCTTGGCGCCGAGGTCCTGTGCGGTACCTTCGGCAAGGTCGTGATGGAGCTTGATCTTGTAAACGGTCTTGTTGCCGCTTCCGCTGTTGCTGCCGCCGCAGGCGGTCAGACCCAGCATGCCGATGACCATGACAAGCACAAGCATGGCAGAGATGAGACGCTTCATGAGGAATACCTCCCTTTCATTTTGACTGCCCCCTAGGCAGATGCTGCCCGCACCTTCGGTGCGGTATCTGAGTCCGAATATATCAAAACTGGTCAACCTCTGTCAAGCGGGCTTCCGGCGGTTGTGAAAAATTTGTGAAAAAGGGAGAGGGGATTTGCAAAAACCGTGATTCCCGTTATAATAAATGCTGTTCGTCTGAACGCGGGAGGTATGTTATGAGCGCGCTGTTTAATCTGGATAATCCGTTCTGGCGGTTTATGTCCAAATTGGGCGATATGATCATGCTGACGGTGGTGTGGCTTGTCTGCTGCATTCCCATCGTCACCATCGGACCGGCCACCACGGCCATGTATTACGTGATGCTGAAATTGGTGCGTGATCTTGAAGGCTCAGTATTCAAGCAATATTTTAAGTCGTTCAAGGAAAATTTAAAGCAGGGCATGATCATCGGCGTGATCATGACGCTGTTGGGTGCCATCTTGCTGTTTGACCTCACGTTCTACAAAGACGCCACCGGGCAGATCGCCAGCCTCCTGTGGTGGGCCAGCCTGATCTTCTTCATCATCTGGGCCATGGTCTCGCAGTACATCTACGCGCTGCTGGCCAAGTTTGTCCAGACGGTGAAGCGCTATTTCATGTTCGGATTGTTTCTGTCTATCCGGCACTTCGGCTACACGGTGCTGATGCTGCTGGTGAGCGCCGTGGCGCTCATCGTGATCTACTTCTATCCGCCGTTTGTGCTCATGGCCATGGGCGTGGTCGCCTACGTGAACAGCAAGATGCTGGTGGTCATCTTTGACAAGTACATTCCGGACGAACTGAAGGAAGTCAATCAGCTGAAGGACCCGGACCAGGGGTTCGGGGACGGCCCGGCAGACGGCAAGCCGGCGGAAGAAGAGCCGGTGCACATCGTGATGGATATCAACGAGCCGACGCATGTGGTGCTGGGGGATACGTCGAAGATGGGGAGCGGGAAAGAAGAAAAGTAAGAACAGGTGACGTTGTCGCATCAGCCTCTGCCGTCAACGCCTCCTCACCCATTCCGGAGAGTTGCTCCGGCAGCAGTCGTCGTCGGTCAGCACCCGTTCCGGCTGAGCACTACGCTCCGGTGATCTAACTGCCAACTCCATCTCACATCGGATACAGCAAGACCTTCCCTTTGGGAGCCTCGCAAAACGAGTCTCCGTCGGGAAGGTCTTATTATTGCTGTATCCGATGTGGATTCCGTAGGCAGTGGATTTCACCTGCGCTAAGGGCGTGCTCTGATCCGCCGTCAGGGTGCAGGACCGACTCCTTTGCAGCTGCCGCCGAGGTTTCCCCGACCGCTGCAGACGGGTCGTGGAGGCGAGGGAGTAGCTGCTGCCGAGTGAGGCTTGTCCGCCGGTGACGATTACGCGAATTTCTCTTCGAGGTCTTTGTAGAGGTCGGCGAATTTCGCGAGGTAGTCGCGGATGGCGATGTGCTGCGGGCAGATGCGCTCGCACTTGCCGCACTTGATGCAGTCCTTCGACGCGGTCGTTCCCGCGGGACGGGGAAATGGTGCTCCTGCAAAATAATGGCAACTGAATGTGCAGTGGCAGAGATTAACCGGCCGGCGGAGGAGGAAATACCCTTTTCAGGGCCCTCAGCGAAGGCCGGTACTTAACGAGCGCAGCATCGTAGATGCAAGCGAGTTCTAGTACCGCTGCCTTGAGCTGGGGAGCGGGAGCGTCCCTGAAAAGGGTATACCGACGCGGCTGCTGTCAGCCACGCACATTCATAAAATGCCTCCCTGCGGTCGGCATTTTATTCATCGCGGCATTCGCCGCATACAGACAAAGCAGAAACTGCCTGCTTTCCTGCAAGCAGGAGCAGTCAGTTCTGCTTTGTCTGTGCGTGGCTCATTACAGTTCGCAGTTCCCTACCGTCCTCGGGAACGGCACCGCGTCGCGGATGTTTCCGATTCCGGTAAGATACATCACGCACCGCTCGAATCCAAGCCCATACCCGGCGTGCGGCACGCTGCCGTACTTGCGCAGATCCGTGTAGAAGCTGTATTCATCCAGCGGCATGTTCAGCTCTTTCATGCGCGTGATCAGCTTGCCGTAGTCCTCCTCGCGCTGGCTGCCGCCGATGATCTCGCCGATGCCCGGCACCAGGCAGTCCATGGCGGCGACCGTCTTGCCGTCCGGATTCTGCTTCATATAGAAAGCCTTGATCTCCTTCGGGTAGTCCGTCACGAAGACCGGACGCTTGAAGACCTCCTCGGTGAGGAACCGCTCGTGCTCCGTCTGCAGGTCGCACCCCCAGCTCACCTTGTAGTCAAACTTGTCGTTGTTCTTCATGAGGATGTCCACCGCCTCCGTGTAAGTGACGCGGCCGAACTCGGAATCCCGCACGTGGGTGAGGCGCTCAAGAAGCCCCTTGTCCACAAACTGGTTGAAGAAGGCCATCTCCTCCGGCGCATGCTCCAGCACGTAGCTGATGACATACTTGATCATGGCCTCGGCGTTTTCCATATCCGCGGCCAGATCCGCAAAGGCCAGCTCCGGCTCGATCATCCAGAACTCCGCGGCGTGGCGGGTGGTGTTGGAATTCTCGGCGCGGAAGGTGGGACCGAAGGTGTAGACGTTGCGGAACGCCATGCAGTAGGTCTCCACATTCAGCTGTCCGGAGACGGTCAGGTTGGTGGACTTGCCGAAGAAATCCTGCGAAAAGTCCACGGAACCATCCTCCGCGAGAGGCGGGTCAGCCGGGTCGATGGTGGTCACGCGGAACATCTCGCCGGCGCCTTCGGCATCGGACGACGTGATGATGGGCGTGTGCACATAGACAAAGCCGCGCTCCTGGAAGAACTGGTGGATGGCAAAAGCCGCCAGCGACCGCACGCGGAAGACCGCCTGGAACACGTTGGTGCGGGCGCGCAGGTGCGGGATGGTGCGCAGGAATTCCATGGTGTGGCGCTTCTTCTGCAGCGGGTAGTCCGGCGTGGACGTGCCGGTGATCTCCACGGCCTCCGCCTGGATCTCAAACGGCTGCTTAGCTTCCGGCGTGGCCACAAGCGTGCCGGTGACGATGACCGAAGCGCCGACGTTGAGCTTGCCTACCTCGGCGAAATTCTCCATGGTGTCGTGATAGACCGCCTGCAGCGTGTTGAAGCAGCTGCCGTCGTGGATGACCAGGAAGCCGAACGACTTGGAGTCGCGGACCGAACGCAGCCAGCCGCCCACCGAGACGGTCTGACCGATATACGCGTCTGTCTTTTCAAACAGTTCTCTTACCGTTGTCAGTTTCATAGGAAACATGATCCTCCCTTTCCGGATTCAAAGACTCAGTATAATCGCAAAGACGCCGATACGCAAGCAAAGGTTTTCCCGGAAAGGCGGGAAAGAAAGCGCTTTCAGCGGGCGTGGGAGAGAAGGAGCCGGACGTTTTTGTGATTTTCAAAAAAGAGTATCCGAAAACCTATGTAGAGCCGCCTTCCGTTTTGCTAGACTGATGGCTAAAGGAGGCAAAGGGGAACATGAACACAGCGGAAAACAAAATGATCAGCAAAAGCTATTCACACGGCCTGCTGATCCCCGGCATGCTCGTCTACGGCATCATCTTCGTGCTGCCGACGGTCGTGTCGTTCTACTTTTCACTCACCCGGTGGGACCTGCTGCACGTGGAGTTCATCGGCCTGGACAACTTCAAGACCTTCCTGACCCAGCCGTCCACACGCACCGCCATCCCCCACACACTCGTCTATGCCATCATTACCTGCGTCTGCAAGGTGATACTGGCCCTCGCCATCGCGGTGATCCTTTCCAATGAGAAGATCAAAAGCCGCACGTACCTGAAGAGCCTGATCTATTCCTCCTGCATCCTCAGTACCGTGGCCGTGGGCATCACCTTCACCCAGCTGATGCACCCCTCCAAGGGTCTGATCAACCAGGCGCTCCGCGTGCTGGGCCTTCCCACTTACAAATTCCTCACAGACAAGAACATGGCGCTCGGCAGCGTCATGTTTGTCGATGTGTGGCGCGGCCTCGGCACCGCCATGGTCATCTACCTCTCCGGCCTCGGGGCTATCTCGAAAGACTATTACGAGGCGGCCGCCATTGACGGGGCGACGGGGTGGAAACAGTTTACCAAGATCACCTTACCGCTTCTGGTGCCGTCCATCAACTCGGTGCTGACGCTCTCTCTTATCGGCGGTCTGAAATCCTACGAACTTCTGTGGACCATGACCTCCGGCGGGCCCGGGTACTCCACGGAGATCCTCGGAACGGTCATCTACAAACTGTTCGCCCGTTCCTCGTACGGCCTGGCAACTGCGGGCAACGTGCTGATGTTCATCATCGTCTGCGCGATCATCTTCCCGCTTAACAGCTACATCTCAAAGAAAACGGTGGAATTGTAATGGTTAAGAGACGGTCTGTATGGAGTATCCTCGGCGAAGTGCTCGCCATTCTGGTGACCGGCATTACACACTGGGTGGTCTACTACTTTGCCATCATCAATGCGTGCAAGACCCGCGCCGAAGCGGCCCAGCTGAACCTGAAGCTGCCGAAGGAGTGGGCGTTCATAGACAACCTCAAGTATGTCTGGAATTTCAACAACCGCGTGTTCCTGAGGTCGTTCTTCAACTCCGTCACCATCACGGTGCTCTCCATCATCATGGTCATCTTCGTGGCGTCCATGGCCGCGTGGATCATGCAGCGCCGCGGCGGCTTCATCACCAAATGGTCGGACAAGATCGTGCTGGCCGGCCTGACCACGCCGCTGGCGGTGGTCCCCACCTTCTGGGTGCTGCGCACCCTGCACCTGAACAACACCATTCCCGGCATCGTGCTCGTGGAGGTGGCACTGATCTTCCCGTTCTCGTGCATGCTGTACAAGGACTTCTGCAACAACCTCCCGCGCGAGATTGACGAGGCCGCCATCATCGACGGGTGCGGCCCGCTGCAGCTGTTCTTCCGGGTGGCCTTCCCGCTGATGAAGCCCATCACCTCGGCCATCATCATCCTGCGTTCGCTCGTGGTCTACAATGACTTCACGAACCCGATGTACTTCCTGCAGGGCTCCAAGTCGTCCACGGTGCAGCTGACCATCTATCTGTTCCAGTCCACCTTCGTGACGGACTACGGCCGCCTGTTTACGGCCGTGCTGCTGGTCTGCATCCCGCCGGTCCTTCTGTTCCTGCTCCTGAACAAGCAGATCATGGAAGGCGTGACGATGGGTGCCGTCAAAGGCTGATCACATGGTTATCGGGCATCGGCCGGGGAGATTCCCCGGCCATGTCTTTGCATAGGGCAGTGGCCCGGAAAGAGAGTCTGACATGTATGAACTGAGCTTCGTTCCGTTTTCCGCGGAAGAGTTTGCCGCCCCTCACGCTGCCTACCGCGGCGCTCCGTTCTGGAGCTGGAACGGGAAGCTGGAGTGGGAGAAGCTGAAGGAACAGATCGATGTGATGCACGAGATGGGCTTCGGCGGGTTTCACATCCACGCCCGCATCGGCCTGGCCACGGAGTATCTGGGCGAGGAGTTCCTGGATCTGGTAGCCAGGTGCGAGGCCTACGCCGCCGAAAAAGGGATGTTTACCTACCTGTACGATGAGGACAAGTGGCCCTCCGGCGTGGGCGGCGGCCGCGTGACCTGCAACCCGGACTTCGCCATCCGGTATCTGCTGTTCTCCAAAGACTATCATGAAGACGGTTTTCTGGACCGCCATCTGCCGCCGTCCGGGCGCATCACCAAAAACGGTGAGTGCCGGATGCTCTGCCGCTGTGAAGTCTGCCTGGACGAGGCGGGATACCTGGCCGGCAGCCGCCTGCTGGCGGACGGAGAGGACGCCGGTGAGAACACCTGGTATCTATACGAAGTGGTCATGGAGAAGACGCCGTGGTTTGACGGCCAGCCCTACGTGGACACCATGAACGCCAAAGCCACGGAGAAGTTCCTGGAAGTCACCCACGAGAAGTACTATGAGAAACTCGGGGACAAGTTCGGAAAGAGCATCCCTTCCATCTTTACGGATGAGCCCAGCCACTTCCGCAGCGAGTCGCTGGCCGACAGCCGCACCTCGCGCAGCGTGGGCCTGCCGTACACGGCGGCCATGAATGAGATCTTTGCCGCCCGCACCGGAAAGGATCTGTTCGCCTCGGTGCCGGAGATCGTCTTTGACCTGCCGGGCGGCGCCTACTCGCCGCTGCGCTACGCCTTCCACGAGATGGCGGCCGGGCTGTTTGCGGACAACTACGGCGGCGTGATCGCCAGATGGTGCGAGGCGCACGGTCTCATCAACACCGGGCATCTGCTGCTGGAGGGCGAGCTGGATTCGCAGGCGGAGAGCGTCGGGGATTCCATGCGCGCGCTGTCGCGCTTCATGCTGCCGGGCATCGACATCCTGGCGGACCGCCACGAGTACATGACCGCCAAGCAGGCGCAGTCCATCGCGCACCAGTACGGGCGCGTGGGCGCCATGAGCGAGCTGTACGGCGTGACCAACTGGGACTTTGACTTCCGCGGCCACAAGCACCAGGGCGACTGGCAGGCGGCGCTGGGCATCACCCTGCGCGTGCCGCATCTGGCCTGGATGAGCATGGCCGGCGAGAGCAAGCGCGACTATCCGGCGGCCATCGACCAGCACTCGCCGTGGTATAAGAAGTACCCGCTGATCGAGGATCATTTTGCCCGCGTGAACACCGCCATGACGCGCGGCAAAGCCGTGGAGCGCGTGGCGCTGCTGCACCCGGTGGAGAGCTACTGGATGGTCATCGGGCCGGACGACCACAACGCCGCCATCAAGAAGCGCCTGTCCGAAAACTACCTGACCATCATCGACTGGCTGCTGTTCTCGCAGTACGATTTCGACTTCCTGTGCGAGGCCATCCTGCCGGAGATCGGCGGCGGCTGCGCGGACGGGAAGCTTCACGTGGGGCAGATGGCCTACGACGCCGTGGTGGTGCCGGAATCCGTCACCATGCGCCGCAGCACGCTGGACATGCTGAAAGCCTTCCGGGAAGCCGGCGGCAAGGTGCTGTTTGTCGGCCTGCAGCCTTCGTATGTGGACGGCGCGCCGTCGGATGAGGTGAAGGCGTTTGCCGCCTCCTGCGAGACGGTCGGCTTTGACAAGGATGAGATGCTGGCCCGCCTGAAGGATGTCCGCGAAGTGGGCATCACCGAGGACGCCACGGGCCTGCCGGCGGAGCGGCTGATGTACCAGCTGCGCGAAGACGGCGGCAGCGAGTGGCTGTTCATCGTCAACGGCAAGAAGGATGACCGTGTGGAGACCAGCCACTGGCAGCCGATGGACGCCGGCGTTCCCGTCACCATCTGCGTGAAGGGAGAGTGGTCGGCGGAAGAGTACGATACGGCCACCGGCGAGGTGAAGCCCATGGCGGTCTGCCGCCAGGATGGGTGCACCTGCATCCCGTACAAGTTCTATCCGCAGGATTCGCTGCTGGTGAAACTCTCCGCCCCGGAAGAGGAGAAGCCGGCGCCGGCACCGGAGAAAGACCATATCATCGGTTGGAAATACGCTCCGGGTGTGGTATCCTGTGAACTGGCAGAAGAGAACGTCTGCGTGCTGGACCGCGCCCGGTGGCGCCTGGACGGCGGCGAGTGGCAGCCGGCGGAAGACATGCTGAAACTGGACGATGCCATCCGCGCGGCCTGCGGCTACCAGCTGCGCACGGAGAGCTTCCTGCAGCCGTGGCTGAAGCCCCTGCGGGATCCGGAGCACGAGGTGGAGCTGTCCTTCTCCTTCACCTCCGAGATCGGCGGCCGGCTGGTCTCGGCGGCGTTTGAAGGTCCCAAGGGTACGGAACTGGTCTTCAACGGGAACGCCGTGCCGATGGCGTGGGATGCTTACTACGTGGACCGCGACATCCACAAGGAGATCATCGGCGCGCTGAAAGAAGGCGAGAACACGCTCTATATCCGCCTGCCGTACGGCGAGGCCGTGAACATTGAGAATGTCTACCTGCTGGGTGATTTCGGCGTCCGCGTGACGGGCGATACCGCCATCATCACAAAGAAGCCGGAAACCATCGGCTTCGGCGGCATCCAGACGCAGGGACTGGCCTTCTACGGCGGCAATCTCACCTACGTGTTTGAGGCGGAAACCTGCGGCTCGGCCGTGGAGATCGAGGTGTCCGAGTACAAGGGGGCGCTTCTGACCATCGCGGTGGATGGCTGTGAGAAGGATGTCTACGCCGCTCCGTACCGCGCGCGGTTTGACGCCGCACCCGGTAAGCATGAGGTGCGCATCACGCTCTACGGCAACCGCTACAACACCTTCGGCCAGCTGCACAACTGCAACCGGCGTGAAGTCTACTTCGGGCCGAAATCCTACCGCACGACGGGCAGTGCGTGGACGTATGTCTACCAGCTGCGGGATACCGGCGTGATGGTCCAGCCGATCATCCGCTGCCTGCAGGCGTAATAACAAAAGGAAGCCCGGCGGGGCGTCTGCTCCGCCGGGCCCGCACCGGGGGAATGAAAAGCAGGAGAAGACGGAGTTTCTTTCAGCAGGTGCTGATCCCGCTGGCAGGGGCACTCATCGCAGTGACGCTGCTTATTTTTGCTGCCTATACCATCGCCGTCGGACGGAGCGTGCCGCAGCGCACCGTGCGCGACATGGACAATTCCACCGAGATCCTGTCCCTCTACGTGGATGATCTCTATGAGTCGCTGTCCTACATCGCCCTCAGCGATGTCATCGACATGGATTTCTACGAGGCGGTCAGCCAGATCCATTTCAACCGGCAGATGCCCGGCATCTTCTCCGCCGCCTACGACCTGGTCGTCGTGAAGCTTGTCTACAACCGCCTGCTGCGGGACGGTCTGGACATTACGTACGTGGATACGGGCGGCACGTATTTCAGTGCGCGGGATCTGCAGTACCGCCCGCGGCGGGCGCTGTCGATCACGCCCGAAGAGGCGCAGGCCTGCGGGAAACTGGTGAGTACGGCCCGCAACCCCGTGTTTACGGATCTGTCGGGCCTGTCGTTTCTGGGGGACACCGGCAAGGAGTTCGGCATGATCCTGCGGATCCGCTCCCCGCGTGAGCCGATGGGGTATCTGATCCTGGAATCCCACATCGACGACAGTCACGACATCTTTTCGGCGGTCAGAAGCCAGGAGGGTGTCTTTGCGGTCTTCAACGAGGAAGGCGTGTGCATCTATCAGAGCGAGGACTGGTTCTCCCCTTCCCGGGAGAAGGTGGAGGAAGTCCGCGGGAAAGCCATTCCGGTCATCCGGGATGAAGACGGCACACGGTATGTCGTGAGCGTCCGGGAGAGTGCCGTCTCGGGTACGGAGACCGTCTGTCTCTATCCCTACCGGCTCATCACCCGTGAGATCCGGCGGGCCATGGCGCCGGTCTTTCTGGTGGTCGGCGTGCTCACCGCCGCCGTCATCGGGCTGGCCTTCCTGATCTCCCACCGGATCGCCCGGCCGATCGCGAAGCTCACCGAGACGGTGCGGTCCACCACCTCGGACGATCAGGAAGCCCTGCAGGCGCTCGTGACCGACCATCCGGAAGACGAGATCGCGTATCTCGGCAGCGAGTACGCGCGCATGACGGGGCGCCTGCGCGAGGCCATGGACGAAAAGATCGCCCTGGTCGAACAGCGCGAGGCGCAGCGGTATCAGTTCCTTCAGTATCAGATCAATCCGCATTTCATCTACAACACGCTGAACATGATCGGCATCATGGGCATGGAGAAAGGCGCGGACGATGTCTACGACGCCTGCCGTTCCACGGCGGGGATCCTGCGGTATTCCTTGAGTGACTCCCGGCTGGAGAGTACGTTCCGGGACGAGTTTGCCATCATGGAAACGTATCTGCATCTGATGCAGATGCGCTTTGAATCCCGGGTGCGCTACGAGATCAGCCTGGAAGACAGCCTCTCCGACTGCCTGCTGCCGCGCTTCACGCTGCAGCCGTTCGTGGAGAACATCTTTGAGCACGCCTTCGACGCGGAGCACCGCGTGGTCAATATCTGGCTGGGGGCTTACAGCGATGATGACGGGTGGAAGATCGTCATCCGCGACGACGGCCGCGGCATGACACCGGATCAGATCGAGATGCTCAACGGCCTTGTGGAGAGCGAGGAGCTGGAGAAGCCGGGTGCTGGCCGCGTGGACCGCGGACGCATCGGCATCAAGAACACGCTGCTGCGGATGCACATTTATTTTGGAGGAAAACTGTTCTATCAGTTCATTTCGGGCGAGATGGGCGGCTGCACGCTGGTGCTGGGCGGCCCTGCCGTCCGGGAAGAGGAGGAGCCCGATGAGCCGGTTTAACATCGCGATCGTGGAAGACGAACCGTACGCCGCGCGGTTTGTGGAGCGCGTGGTGCGGGACACCGGGCTGTTTGACGTGCTGGGCTGCTTTGAGAGCGCGGAGGAACTGCTGGAAAGCCCGGTGCTGAAGCAGGTGCAGGCGCTGGTGTCGGACATCCGTCTGGGCGGCATCGACGGGCTGGACATGCTGCGGCGCATCGCCGCGGTCAATCCGTCGCTGCACACGGTGATCGTCAGCGGGTACGATTCGTTCGAGTACGCCCGGGAAGCCGTACAGCTGCGCGTCATCCGGTATCTTCTCAAGCCCATCAGCGTGGACGAACTAAAGAGCGCCCTGCAGGCGCTCTACGATGCCACGGCGGACAGCCTGGCCAGCCACGATAAAGAGTATCTGCGCGAGGCCGCGCGGCTTGGCGAGCGCTTCGCGGAGGGGGAGGACATATTGCGGTCGCCGTACGCGCAGGTGCTGATGCTCTTCGGCTTCAAGAGCCGGGAGGAGACGCTTCTGGCCTGCCGCAGGCGCTTTGCCGGCGAGGGCGCGCTGATCCTGCCGCACCGTCATACGGTGGTGGTGGCCAAAGGCCTGGAATCCCCTTCGGACAGGGAGGGAACGGCCGCGTGGGAAGGGCCGGCCATGACAGCCCTGTCCGGCACGAAAACAGCCCTCGTGTACCGGGCTGAGGCACCGCTGCCGGGCGATGACTTCTACCGCGCGGTGGACCGCATGTACATGAACGGCATCAACCGGCTGGTCCCCGGGGTGCGGCGGGCGGCCTCCTACGACCCGGACAGCCCCTACCCGGTGCCGGGCGATGAGGTGAAGCGGATGAGCGACCGGCTCGGCGAGTCGCTCATGCAGCGCTACGCCAGCGACTGCGTGAACTCCCTGCGGGACGCGTTCGCGCAGTGGGAGAAGGAGAAGGCGCCCATCTTTGCCATGCGCCACTGCCTGCTGCCGTATATGGACCGGCTGATCGCGCTGTCGGGTGCCTACGCGGACGCGGAGCGCGCCGAAGTCAAGGCCTGCATGCACGCGCTCTACACGGCGGATTCCTACGCGGAGGCTGCCGGGCAGATCGAGCGCTTCCTGACGCCGCTCATCGACAAGAGCCTGGAAGAGCGCAACCGCAGCCAGAAGCAGTCTCACCGGCTGTTCGAACAGATCACGGATTTCCTGCAGGACCATATCGACAAGAACTACTCCCTGCAGGAGATCGGGGACCTCTATGGCATCAGCCAGCCGTACGTCAGCAAGCTCTTCCGCACCTACTACGGCGGCTCCTATAAGGATTACGTGACCACGCTGAAGATCGATACGGCCAAGAAGCTCATTGCCGGCGATCCGCAGATCATGATCAAGGATGTGGCGGAGCGCGTGGGCTACGAGCAGCTCTACTTCTCCACGGTGTTCCACCGCATCACGGGGCAGTACCCGCGGGATTACCGGAACCAGGCACAGGGGAAGGACGGCAGTGAATAGAACGGCTCCGGTCCGGTATCGTTTTTTACAAATCACAGTAACGGTTTGACCATGTAAACCGGAGAGCGGATTTCCTACACTGGAGAAAAGGTCCCAAAAGGACGATCATAAAGGAGGAAGAGACATGAAGAAGATCTTAGCATTGGCACTGGCTGCGGTCATGGTCCTGTCTCTGGCAGGCTGCGGTGGCGGCGGTGGCCAGAGCAGCTCCGAGGCGCCCGCCAATACGCAGGCTCCCGGCGCCACGCAGGCCCCCGGCAGCAGCAGCGAAGCCCCTGCCAGCACCGAAGCCCCCGGCAATGAATTCGCCGGCCAGAGCTTCACGATGACGTTCACCACCGGCGACAACTACGCGCAGGACGCCATCATGAACCAGTTGGACAAGTTCCAGGAGAAGTACGGCTGCACCATCGACCTGACGATGGCCGCCAACGATTCTGACGGCGCCTACATCCGCACCGCCATCGCCACGGATTCCCTGACGGACGTGTTCAACTACAACGTCGGTTCCTGGCTGACGGCTCTGGATCCCGAGACCAACTGCTACGCCATCGAGGGCGAGCCGTGGATCGACCAGATCTCCGAAGGCTACCGCGCCATCCAGTCCTCTCAGTACAACGGGCACGTGTTCATGGCCCCGGCCGACACCTCCAATGCCGCCGGCGTCCTGTACAACAAGAAAGTGTTCGAGGAACTCGGCCTGGATATCCCCCTGACCTGGGATGACTTCCTGGCTACCTGCCAGAAGATCAAGGATGCCGGCAAGATCCCGGTTGCCGCTCCTTACGTCAAGGCTTCCAACACCCAGATCCCTTACCTGATGGGCTACTTCTACGTGCAGCAGGAAAACCCGAACTTCGCGGAGGACTACACCACCCGCAAGATCGAACTGCACGAGTCCGAAGCGTTCGTGTACAGCCTGCAGAAGCTGTATGACATGTATCCTTACCTCAACGAGGACTTCCTCGCGACCGGCATGGAAGAGTGCGCTCAGATGCTCGGCGACGGCGATGCCGCGATGATGGTCATCCGTACCAACATCATCTCCACCATGGAGGGTGTCTGCCCGGACAAGATCAACGATGTTGATTTCTTCCCGCTGCCCGACAAGGATCCCAACAAGCGCGGCATTTCCTGCTGGATGCCTGCCGGCTATGCCATCAACAAGAACGCCAAGAACCTGCCGCTGGCCCTCAAGCTGTTTGAGTTCCTGACCTCTCAGGAAGGCATCGATGCCTACACCGAGATCACCACGCCGAAGGGAACCTTCGCTCTGAACAACATCGACCTGTCCGGCCTTGAACTGGCTCCGGCCATCATCACCGCTCAGAACTGGGTTACCGAAGCGTCCTCCCCTTGCCTTGAGTACTTCTGCCCGATCAAGGGTGCGAACATGATGAACATCACCCAGGCCCTCTGCGCACAGGATATCACCGTTGACGATGCCTGCAAGCAGATCGAGGATGACAACGCCATCGACGCCCAGCAGAAGGGCATCCCGGGCTGGGAGTGATCCGCAGCACCGTGAGATGACAGTCTGACGGGTACCGACGCCCCCGGCGAAAGCCGGGGGCGTTCTTTTCGCATCACTCTGTAGTAGTGAATGGCTTTTTATTCGTCTTCTGAGTCAACCTCGTCAGAAATCTCCTCATATATCTTTTTCAGGTTATGGATCAGAGAGACATCTGCGGGTTCTCCATCCTCGAATATCTGTGAGTGGATACCTTGTTCTTCCAGTTGATGATAGCAATGCAAAAGTGTTCCGATACCATCTTCATCCAGTATGGAGTAGAGCAGCACATAGTCTTCATTTAGAATCCGCTCTCGTATCTCACGAAGTGTCAGCACTGAGTGCTTACGGAAAATCTGGATGCATGCAGCAGATACACATGCCGGAATCACTTTCAAACCTATTGTGTTTTCCATATATCATTCTCCTTTAAAAGTCTTTGATGTCGTGAAACGGGATTCCCGGGAGACTCCGCTTGAAACTACCGCCATGCCATCCCCAAAAGTGTTCCCGAAATGTTACAGGATAGATGACTTCTCCCCGGTTAGCCAAGTGTGGGTATTTCAGTACACTGTAAATGTGATGCCCGGCGATCGAATGCCCCTTATACTGAGGAAGCCTATGCTCGAGGATTGCTCGGGTCTGTTCTGCAGACCACGCCCGGGTTGTCGTTTTACCATTCATGATCCGTTTGCGCTCTTGAATCCAGAATTGACGGATGCCGGTTTTTCGCCGTTTGATCAGGCGTTGAGAATGCGTATACTGTTTGTATTCCTGACGGGTTGCCGTGCGGCTGCCAATCTTGTTCCGCACCTCTTTCAGACGCTTACCATTAAGTTGGAATGTCGGATGCTCCCGCAGATCCAGCTGGAGTGTTCTGCTTCTGAGTATATCATAAATCAGTGACATATTCGGAAAAGAAGTCATTTTTCCGGTAGTCCCATTGAAATGATAACCCGATGCATCAACACGAACGGGAATTGTATTCTGAATACTGCAGCCTGATGTCAAGAGTTCAAAACAGAATCCTTCAAATCAATAAGATCCCGCTCATAGAGGTGAATGACGAAAAGGTTTTTTGGAGTTATCTCTCATACTTTAAGGAAGACTATAAGAAATACCGCTTGGGAGACGAACGCTATTTCTATGTTTTCCTTCAATACACCCCCGGATTGATTGATCTTGCCGGGCAGTCTGTGAGAGAAGTGAATCGTCCAATGTTTGAACCGGTTATACGGTTGCCACTTATGAGTTTGGTTCAGGGTTATCGACATAACATCATTGAAATGATCGATGAATACGTGTTTTGCCAGAATGTTGAGAAATACAAGGATCAGCTTGAGCCTCCGATGAATCTTATGTGGAGGGAACTGAATATGACTGATTGTGATGAATCAGTGGTTATGATAGCAGCCGCTGTCTTTGTGATTGGCTCCTGCTATGCGATCAGGAAGAACCTTCAAGTGGGGGATGTTTTCAGATTTCAGTTACCTAGTATACATGAGATCGATACGGCAGAAGATCTGTATTACCTGTTGCTGATGGTCCTATACGAAACCTATCTGAATGCTGAGAGTCGCTAAGCAGCCGTTGTCTGCTTTACATCTCCATGGCTATCTCCTATAATCGAAATAACGCGGCAACAAGAAGGCAAAATGGGGGGTCGCCGTTATCTTTATATAGTTCAGTCACCTGGACCAGGACCAATGGCTTCTAAGTTTGTTTGACAGGCTCTGGCGGAATATGCCGGGCGTGGTATTATAACAAACACTACGGATACTATGGAGGTATTGCTATGCTGCCTGCATCCATACTGAAAACCTGTCCCGTTCCGGACCTTCCCCGGGTGGAAGCCCTGCTGGATGACGAGATCCGGAAGAACAAAGTGAAGCTGATCGTCCTGGACGATGATCCCACCGGTACCCAGTCGGTCCACGACGTGCCGGTGTACACGCGCTGGGATGAGGAGGCCATGGAAGAAGCCCTCCGAGACCCGCGCAGCCTTTTCTATGTGCTGACCAACACGCGCGCCATGCCGGCGGCACAGGCGGAAAGCATTTTGCGGGAGATCGGCGCTTCGGTGGCGGCCGCGGCCGCAAAGACCGGCGCGGAGTATCTGTTCTTAAGCCGGTCGGATTCGACGCTGCGTGGGCACTATCCGCTGGAGACCGAAGTGCTCAAAAGCGTGGTTGAAACGGACGATTACCGCATCGACGGGGAGGTGCTCTGCTTCTTCTTCAAGGACGGCGGGCGCTTCACCATCGACAACGTCCACTACGTGAAGCAGGGGGATGTGCTGGTGCCGGCGGCGGAGACCGAGTTTGCCAAGGATCCGGCCTTCGGCTACACCCACTCGGATCTGCCGGGGTACGTGGAAGAGAAGACCGGCGGGCGCTACCCGGCGGAGGGCGTGCAGTGCGTGCCGCTTGAGGTGCTGCGGGCGGTCGATGTGGATGCGGTGGAAGCGCAGCTGATGGCGCTGCACGACTTCGGCAAGATTGCCGTGAACGCGGTGGACTACTGCGACGTCAAGGTGTTTGCGGCCGCGCTGCTGCGCGCCATGAACAAAGGAAAGCATTTCTGCATCCGCACGGCGGCGGATCTGGTGCGGGTGATGGGCGGCATCAAGGACCGTCCGCTGCTCACCCGGGAGGAGATCGTGCCGGAGGGCTGTGAAGAAGGGGGGCTTATCGTGGTGGGTTCGTACATGCAGCGCACCACGGACCAGCTGAACGCCCTGCTCACGCTTCCGGGCCTGGTGGAAGTGCCGTTTGATTCCGATCAGGTGCTGGACGGCCCGGCGGCGCTGGCTGCCGAGGTGGACCGGTGTGTGGCGGAAGAAGAGAAGGCCATCCGCGCCGGTAAGACGGTGGTCTGCTACACGAAGCGGACGTTTTTGAAGGCTTCGGGCACGCCGGAGGAGGTGCTGGCCCGGCAGGTGCAGATCTCCGATGCGGTGCAGTCGCTGGTCGGGAAACTGTCCGTCAAGCCGCGGTTTCTTATCTCGAAGGGCGGCATCACGTCGGCGGACATCGCCGTCAAGGCGCTCGGCATCCGTAAGGCGGAGGTGCTGGGGCAGGTGATGCCCAGCATCCCGGTGTGGCTGACGGGCGAAGGCAGCAAGTATCCGGGGCTGCCGTACATCATCTTCCCGGGCAACACCGGCGAGGTGACAACGCTGCGCGAGATGGCGGAACTGCTGCAGTAAGGGGGCGTTGGCAGCCGGCGGAGTCCGGCCATGCATGGCCGTCTGTGCGGCCGGAAAAGGAGTGGTATGAAGATCGGTTTTATCGGCCTGGGCATCATGGGCGCGCCCATGAGCACGAACCTTTTGAAGGCAGGGTGTGAACTGCTGGTCAACGATGTGAGCAAAGAAGCCGTGGCCAAAGTGGTCGCCGCCGGCGGGCGGGCAGCCACCTATGAAGAGATCGGAACGGAGTGCGAGGTGGTGCTGACCATGCTGCCCACCGGCGCCATCGTCCAGCAGGTGCTCTTCGGGGAGGGCGGCGTGGCTCCGTTCATGAAGCCCGGCACGCTGGTGTGCGATATGAGCTCCGTGACGCCCATCGAGAGCCGCACCTGCCAGGCGAAGCTGGCGGAGACGGGCGTGCGCTTTGTGGATGCCCCCTGCTCGGGCGGCGAGCCCGGCGCCATCGCCGGGACGCTCTCGTTCATGTGCGGCGGCGCGGAGGAGGATTTTGAAGCCGTGAAGCCCATCCTCCTGAAGATGGGCGGCAGCGCGGTGCGCATCGGCGAGTGCGGGCATGGCTCCATCGCCAAGCTCTCCAACCAGATGATCGTCAACCTCACCATCGCGGCGGTCGGCGAGGCCTTCGTGTTCGCGCAGAAGTGCGGCGCGGACCCGGAGAAGGTGTATCAGGCCATCCGCGGCGGGTTGGCGGGCTCGCGGGTGCTCGAGGACAAGGCGCCCATGATGTGCGCCCGCAACTTTAAGCCGGGCGGAAAGATCAGCATCAACCGCAAGGACATCGGCAACGCGCTGTCCACCGCCAAAGACATGGTCATCCCGGTGCCGTTCTCGGCCCAGCTCTACGAGGTGATGCAGAACCTCTGGGTGAACGGCCAGGCGGACGAAGACCACGCCAGCATCGTCAAGTACTTTGAGCGGCTGGCCGGCGTCGAAGTGCGCGGCGGGTCGCAGGAATAAGGATCGATCTCATAAGGCATACCAAAACCGCCGCCTGCCCGGGCATTCCGGGAGGCGGCGGTCTGTGTTTCGGATCATTATTCCTCGATCTTGCGCAGCTTCATGTAGCCGAAGTCCATCAGGCCTTCTTCGTCGAACTTTACTTCGTCCCACGAGGACTGCACCTCGCCGAACACCTCGCGGTGTTCTCCGGTGTCATAGTAGAACTTGCCGTTCACGCACTTCCACGGCTGCTTGGCCTTGGCGAACGCCTCCCCGTTGAAGTCCGCGATCGCGCCGGCTTCGAGCGCCGCCATGATCTCTGCCTCGCTCACGCCAGGCGGCAGCGGCATCCACTGGATCACCTTGTGGCCGCTGGTGAATTCCACCACCAGTTTGGTGCCCATGAGAGACTGCTCGTACTCGTGCTCGTCAATCTCGCCGGCGGCTTTTCTGGCATCCAGCGCTTCGATCAGCTTTTCCACGGGATAGATGCCGAAGTCATCCCCGATGACGCCCATGGTCTGCGCGGCCGCGTACTTGCCTACGATGGCCATGTTGGTGGCATCCTCCTCGGACATCTCGATGTCGCCGATGTCCGGCTCCTCCGTGACGGTGCCTTCCGCGGTCTTCTTCATGGCCACGGCCAGGAACCCCAGCGAGAAGACCAGCCAGTCCCCGTCGCGCTGGTTGAGCGTTTCGGCACCCTTGCGGAAGTTGCCGTCCGGGAGGTTCAGGAAATCCTCCAGCGTGTAATGATATTCCGCCCAGCCCGTCTGCTCCCAGGTGCCGGAGACCTCCCGGCCGTTGGCGGCGTTCTTCATGACCATGGTGTGGTCCTCAAAGAACGTGTAGGAGATGGCGGAGAGGTCGTTGCCATCCTCGCTCTTGAATTCGGCGGCCGGAATGTGGGCCAGGTCGTTGGACCAGGCGTTGACCACGTAATCCACCTCCCAGGTGCCGACAATGAATTTCAGCCCCTTCTTCAGATCCTGCTCGTCAAGCTGCATAAACGTCTCCTTTCTGGCGGAATTGGTAGTGCCGTTTGTTCAAAGTTGATTTATTATAACATGAGAGAAGGGATGCAGGTAACTGTCAGAATCGTCAGCCGGGGGTAACGGCAGGGAGGAAGCGCTATGGACAGGGAGATCCTGGGGGAGTGCCTTAGCATTCAGAAGATCAGCATCACGGAGCTGTCGACCGACGCCATCGTCAATGCAGCCAATGAGGATCTGTTGGCGGGCGGCGGCGTGTGCGGCGCCATCTTCCGGGCGGCGGGTTACGGAAAACTGCAGGCCGCCTGCGATGCCATCGGGCACTGCGATACCGGCGATGCCGTGGCCACCTACGGGTACGGGCTGAACGTCCGCTACATCATCCATGCGGTCGGCCCGGTGTGGTACGGCGGGCAGGCGGGCGAGCCGGAGAAGCTGTACAGTGCCTATAGGCGGTCCCTTGAAGTGGCGGCCGAAAAAGGGTGCCACACCATCGGCTTTCCGCTGATCTCGGCGGGTATCTACGGGTACCCGGTGCCGGGCGCCTGGGAGCAGGCTATCGCGGCCTGCCTGGACTTTCTGCGGGAGCGGCCGGAGACGGATCTGCGCATCGTCTTTGCGGTGCTCGATGACAAGATCCTGCGCATAGGCCAGTCGGTGCTGGCCATGGCGCTGGCGCAGGAAGAGGAGCCGGCCTTCCGCTTCGCGAACGAGAACGACTGCGCGCGGATCCTTTCTTTTATCCGGCAGCTGGCCGTCTACGAAGGGATGGCCGATGAAGTGGTGGCCACCGAAGAGCTGCTGCGGGAGTGGATCTTCGAGAAGAAAAAGGCCGAAGTGCTCTTTGCCTGCGAGAACGGAAAAGAAGTGGGCTTCGCGCTGTTCTTTCATAACTTTTCCACCTTCCTCGGCCGCGCGGGCATCTATCTGGAGGATCTGTTCGTACTCCCGGAGTACCGCGGGAAGGGGTACGGTACCGGCCTGCTGAAGCAGCTGGCGAAGATCGCCTGCGACCGCGGCTGCGGGCGGCTGGAGTGGGCCTGCCTGGACTGGAATACGCCCAGCATCCGCCTCTACCGGTCCCTCGGCGCGCAGCCGATGGATGAGTGGACGACGTACCGGCTGACGGGCCAGGCCTTGTGGGACCTGGCCGGAAAGGAGACATCATGCGGCTCGGACTGAACTATGCACCCCCTCACCGCACCCCGGAAGAGTGGGGCGATATCCTGGCGGAACACGGCTTTCGGTCGGCCTGCTTTCCGGTCAGTTACCGGGAACCGGATGCCGTGATCGATGCCTACGTGCAGGCGGCGAAAGACCGCGATATCCTGATCGCCGAGGTGGGCGTCTGGGACAGCCCGTGGCAGGAGGATAAAGAGCGCGCGGCGGCTGCGCGGGAGAAGTGCTTCGGGCAGCTGCGGTTGGCCGAATACGTGGGAGCGCGGTGCTGCGTGAACGTGTCGGGCGCCCCGCACGGCTTCTGGTGCGGCTGCTGCCGGGAGAACTTCTCGGAAGACCTGTACCGCAGAAACGCAGCATTTGTGCAGGAACTGTGCGATACCGTGAAGCCCGTGCGCACGCGCTTCACGCTGGAGCCCATGCAGTGGATGGTGCCGGACTCCCCGGAGCAGTACGCGCGCTTCCTGGCGGACGTGGACCGGGAGGGTTTTGCCGTCCACATGGACTACCTGAACTGGATCAAGGATCCGTACACCTACACGCACCAGGACGAGCTGATCGCGCGGGCGTTTGACACGCTGGGCCCGCAGATCCGCAGCTGCCACCTGAAGGACTGCCTGCTGGAGCCGGGCCTGACCGTGGCCATCCACGAGGTGCCGGCCGGGCAGGGTGAGGCGGATCTGTTCGCCTACCTGTCCGCCATCGACCGGCTGGACGCGGATATGCCGGTGCTGCTGGAGCACCTGCCGGATCTGGAAACGTATCTTGGCGCCGCCGCATATGTGCGCGCGCTGTGGAAAGAAAAAACGGGCGAAAGCCTGTAAAACGGAGCGCAAAATGATGAAAAACGGTTCGCTGATGCGGCGTGTTCTGGCGGCCCTGCTGACGGCAGTGCTGCTTGCCGGAGGGCTGACGGGGTGCCTTTCCAAAGAGAAGACGGAGGAACTGACCCGCTATGATCCGGCCGCCATCGTGGCCCGGTACCACGGGGACCTCTCCACCGGCCTGTATATCTTCCCGAAGGAACTGCCGGGCGAGGACGCGGAGTACCACCTGGAACTGACCACGAACCTGATGGATACGGACGCCGCGATCATCCTGAAATACACCTACCCGCGGGCCGAGTATGAAAAAGAGATCACCCGTCTGCAGGGCATCACGGCGGTCATCTCCGACGGGAAAGAATCCGTCACCAACACCGTGCGGTACGATGAAGATTCCTACCGGTATCCGGCCTACGTGACCATCGACGGTTTTGCCAGTACCTGGGAGTATGCGCTGACAGATGAGAAGACCGGCACCATCGTCTACGTCTTTCTGTCCTACCCGGTCATCAAGGATCTGGAGAAGGAGTACGGGGACTATCTGAAGAAAGACCGGTCGGCCTATGAGGTAAAAGACCCCACGGCCGGTTACTCGCTGTACTGCCATTCGTTTGACGGCGGGAAGTCCTTCACCGAGTTTGATGATGACTGGACGGAGACGCCGGCCGCCACGGAAGAACCCACCACAGAGGAGGGAAACGAGATGAAACAGACAACGCTGTCCTTTGATTCGTTTGACGGCGGCGGCCCGCTCTTTACGGAGGTGATCGCCGATGAATCCGTTGTCACGTGCAGTGGTGAACGGAAGTACCGGAAGCCGGATCATGAAAAGATGAACGGTGCGGGGTACGATATGGTCTACACTTTTACCGGCCACAAGCCCGGCGTGACACTCTTCAGCGTCATGGCGCGCTCGCCCATCGCGGACAATTATGACAAGTGGTACGTGGTGTCGGTGGACGAGGAGCTGCGGGTCACGCTGTCCCATCTGGGAACACTCGATCCCCTCAATGACCAAGTGCCGGCCAGGTGGCTGGAGATCGAAGCCAACGGGACCGTTTTTTACGCCAGGCCGGAAGAGAACGACTCCTGGGAGGAGTTTGCGGAGTTCCTGCGGGAAGCCCCGCTGACGCTCAGTTTGCACGACTACGGCAATTTTGAAAAAGTGGGCAGCCTCCCGTGGGAGGTCACCCGGACCGACACCTCCATCACCACGGAGCCGGGCGATGTGATCCTCTACAACGGCGATCAGATCACCGTGTATTACGATACCAACACCTGGAACTTCACCCGCCTGGCGAAGATTCCGGCCGTCACCCGGCCGATGTTGCTGGATGTCTTCGGCGCGGGCGACGTAACGGTCACCTTCCGGCTGGTGGAACATGAGGAATTATCCGGGGAGGAGTGATGAAGAAGAAGATCCTGCGGCGGCTTGCGGCGGTCTGGACAGCCCTGATCCTGATCCTGCCCCTGGCAGGGTGCAACGGAGGTGTGATGATGAGTCTGCTCGGAAAGATCTTCGGCGGAAAGAGTGCGTACACGGTCGGCAGCGATATCACGGCTGACCAGATCACCGATTTCTATTTTACCTATGAGAACATCAACTACAACGCCCACTACCAGCGCTACCGTTTCTACAAAGAAGGGGACACGCATTTCTTCTTCCACGAGACCCGCGAGAAGCCCGGCGAGTACGGGTGGACCTCCGAAGCGGACACGACGGTCACCGGCACCGTGGAACTGACGGAAGACGAGTGGCAGGCGTTCTTCGCGGCCATCGAAGGCGGAACGGTGGAGAAGCGCGAAGTGTCGGATGAAAGCGGGGATTCCGGCCCGTGGACGTATCTGTACTGGACGGGCGACAAGGGAGACATCCAGCAGTACAGCTTCCCGTCGGTCAGTGACCGGCTGGCGTTTGAAACCTTCTGTGAGGAAATGAGAGATGCCCATTGAACCGACTGTTTTCCCTGTCGACCTCCACATGCACAGCACGGCTTCGGACGGGACGGACAGTCCCGCGGTGCTGCTGGAAAACGTCCGCGCGGCGGGCATCCGCACGTTTTCCGTGACGGACCACGACACCATCGACGGCGCGCTGGCCATGGAAGCGCTGGTGCCGGCCGACATGACGTACGTCCGCGGCGTGGAGGTGTCTTGCTACACGGAGGTGGAGAAATGCCACATCCTCGGCTACGCCTATGATCCGGACTGCCCGGCCTTTCAGGAGGTGCTGGAAGAGGGACACCGGCGCCGGCGGGCCAAATTCGACCAGCGGGTGGCGTGGCTGGCCAGCGAGCACGGCATCGTGCTGACAAAGGCGGAGATCGAAGATTTGCTGTCCATCGGCAGCGTGGGCAAGCCGCATCTGGGCAATCTCCTGGCCCGCAAAGGCTATGCGGCGGACAAGAACGAAGCCATCACGAAGTTCATCAACCCCTGCCCGGTGACGCAGGACCGCGTGGAGGCAGGCTTTGCCATCCGGGGCATCCTGGCTGCCGGCGGCATCCCGGTGTGGGCGCACCCGTACGGTGGGACGGATGAAAAAGAGATCCCGGAAGACGTCTTCCGGCGCCAGCTGCAGCTGCTGCTTTCGGAGGGCATCCGGGGGCTGGAGTGCTGGTATTCGCATTATCCCGAGGGAAAAGTGGAAAGCCTGCTGGCGGCCGCCAGAGAGCATGACCTGCTGGTGAGCGGCGGCAGCGACTACCACGGGAAGAACAAGCCCGTGTGGCTGGGAAAACTGAACGGCTTCGGCCGGGTGGTGCCGCCGGAGGAGCTGACGGTGCTTGAGGCGCTTACCGCGCGCCGGGCGTAAACGGCAGGCGGCCGCCTGCAGAAAGGAAGGGAGCATGTTCGCGGAAGTCAACGGCATCCGCCTGTATTACGAAGCGGCGGGCAGCGGCCGGCCGCTCGTGATGGTGCACGGCAACGGGGAAGACCACACCATCTTTGCCGAGGCGGCCGAGCTTTTAAAAGAGCACTTCACGGTTTATCTGGTGGACAGCCGCGGCCACGGCGCCAGCACGCCGGCCGATATCCTGCACTATGAAGAGATGGCGGACGATATGACCGCCTTTCTGGAAGCGCTGGACCTGCGGGACGTGGTGTTCTACGGGTTCTCCGACGGCGGCATCGTGGGCCTGCTGGCCGCGTCGCGGTGTGAGCGCATCACCACGCTGATCACCAGCGGCGCGAACCTCACGCCTCAGGGCGTGATCAGGCCGCTGCGGGCGCTGTTCCGGGTCATGTACTTCCTGAAAAAAGATCCGAAGACGGCTCTCATGATGACGGAGCCGCAGATCGGTGACGACGTGTTGAAAAAGATCACCGCGCGGACGCTGGTGCTGGCCGGCAGCCATGATCTGGTGACCGAAAAGGAGACGAAGCACATCGCCGCGACCATCCCCGGCGCCAGGCTGGTGATCCTGCCGGGCGAGGGGCACGGGTCGTATATCGTCCACCGGACGAAGATCGCAAAGATCATCCGCTCGTTTGTGCTCGGCGGGCGGAAACGGTGACCTGCACCACTGGGGGACAGATCATCCCCTCCCGATACAAAAGATCCGCCGGCGGCTTCCTGCCGCTGGCGGATCTTTGCATTCAGACTTTTTTCATTCGCCGTCGCCGGCGGACACCGGGCCGGCTTACACCGTGATCCCGTCGATCTCTTCAGTCAGGCGGCAGATCTCGTCGATGATCTGGCCGATGTAGTCGATGGTGCGCAGCAGCGGCGCGTCGGTGGTGATGTCGATGCCGGCCATGGCGGCCAGCTCGGCGGGTGTGCCGGTGCTGCCGGCATCGAGCACCTTCTTCCAGTCATCGACGGCCGGCTGGCCTTCGGTGCGGATGCGGCGCGCCACTTCGGTGGCCACGGTCAGACCGGCGCTGTAGGTGTAGGAATACAGGCCCATGTAATAGTGCGGCTGGCGCATCCAGGTGAGCTCCGCCCCCTCGGGGATCTTCACCGCGTCGCCCCAGAAGAGCTCGAGGTTCTTCCGGAACAGATCCGAGAGGATCTCGGCGTTGACCGAGCCGCCGGCATCGATGATCTTGTACACCTCGCGCTGATACCACGCCTCCCGCAGGTGGGTGACGAAGTTGTGGTAGTAGGTGTTCGAGATCAGGCTGCACAGCACCCAGCGGCGGAAGCGCTTGTCGGTGCTGGTATTCTCCAGGTAGTTGGCCAGCAGCAGCTCGTTCATGGTGGAAGGGGCCTCCACGAAATAGGTGGAGACGTCCGTGTCAAAGAGCGACTGGCGGCTGTTGCAGTGGCGGAAGTGCCCGGCATGGCCCAGCTCATGCGCGATGGTGAACACATCCGACATCCGGTTGTGGAAGCTTAAGAGGATGAAGGAGTTGCACCCGTACGGCGAGGCGCAGAAACCGCCGGTGCTCTTGCCCTGGTTCTTGGCGAAGTCGAACCACCGGTCGCGGTAGGCTTCCTCTACCATGGAGACGTAGTCATCGCCCAGGATGGCCAGGCCGTTCTTCACGTACTCTTTTGACTCTTCGATGGTGACGTGCGGGTCAAAATCCGGATCCAGCGCGATCTTGAGGTCCGCGAAGGTCATCTCGTCCAGGCCGTTGACTTTCTGCAGGAGCTTTGCGTAGCGGCGCATGTGCGGCGCCAGCTTCTCCGTGATCAGATCGATCTGACGGTCGTACATCTCGCGCGTGACATTCTGATCAAAGAGCAGGTAGTCAAAGACCGAGGAGAAGCCGCGCAGGTCCGCCATGGTCTTGTCGGTGCGGACGTAGGCATTGTAGGCGGCGGCCGTCACGTTTTCATACTGGCGGAGCTTGTCGTAGAAGCGCCGGAAAGCCTCGCGGCGCACGGCCGGATCGCGCGTGCCTTCGTAGTCATCCTCATAGAAGGAATACCCCAGCGGGTAGTCCTTCCCGTTCACGTTGAAGCCGTCAAAGCGCATATCGGCGAGCTTCGCCATGTTGTAGACTTCGTAAGGAGTGCGGAAGCTCTGGGAGAGCGCGGCGAGTGCCTTCTCGGTCTCCGGCTGCAGGCGGTGGGGCTTATGGCGGAGGATGTCCTTCAGGTAGTTTTTGCAGCCTTTGGCCTGGGCAATAGCCTGTTCAAGCACGGCCGGATCGGCGTCCGCGATCTCGTTGTCCACGAAGGACAGGTCGCTTTCGACCTTCGCCATCAGGCTGTCGATCTCATCGGCAAGCTGACGGGCGGCCGTATCGTAGTAATCCACTTCCACGGCCAGACCGGTGTAGTTGGAGATGCGGTAGAGCCGGATCTGCATCTGCTCGTACTCATCCAGGCAGGCTACGATGGCCTCGGGGGTGTTCAGTTTCCCGGGGTAGGCGGTCTTGATGTGCTCCGCGATGTCAAGCGCTTCCTTGCGCTCTTTTTCCATGTCTTCCCGGGTGGGGTAGATCAGGGACAGATCCCACGTCTCCTCGACCGGGACATCTTTTCTCATTAATGGTTCCATGGCAGGTTTCTCCTTGGTGTCAGGTATCATATGATCAGTCGGAAGGGGCGGCATCTTCGGTCTCGATGACGATCTGCCGGATGCTTTCCCCGAAGGTGAAGAGGGTGACGCTCATCAGTGAAAGAAATTCGCCGTCCTCCTTGATGTCCGCGAGGACCGCCCGGGGTTCGGACAGTTCCCGGTCATAGCAGAGATAGTAGTGGCGCGTGCCGGAAAAATCCGTTTTCCGGCTGCCGAGATAGGCGGCGGGTTCGCCGTAGAGTTCCTCCGCGCGGGCGGCAGCTTTCCAGCGGGAGAGGGCTTCTTCGCTCAGGACGGGAGAATCCGGCATGCTGGCCATCTCGGAACCGGCACCCGGGTTCGTCTGCGCCATACCGGTGACGGAGCAGGTGCCGTCTGCATCCGCGTGCACGCGGTATACCGCATCGCGGGAAACCGCGCCGGAGACAGAAGAACTGACGCGGCAGTAGAGCATCCAGTCGGTACCGTCCTTATCCCGCTTCGCCAGCAGCGCTACGGGGGTGACGATATGGGCTGTCCCTTCCGCGGCTTTCTGCAGCGCGGCGCGCGCTTCCTCCGTGACGGCAGGCCCGGCTTTCACCCAGCCGCCTCCCAGATCATCGGCGGCCGGCGGGGTGTCCTTCCGGCAGCCGGCAGCGGTCAGCAGCACGAACAACAGCAGCGGGAAAACCAGCAGCGAACGTTTCATGGTTTCTCCTTTCCAGGGAGAGCAGTCAGTCATCATGCTTCTCTGGGAGGTAAGGCTTCATGTACTTCTCGACGGGCAGGGACGCGATGGCGCACCAGGCGGCCGGCAGGATCAGCAAAAACGACGGGATGGCCAGGCACAGGAGGACGGACAGCGCCAGCGCGGCCACCAGTGCCACCGCGATGAAGAAGTGCAGCGGCGGGGTGTAGGCGAAGATGAACGCGTTCTTCAGGGTGTTCAGGAACGTGTTGTCAAAGTGGAGCAGGAGCGACAGGCCAAACGGGAAGGCCGCCCCGATGGGGATGATCAGCACGCGCAGCACCATGGACAGCAGGGATGTCTCGCCGCCGGAAACCTCCACGGCGTGCCCGATGAGCAGCCCGCCCGCCAGAAAGAACATGAAGAAGAGCATGAAGCACATGGCGTTCAGGAAGTTCTCCCTGAACAGGCGGAAGTAGTTTTTGACGAGACTGCCGCGGTCGCCGAAGATGTTCTGCACCGTCACGCCGTAGAGCGCCGCAAAAGCCGGGCCCAGGGTGATCAGGGGGAGGCTGGTGACCACGAAGAGGACGCTGGCCACCACCATATCAAAGAAGATGGTCCCGCAGCGGACAAACCAGCCGTCCGGATTGGCGAGTTTCTTGAACATAACGATTCCTCACAGTATGCCAGAGGGTCATCTGTGAGTCAGGGGTCAGGCCCCTGACTCACTCAGATGGCGGCGATGGCGGCGTCTTCCACCGGCAGGGCCTTGCGGAAGCGTTCCATGAAGGCGTCAAACCCGGCGCAGTCTTCCGGCGCGGCCATCAGCGTGCTGCCGGTATCTCCGTGGAAGACATCCGCTGCCAGGAAGTCCGCCAGCGACTGGCCTTCCGTTTTGTGGATCATGTAGGAGGCGAGCAGCGCCTGGCCCCACGGGCCGCCCTCGCCGGCGGTCTTCATGACGGAGACCGGCGCGTGGATGGCGGCGGAGAGCATCCGCTGGCCCACGCCCGGGGTCTTGAAGTACCCGCCGTGGCCGTAGATGCGGTCGAGCGGGACGTTCTCCTCGCGGAAGAGGATGTCCATGCCGTACTTTAAGGCGCCCAGCGCGGCGTAGAGGTTCATGCGCATGAAGTTGGCCAGTGTGAAGGAGGCGTTCTCCGCGCGCACGAACAGCGGCCGCCCGGCGTTCTGGCCGGTGACCGGCTCGCCGGAGACGTAGTTGAAGGAGAGCAGCCCGCCGGCATCGGCGTCCGCCTCCAGGGCTTTTTCAAAGAGCTTCGTGTACAGCTCGCCGGTGGACGGGGCCGCTCCGAAGAGCGCGGCGGCCTCGCCGAAGAGCTTCACCCACGCATTGATGTCCGATGTGCAGTTGTTGCAGTGGACCATGGCTACTTCGTGGCCGTCCGGCGTGGTGACCAGATCGATCTCCGGGTGCGGGCGGGAGAGCGGCTTTTCCAGTACCACCATGGAGAAGACGGAGGTGCCGGCCGAGACGTTACCGGTGCGCACGGCCACGGAGTTGGTGGCGGCCATGCCGGTGCCGGCGTCACCCTCGGGCGGGCAGAGCGGGATGCCGGCCGCGAGCGTTCCGGAAGGATCCAGCAGGCGGGCGCCGGCTTCCGTGAGAGTGCCGGCTTCCTCGCCGGCGGAGAGCACCTGCGGGAGGATGTCCCGCAGCTTCCAGGAGAAGCCTTTCTCCGCGACGGCGTCATCAAACTGGCCCACCATGCGGGCGTTGTAATCGCCCGTGGCCGGGTCGATGGGGAACATCCCGGAGGCATCGCCCACGCCCAGGACTTTCTGCCCGGTCAGCTGCCAGTGCACGTACCCGGCCAGCGTCGTGAAGAAGCGCACCTGCGGCACGTGTTCCTCGCCGTTCAGGACAGCCTGATACAGGTGGGAGATGCTCCAGCGCTGCGGGACGGGGTAATCGAAGAGCTTCGTCAGCTTCTCGGAGGCCTCCGCCGTGATGGTGTTGCGCCAGGTGCGGAAGGGCACCAGCAGCTCACCGGCGTCATCAAACGCCAGATACCCGTGCATCATGGCCGAAAAGCCGATGGCAGCGAGGCTTGTCAGCTGCACGCCGTAGCGCGTCTGCACGTCGGCGGCGAGGTTCCGGTAGGCATCCTGCAGGCCTTCCCAGACTTCCGAAAGAGGGTAGGTCCAGATGCCGTTTTCAAAGTGATTTTCCCACCCATGGTCGCCGGAGGCGATGGGGTTGTGATCGTCATCGATCAGCACGGCCTTGATGCGGGTGGAGCCGAACTCGATGCCCATGACCGCCTGCCCGGCGGCGATGTAAGAGGCAAGTTCCTGTGTTGTCTTCATAATGTCACCCTCTGTTTCAGTCTTCCAGATACAGTGCTTCGGTGAGGGCCAGGCTGGTCAGCGACTGGCCGTAGGCCATCGGCATGATGGAGATGTGCTTGTAGTGGTCGGCGTTCATGCCCATCGCGGTGCCGGCCGATACCTGGAGCACGGTGCCGTCCTCGGCGATGTTGGCGAGGATCCCGTCGATGGCTTTGCGGCCTATGGCCTCATACTCCTTCGGCAGGATGCCGCTGCGGATGCCCAGCAGGATGCCCGCGGCGATGGCGGCGGTGCCGGAAGTCTCCACGTAGCTGGTCGGGTCGTCCAGGACGGTGTGCCACAGGCCGGATTCATCCTGCAGTGCGGCCAGCGCGTCCACCTGATGGCGCCAGGCGTCCAGCACGAACCGGCGGGCGAACGACGGCACGGCATCGCCTAAGGACGCCAGCCACGCGATGGCCCCGTAGGTGAACCAGGAGTTGCCGCGGCACCAGAAGATGCGGCCGAAGTTGTTGCAGCCGTGGAAGGTCCAGCCGTGGTAGAACAAGCCCTTCTCGCGCTCATAGAGGTACTCGATGTGCACCAGGAACTGATGGATGGATTCCTCCGTCCACACCGGGTTGTTGTAGCGCACGCCCATGCGGCCCAGGAAGAGCACGGCCATGAACAGCGTGTCGGCCCAGATCTGGCCGTCGTTTAACATCACGCCGTTGCGGTCGCCGATGGCGCTGGTCACGTGCTGGAAGCCGCCGTCGATGGTCTTGGGCAGGTCATTCACCAGCCAGTCGGCGTGCTCCTTGCACAGCGCCTCCCACTCCGGCACGTCGTGGCGGGAGACGTAGTCGAGCACCGCCAGGTACGGCGCGGTGGTGTTGATGTTGCGGGAGGGCAGGCCGATCTTCAGATTGTTCTCGATCCACCCCTTTAAGAATTCATCGTACTGCGTGTTGCCGCGGGCAGCCTGCAGCTGGGTGAGGCCGTACAGGCCTACGCCCTGCGGCCAGTCCCACTCCTCGATGCCGAAATCCCGGATGTTCAGACCCTTGGCCAGGATGGTCTCCAGATCCAGTCCTTCTTCGATCTCCGGAAGGCCCAGGTTCATGAGTTTGTCGTTCACCCGGTCGATGACGGCGTTCAGCTCGTCTTTGTTCATGGAAGCTCCTTTCACGGCCGCGGAGAGACCGCCGGCCGGCATTGTTTCACTCCCTACAGTATAAACGAAAGAAGCCAAAAGCACAAACGCAAAAGAGGGGGGTCCGGGTGCTGCCGCATCGGGAGGAACATGCGGAAAGGCTTGACGGCGCGTACCGCTTTTTGTAAACTAAAGACAGAAATAACCGGCTGTCCGGAGAGGAGGGGGAAACGGCCATGACGGATGTGTGGGGGTTCCTGCTGCAGACGCTGACAGTCTCCGGAGCAGCAGCGGTGCTGCTCCTGGTAAAAGCACTGCTCAAAGACCGCCTGCCGCACTCCTGGCACGCGGCGGTGTGGGTGCTGCTGGGAGTGGTCATGCTGCTGCCGGCCGGGTGGGGAGGACGATACCTCTTTATCCCGTGGCAGACGGCGGTGGAAGCCGTGAAACTCTGGGCCGGGGATTATTCCGTCACCTGGGTGCGCTATCCGGTGCCGGTCCTGACGGAGATGCCGCAAACGCCCGCCCAGTGGGGGTTTGCCGTCTATGTGGCGGGCGCTGTCATCAACCTGCTTTTCCGCTGGGGGAAGCTTTTCTGGCGCGGGACCGATCAGCAGGAATACCGGCTGGACGGGCGCGAGGAGAGCTCCGGGACGCGCGGCATCCAGGCGGTCATCGGCCTGTTCGAGAGCCTTCACTGATGCAATCCGCTGATCCGGTTCTGCGCCTCCCGGGCGCGCAAAGACGCGGAGGCGTGGTACGCGGAAGTGGTGCACGCCAGACGGTCGGGAAAAAATGCTGCGCTGCGCGGCCGGGGCACGCGGGCGCTGTCCGTGTGCACGTTTCTGGTGCTGGCGGTCTTTCTGATCATCGGTACGCCGACGAAGCCTCTTGACCGGGAGAAGGCTCCTTTCTGGCTGAAAGCGGCTGCGGCGAAAAGTACCAGCTGCACCACGCCGGCCGGCGCCTGCGATGCCTTCGCCAAGGCGGTGCTCACCGGCAGCGGATACTGGCGGCTTCTGTGCGCACCGGCATCCGAACAGGAGGCGATTCTGGAAGACCTGCGGCAGAAGGAGGAAGCCGGGCAGCAGGCAAGCTGGGAGACCGGCCTGCCGGGACGGGCGGAGGCGATGAGCGGGTACGCCATCCTGGAATGGAATGAAACCGAAAAAGACGTCTTTGAAGGGTGGCTCGCGGTGCGCCTCCGCCCGGAGGGAGACAATCCGGGCGCCGGAAACATGTGGGCGGCTTTCTGCCCGCTCAGAGTGGAAAAAGAAAACGGCCGGTACGTGGCCACGGCGCAGGGGCCGTTTGAGAAGCGTGCAACGGCCTCCATGCAGCTCTCCTGGGGAGCGGCGTCTTTGCCGGGAACCGTTTACGAAGGAGAACTGGCGGGCGTCCGTGTGCGGGTGAAACACCAGACGGTGCACACGGTGGAGAACCTGATCGTGCGCAGCACCGACGGCGTGGCGTTTGGCGATACCTACACGGAGTTCGATACCGTGCCCCGGCCGCACACGCGCTTCACGCTGGCGGCCGTCATGGAGAGCCAGAGCCTCACGTACCCGGGGGATGCGGCCGCGCGCGATGCTATCACCACGGTGGGACTGATCACCGTGCCGGTAGCGGCGGGAGAAGAGGACCCGACGGCCATCACCCCGTCTTCGACCGGCATCGGATCACCGGCTGCCGTGAGCACGGAGCCGGGGTGGGGACCGGAGCTATCTTTGAACACCTGGTCCCAGACGGTGGATCCGTACCGGGAGCCGTCGCGGCCGGACCGCTACGCGGCGGCGCTGTATCTGAACGGAGAGCGGACTGCCGAAGGAACGCTGGTCCGCGTAAAGGGGGTGGGTGAGTGATGGAAGAAACGATCAGACTGCGCTCAGCCATCACCAATGCCGCCTTCGGATATCTGCTGATCTGGGTCAATGTGTATCTGGGCCCGCTGAACCTCCTGCCGGCCTTTGCCGGGTATCTGCTGCTGCTCGCCGTCATCGTGCAGCTGCACCGGGCGGAGCCGGAACTGGCGGAACTCCGCGTGATCGGCGTGATCCTGGCCGCTTTCCATGCGGTACAGTGGGTGGGACAGTTTGTGGGCTTCTCCCTGAGCGGGCGATGGGCCTTAACGGACCTCCTGGTCGGCCTGCTGACACTGGTCTTCCACTACCGGTTCCTCACGGGGATCGCGTCCGTGGCGGAACGGTATCAGGCGGAAGACGCCCGCATGGACCGGCTGGTGCGGATCCTGCGCACCGTGCAGATGGCCGCCGTAACGGCCGCCGTCATCGCCGGCGCCGCACAGCCGTGGCTGCCGGAAGCCTTTACGGGCGTGCGCATCGCCCTGGCTGTCATGAACACGGCCGCCGGCCTCTGCCTGATGGCGGCGCTGTTCGTGCTGTCACGAAACCTGCCGGAAGAAGGGCCGGTAACGGAACCGGATATCCCGGGAGAGGGCAGGATATAGGCTTAACGGAGCGGCAAATTGGGATTTATAGGGGGCGAGCATGATGTTTGAATTACTGAAAGTGAGATTTTCAGAACACCGGGAACTTCATCCGGATTTGGAATGGTCTGAGGTGGAGCAGAGGCTGCGCGAGGTTCCTGCTGCCATCACGATTTTGC
>CAMJGH010000017.1 GCA_946405185.1 uncultured Lachnospiraceae bacterium
GAAACGTGCATGCAAGCATGCCCGTTCTGACCTTTTGACCCTAGTGTCATTTTATGGTAGACTTCTAAATACAGGATACCCCCTCCTGCCGGCCGTCCCCGGCTCCGCCGGGAATGCTCATGAAAACCTGGTATCAGGAAGAACGCGAACAACTCTCGCTCATCCGCGAAGGCGCCGTTTCCGGCCCTTACGCGGGCTCTCCCCCTGCGCGCCCGCCCGATGGTGAGAAAGGCCTGGCCGATGCCCGCCGCCAGCTGATCTCGTTCATCACGCTGGCCTCCCGCGCCGCCATGGAAGGCGGTGCCGAAGCCGGCTGGGCGCTGGAGGCCGCCACCCGCCTGGAGGCGCAGGCCCGGTCTGCTTCCTCCGCGGAGGAGGTTGCGTTGGTCCGCTCCTTTGTGCAGAACACCTTCGCGCGGGAGGTGCGCCGCGTCCGCGACGTGTCGGCGGACGTCTCCCCGGATGTGGCCGCCTGCCTGGCCTACATCGACGCCCACCTGGAGAGCGAGGCCACCCTGCAGGAGGCCGCGGAGCTGATCGGCCTCTCCCCCTACTATCTCGGCCGGAAGTTCAAGCGTGAGACCGGCCGCAGCTTCAGCCAGGCCCTGCGCGAGCACCGCCTGATCCGCGCCGAGGCGCTCCTGGCCGAAACGGATCTGGATGCCGCCGAGATCAGCCGGCGCCTGCAGTTTGCGGACCCCAGCTACTTCGGCAAATGCTATCGGCGCCGCACCGGGCACTCACCCGGCAGCCGCCGTACCCGCTCATGACAAAAAACGGCCCGCCGCGGGGTTTTCCCCGGGCGGGCCGTCCGTTTTCTGTCCCAAAAAAGGCATAAAAAGAGCGGGCGGTTCTTCACCGCCCGCTGATGCAAGCCTTCCTGGCTTACTCTTCCGGCTTCTCGTTCGCCACTTCGTCTTCGATCTTGGCGGCGGCCTCCTCGCAGGCCTCTTCGGCCTTCTCGCAGACTTCTTCGGCCTCCTCGGTGGCTTCCTCTGCCTCCTCACCGGCGGCCTTCACGGTCTCTTCCACCTTCGCAGAGACCGTGCCGTACACCTCTTTGGCCTTGCCGGCCACGGTGCGGGCAACGGCTTCGGCCTTCTCGTTGATCTCGGTCACGGAGCCGTCCTTCTTGACGATCTCGAACTTGCACGAGAACCCGTAGGCGGCAGCCGCGGCGGCGATCATGGCGAACGGAGCGGCCGTCAGGCCGATGAGCCCGCCGACGATGCCGACGTTCACCGGGATGTTGAGCAGCACTTCGTCGTTCCGCTTGACCACGATGCGGTCCACATTGCCGTCCTGGACGGCCTTCTTGACTTTGGCGACGATCTCGTCCGTCTTGGCCTTGGTCTGCTCGGCGGCTTTCTCAGCGCCCGCAGTGGCCTTCTCGACGGTGCGGTTGAAGACATCCTCAAACGTGTCGCCCTTGGCGCCGAGATCCTGAACCTCGTCAGCGGCTTCTTCGACAGCCGCGCGGGAGGCTTTGATGGCCTCGATGGCGGCCTCGGCGTTGCCGTCGGCTCCGATGAGGGCTGCCTTCGCCTCGGCAAACTCCACTTCCGCCTCAGCCATCACCTTCTCAACAGCTTCCAATGTGATTTCCATAACGCAACCTCCTTATTGTCAGGGCTTTGCATACCTGTTTTTGCGCGCCCCGCGGGGCTTTCCCGGGGGCTTTTTTCTCACTGCGCTATTACCATAACTCAAAAACTCACGCTTGAAAACTGTCAAAAGCGTGAGTTAGGGAAATTTAATCCGCTGTTTCGGCGGTGTTTACAGAAGGTATGTGGGCAGTTCGCAGTAGAGGTGCGAGACCACTTCCGGACTGACGGACGGGATGACGGCGGCGGTCACCGCGGGGGCGGCTTCCGGCTGCGGGGCGGCTTTAACGGCCGTTTCCTTCTTCACCGCCGGCTTTTTCGCGGCCGGCTTCTTCGCGGCCGGTTTCTTCACGGCGGTGTCCTTTTCCGGGAGGACTTTTGCCACATCCAGCACGGCCAGCTTGGCCGGGTCCGTTTTCACCGGCTTTTTCGGGGTGGTCGCTTTGACGGGCTTTTTGTCCGCGCCGGCGGCGCGCTGCAGGCTTCCTTTTCCTATCGGCATAACGCTTCTACCTCCTTTGCCAGCGCCGCATACTCCTTCGCGCTGCGGCTGTTCTTCTTATATTCCACTACGGTGCGGCTGACATCCTGTGCCCACTCCACGGCGGAATCCACGTGGATCACCGTGTCAAAGACCGGAATGTCCGGCAGGTCCGCCAGCGTCTCCATGGTCTGACGGTAGTAGTTCTTGCGCTCGTCCACCTTGGTGACCAGCACGCCCATCACGGACACCGCGCTCTTTTTCTGGACGTTTTTCAGGAAATCAAAGAGATTGGCCAGGCCGAACAACCCCCACGGCGCCGCTTCCACCGGGATGATCACCCGGTCGGAGGCCGAAAGAATGGCTGCGGTCCACTGCCCGAGTGTGGGCGGGGCATCGATGAGGATCACCTCATACTCTCCGGCGATGGTTGCCAGCTTTTTCGTCAGCACCTGCGCACTGCCGCGGCGGCCGGCCATCCAGCCTTCCAGCCCGCTCATCTTCGCGCTGGAGGGGATGACGGACAGCCCCGCCAGGCGCGTCGGGCGGATCACCTCTTCGGCTTTTGCCTCCCCCTGGAGAAACCCCAGGAGGTTCGCGCTCCCCTCGGAGAACGCCAGCACCTCTTCCTCCTCAAAGAAGGAGAGGGATAAGTTCATCTGCATATCGCCGTCGATGAGCAGCACCCGCCGGCCGGCCTGTGCCAGCGCTGCGCCCAGGTTGGCGCAGGTGGTGGATTTGCCGCTCCCGCCTTTGTTGTTGGCCACACTGATGATCATGCGGACAGCTCCTTTCCGGCGCCCGGCCAGACGATCTGCACGCCCATGGCCTGGCACTGCTCCGCGAAGTGCTCCGGCGGATACCGGTCGCTGATGATGCCGGTGATCTTGTCCAGCGAACAGACCTTCGAGAACGCCGCCTGCCCGAACTTGGACGAATCGACCGTCAGCCACACCTCGGTGGCACCGGCGATCATGGCGCGCTTGGTCTGCATGACCTCCTCGCTGCCCTCCATGACGCCCAGTTCCGGCGAGACGCCCTTGCAGGAAATGAACGCCTTATCCGCGTGGAAGGAACGAATGCCCTCGCAGGCGGTCGGCCCGAACAGTGCGAGATACCGGTCCGCCAGCCGTCCGCCGGTGGAGAGGATGGTCCACTCCGGGCGGCCCGACAGCTCCATCAGGTTCTCGATGGAATTGGTCACCACCGTCAGCTCCGGCAGATCCAGGTTCTTAATGGCGGAGGCCACGTAGACGGCTGTCGAGGAGGCATCCAGGAACAGGTGGTCTCCCTCCTCCACCATGTTGGCCACCAGAGCGCCGATGATCTGCTTCTCGGTCACGTGGTGGCTGCGGCGCACGTTGAACGGGAGGTCCAGCGCCTTGCTCTCGCGGATGGTGGCGCCGCCGTAGCTCTTGGTGGCGATGCCCTCGCGGTCGAGGCGCTCCAGGTCGCGCCGGATGGTCTCCTCCGAAACGTCAAACTCTTTCGCGAGCGGTGCCACATACACCATCTTTTCCATCTTCAGTTTTCCGATGATGAGATTGCGCCGTTCGACGGGTAACATACACTCTCCTCGCGGGATGTTTTACAGGATGCTGCGGCAGATCTGCTCGTCCGGATGCGCGATGACCACGGAATCCAGGTACATCCCGCTCTCCGCCACGCTCTCCTTGGCCTTCTCGATGGCTGCCTCGCAGGCCGCCACCTCGCCGGAGATCACAAAGAACGACTTGCCGCACATGCCTTTGGCGATGCGCACTTCCACCAGGTCGCAGATGGCCGTCTTGGCCGCCGCGTCCGCCGCGACGATGCAGGAGGACACGTCAAACGTCTCCAGCACGCCGATGGCGTTGAGCCCCTCGGTCACCGAGGCGCCGTAGAGCGCCGGGAAGAGCGATTCGTGCGGGTTGCCCAGCACGAAGCTGGACAGAAACTGCGGCCCGCTTTCCGCGCTCTCGATGGCGGCCTGCACCGCTGCCAGTTCCCCCTCGATGAGGGCGATGTACTTGCCCGGGCAGACGGTCTGCGCCTCGAGCAGCTTCACGCCGGCCGTCTTGACCATGCGGTCCGCCGCGGCGATGCCCGCCGGGGTGGTCTTGTATTCGATCATGCCGATGGCTTTTTTCATGACTTACCGCCTTTCCGCACGGATGACCACTTCGCGGTCATCTGCCTGCGTCACCACGCCGCACACGGACGCGTGGATACTGACGCCAAGCGCGCCCTCTGCCACACGGCCGATCACATCGCCCTGCGTCACCGTATCCCCCGGTTTTACGCAGAGCTTGCCCGGTGCGCCGATGTGCTGCGAAAGCCGGATGCGCACCTCCGGGACCGCCTGCAGTCCTGCCTGCATGGGCGCCGGATCCTCATAGCGCAGGAGGTCAAGCCGGGCAGCCAGACGGTGCTCCGGAACCTTCCGGTACTCGCGCCCTTCGGGCGTTTCGGCCGCCTGCACGTTTGGCGCCTTCACGCCGGCTTTGCGCAGGCCACTCTTGTATTCCGAGATGAGCGTGCGGGGGCTTAACCCCTGCGGGCAGGCGTAGAGCTCGCACACGCCGCAGCCGCAGCAGAAGAACGTGTTCAGGAACGCGTTGGTGCTCTGGAAATCCTGGTTGGCCGCGCTTCTCATGAACAGATGCGGCTCGATGGGGTGCCCCAGGTTGTGGCGCGGGCACAGATCCGTGCACATCTGACACTGGCAGCAGATGGAAGCCGCGCGCTTAAGCTGCACCGGAATGGAAGCCTTCTGCCGCATCAGCAGCAGGTGGTTCTCCGGCAGCACCAGGATGGCGTTGGTGGTCTTGGTCACCGGGTCCGACGGCTTGCCGGGACGGCCCATCATGGGCCCGCCGACCAAAAGCCCGCAGTCCGGACGCCGCATGCCGCCGGCCATCTCCACCAGATCCCCCAGCGGCGTGCCGATGGGCACGCGCACGGTCACGGGGTGGTTGACCTCGCCGGTCACGGTGACCAGCTTGGCGGTCACGGGGGCGCCGTCTTTGACCGCGCGGTACACGTTCCAGACGGTCTCCACGTTGAAGACGGTCACGCCGGCTTCGATGGGCAGCCCGCCCGGGCGCACCACACGTCCGGTGGCCTCGTAGATCATGACCACTTCATCGCCCATGGGATAGACGCCGGCCAGCTCGTGGATGCGCAGCTGCGGGAAGTTCCCGAGCACCGCACGCACGGCCGCAAGCGTCTCGCGGTATTCCTTCTTGATGCAGACGATACCTTCTTTGGCACCGACCGTCTCAGCGATCAGCGAGAAGGCGGAGAGGATCTCCTCCGGATGCCTGGCCAGCAGCTGCCTGTGCAGCGTCAGCAGCGGCTCGCATTCCGCACAGTTGAGCAGAATGGTATCCGCGTCCGCCGACAGCTTGGCGTACGTGGGAAATCCCGCGCCGCCGGCGCCGACAACGCCCGCTTCCCGTATGATGTTGGCCAGTTCACGCAGTTCCATCTTCTCTCCGATCAGTACGTTTTCAGTTCGTTTTCTTCGTCAACGATGCCCACGATGGCGGCATCCACCGGCGCCTTTTCGAGACCGCTGCCGATGCGCGCCGAGCTGCCGGTGGCCACCAGGACCATCTCGCCCACGCCGGCGCCGATGATGTCCACGGCGACCAGGCGCTCATGCCCGGCGTTCATGATGTCCAGGGGCTCGACGATGGCAAATTTGGAACCGATCAGGTTCTCGCATTTCCGGGTGGAGATCAGACTCCCGACCACTCTTCCGACGGTCATAACCCCTCCTTTACGATGACGGCCGTATCGCCCTGCCGGATGTGGCTGGCGTTGGCCTCATCGGTATCGATATGCATTTCAAGCGTGAAACTCTCGTCCACGCGGATCTTCACTTTCTGGAAGACCGTGCCGCGGTCGTTGTCCACCTTGACGGAGACGTAGTCGCCGTCGCGGACGCCGGCCTTTTCGGCATCGGCCGGGGACATGTGGATGTGGCGGGCCGCAATGATGCAGCCCTCCTTCAGGTACAGGGCGCCCGCCGGTCCCACAATGGCGATGGGCGCCGACCCTGCCAGATCTCCGGACTCGCGGATGGGCGCCTTGACGCCCAGCTTGACGGCATCCGTCGCGGAGATCTCCACCTGGGATTTCTTTCGGGCCGGTCCCAGGATCCGGACATTTTCAATGGCGCGGAGCTTTAACCCCACGATGGTCACTTTCTCGTTGGCGGCGTACTGGCCGCCCATCAGGTCCTTGAACTTGGTCAGACGGTACCCCGGTCCGAAGAGGGCTTCGATATGCTCCTGCGTGAGATGGATATGCCGCGCCGACACGCCGATAGGAACGACAAAGCCGCCGTCCTCCGACGCGTTTTTCGCCAGTGCGTCCAGCACCATCCGGGTGATCACTTCGATCTCGTATTCCTGTGCCATCTTTCTCTCTCCTTCATGGGGCCCCCCGGCGGCCCCAGGCGGGACCGCCGGAATTCAAATGGTTCGCAGCCGCTGCGTGTTACTTCAGCGACGGCAGGATCATCTCCACATCGTTGTGGGGACGAGGGATGACGTGCGTCGCCACCAGCTCGCCGATTCTCCCGGCGGCGCTGGAACCGGCCTCAACAGCCGACTTGACGGCACCGACATCGCCGCGCACCATCACGGTGACAAGACCGGAACCGATCTTCTCCGTGCCGATGAGCTGGACGTTGGCGGCTTTGCACATCTGGTCTGCCGCTTCGATCGCAGCGACAAGGCCTCTGGTCTCGACCAGACCTAACGCTTCCTGTGTCATGATTGCTCCTCCTTTGACAAATAGATGCATCTATATTCCAGTTGACGGAATAACGATTGCCGGACGTCATACCTGCTGCAGGTACGACTGGTCCTCTTCCTCCTTCCGCACGCGCCCCTGGCGTTTGAGGCGTTCCGCGGAAAACTCCACCATCTCGACGATGGCCGGGTGCGGGGCCGGGATCACACCGTGCGAGACCGGCTTGGCGAGCGTGTTCGCGCAGACCGCTTCCACGGCCTCCGTGCAGTCGGAGACCGACCCCTCCACGATCAGGGTGACCAGCCATCCGCCCATCTTCCGCTCCCAGGTGACAAGACGTACGCCCGACGTCTTGCACATGATATCCAGCGCGTTGACGGCTGCCGTCACGCCTCTCATTTCCACCAGTCCGTATGCCTGTGACATGCCCTGCTCCTGTCTGTTGCTTATGCTTCTTCTGACTGTTTCCTGCCGGATGCGCTGAAGCGCTCCTTACTTGATGGTCGGCAGGATCATCTCCACATCCGAGTGCGGACGAGGGATGACGTGCTGGGCCACCAGCTCACCCAGTCCGGATGCGCGGGTGGCACCCGCCTCGACGGCAGCCTTGACGGCGCCGACATCGCCGCGGACCATCACGGTGACCAGGCCGGAACCGATCTTCTCGGTGCCGATCAGGCGGACTTCCGCCGCTTTCGTCATGGCATCGGCCGCCTCGATGGCCGCCGTGAGACCTCTGGTCTCGATCATACCCAGTGCTTCATAGCTCATGGTTCTTCCTCCCGGGGTATTCCCCTTTTTGTGGTTTCTCGTTACCGGTTGTCTATCTGAACGGGGTATCCCCCGGTCACGACTTGTCAAACCCGGACAGATGCAGCATCTTTACGGCGTCGTCCGTGGGGCTGGCGATGATGTGCTTGGTCACATAGCCGCTCATCTCCTCTGCCCGCTCCGCGGCGGCTTCCACGGCGGCGGTCACATCGGCCACCTGCCCGCGGAACTTGACGCACACCAGAAGCGGTACTTTCAGCTTTTCCGGGTTCTTCGGTTTGTTTTTGTCAAAGCGCTCCAGGGTGACGTTGCCTGCCTTCACGCCGGCATCCGCCGCGCAGAACGCCGTCACCAGGCCGTACACTTCCAGAATGCCTACCGCTTCGTTGCTCATGATCTCTCCTTACCGGGCAATTCACTGATCTGCCAGGCTCTCGTCGCTCATCACCGCGATCTTCAGGCCCTTCTGCGCCAGGTTCGTCTCCAGCGCCTCGTTGATGCGCGAGAGCGGGAACTTGTGGGTGATCAGCTCGGTCACCGGCAGGCCGATGGCCTTGGCGCGCTCCAGGAACGCGAAGGTGTTGACGTAGTCACGCAGCGTGTACACCCACGAACCCACGATGGTCAGTTCCTTGGAGCAGATGTCGAAGTGCGGGTTGATGGTGGCATCGCCGCCGTTGATAAAGAACCCCAGCTCGCAGAGTCCGCCGCCGTTGCGGATGAACTTGTAGATGTTGGAGTGAGCCACCGGGCTGCCGGTGCACTGGAAGCCGAAGTCTGCCAGTTTCCCGCCGAAGGCCTTCTGCACGGCGCCGGCCAGTTCCTCGATGCCGCCCTTATAGTCGTTGTAGTTCACACCTTCATCGGCGCCCATGCGCTGCGCAAAGGCCAGGCGCTGCGGGTTGCCGTCCACCGCGACGATCTGATTGACACCCATGGTGCGCAGCACCGCGATGCACAGAAGCCCGATGGGCCCGCACCCCTGCACCACCACGCGGCTGGCGAACCGCAGGATGCCGGTGGACTTGGCGCGTTCCACGGCGTGTACCAGCACGGCGGCCGGCTCGATGAGGATGCGGGAATCCAGATCCAGGTGGCTGACGTTGAAGAACGTGGAGCCGAAGGCGCCGCCGCGGACGAACAGGTAATCCGCAAACCAGCCGTTCAGGTGCACATCGTCATCCGGCAGCAGGCCGTAGACATCCGCGCCGCCCACATTCTGCTTGTTCAGGTCGAAGGTGGTGATGTCGGGGTTGTCCTTGAAGATCATACAGGTGACGATCTTGTCGCCCACCTTCACGGGGTTGCCGGCGGAATCCCTGGTGACGTTCTTGCCCATCTTCACGATGGTGCCGGTGCCTTCGTGGCCGAGGGCCACCGGGATGAGCCCGAACGGATCCCGCTTGAACTCATGGGCGTCGGTACCGCACACGCCGGTGCCTTCCACCTTCACCAGGATGTCGTCGTCACCGACCTCCGGGATGTCATACTCCCTGACTTCGAAATTGCCGGGCTTCGTCAGGACCGCCACGCGGCCTTTTTTCGGGATGCTCCCGACGGCCGCCGCCGGTGCCGCTCCTGCGGGAGCGCCGTACGCGGCCTTCTCCTGCTGCATGCTGGCCAGCACCGCCCGGACGATGGCTTCAATGTTCTGATCGTTCATAGTATTCTCCTCTCACCGGATGCACAGGCTGTCGCTCATCACACAGCGTCTGGCTTTGGTAAACGTCTTGGCGCTGGTCAGGCCTTCGCCGGTGCGGCTGGCAATGGTGAAGGTGCAGATGCTCTCTCCGCCGAAGCCGAGTGCCGCGTAGGACGGGCCGTTCTTGACCAGGATGGCCGTATCCATGGCCCGCGCATACCGGGTGATGCGGTCTACGTTCTTGGAGTGGATGTGAGCGGAGTGGCGGTTGCCGTGCTCCAGCCAGACCGCTGTCTCCAGCGCCTCGTCGAAGTCCTTGCAGCGGACCATGCCGAGGATGGGCATCATCAGTTCGGTGGAGATCAGCGGGTGCTCCTTCGGGCCTTCAAAGACGATGACCCGCGTGCCGGCCGGGGCTTTCACGCCCACCATTTCCAGCAGGGCTTTCGCGCTGCGGCCCACGCACTTGCGGTTGAGCCGCCCTTTCTCATCCATGACTACCTTGATGAGCGCGTCCTGCACCTCCTTGGAGGCGTACACGCCGCCCTGGTTGCGGACGATCTCGTCCATCAGCTGGTCCGCAATGGCATCCACCGCCACGATCTCCTTCTCCGCGATGCAGGGAAGGTTGTTGTCGAAGGTGCAGCCGTTGACGATGTCCTCGGCCGCCTTCGGGATGTCGGCGGTCTCATCCACCAAAGCCGGCGGGTTGCCGGCGCCGGCGCCGATGCCGCGCTTGCCGGACGAAAGGACGGTGGTGACCACGCCCGGGCCGCCCGTGGCGACCAGGAGCTGGATGTCTTTGGACTGCATCATCACCTTGCTGGTGTCCAGCGTCGGCTTCTGCACGGTGCAGGCCACGTTGTCCGGGCCGCCGGCCTCCAGCGACGCCTCGTTGATGAGGTTCACCGCGTAGATGCTGGTCTTGATGGCCGCGGGATGCGGGTTGAACACCACCGTGTTGCCGCCGGCGATCATGCCGATGGAGTTGCACAGCACCGTCTCGGACGGGTTGGTGCAGGGGGTGATGGCGCCGATCACGCCGAACGGTCCCATCTCCACCAGCGTCAGGCCGCGGTCGCCCGAGAGGGCTTCGGTGCGGATGTCTTCAGTGCCCGGGGTCTTCTCGGCCACCAGGTGATGCTTTAAGGTCTTGTCTCCGACATTGCCCATGCCGGTCTCTTCCACGCCCATGCGGGCGAAGGTTTCCGCTTCTTCATGGATGCGGCGGCGGATCACGGAGATCACTTTCTCGCGCTGGTCCATGGACATGAGGCGGACGGTCTTCTGCGCCGCTTTGGCGGCCGCGATGGCCTCCTCCATGGTGGCGAAGACGCCGTGGGCATTATTCGGAGCCTGCTGCAGATTCATTTTGGCCAGAACCTCGCGCACGATGTTCTGGACGAGGGTTTCACTTACCTGCATGTCGTCTCTCCTTACTGTGCTGAATACGGGTGTTCGACGGTGCCCGGGATGAGCGTGTCATCCTGAGCGCGGCCTGTCCGCGCGTCGAAGGATCCCCTTACTTATTCAGCATCTCCAGCACGCGGCGGGTGATCTCGGCCACGGTCTCGGGGCTCGGCTCACGGTCGGCCACGCGCATGTCCGTGCTGCCGTGGACGGAGCTCATCAGGTTCTTCGGCAGGCCCGGGACTTCGGTGTGGCAGGCGCCGCCGCAGTTGTGGCAGTTGGCTTTGCCTTTGTTCAGGCACAGGTCGGCCGGATGCTTGCCCGGCAGGCCCATCTGGCGGCGGATCTCGTACAGCTTCTGCACGGTGGCGGCGTCAAACTCCTTCGGGCCGCCCAGCTGCTTGGACTGATACAGGAGCTGTGCGTAGAACTCGACGGATTCCATCTTCATGTAGGCCGTCAGCAGATCCTGACCCCAGGTCAGGGCGCCGTGGCTCTCCAGCAGGACGGCATCGTAGTACGGCAGGTACTTCTCGAGGCGGTCCGGGATCTCCATGGTGGACGGGGTGCCGTACTCGGCGATCGGCACACAGCCGAGGGCAATGACGGCTTCCGGCATGATGGGCTGCGTCAGCGGGATGCCGGCGATGGCAAAGCTGGTGGCGTAGACCGGATGGGCGTGCACCACGGAACCCACGTCCGGGCGCAGCTTGTAGACGCGCATGTGCATCTTGATCTCGGACGACGGGCGGAAGCCCTTGTTGGCCTGGATGACCTGGCCGTTCTCATCCACCTTGCAGATGTAGTCCGGGGTCATGAAGCCCTTGGACACACCCGTCGGCGTGCACAGGAACTCATGGTCATTCAGTTTGACGGAAATGTTGCCGTCGTTCGCCGCCACCATGTTGCGGTTGTAAATGCGCTTGCCAATCTCACAGATCTGTTTCTTGATCTCATACTCGTTGACCATGTTGTCCTCCTTGCGTGTCGCGTGTGGTCGATGTGGTTTCTACTCTGAAAGCTGTCGTTTGGCCGGCCTTGCCGGCCTGCCGCAGCTTTTCATTCAGTTTTGGTTACCGGTCCAGCCAGGAAAGCAGTTCGGGAATGCCTTCTCCGGTGACCGAATCCACGAAAAAGATGGTCCTGCAGCCCGCCAGGCGCAGCCACCGCTCCGCCCTCTCGGGCCTGGCGCCTTTTTCATGGATCTGGGTGACGATGCCGATGCACTCGCGGTTGGTGGAAGCGGTGCACAGCGGCGGGAACAGGCAGTACGGCTCGTTGGCCGCACATAAGAGCCCCACCACATCGGCTTCGTAGGTGTAGACCGCCAGTGCGTGCCCGAGGTGTGCCACCTGTGCGTACTCGCCCGGCGTGTCGATGATGTGCGCGTGATAATTGACGTACTGCGTCTTGTGGTAGTGGGTCTGCTCGCCGCGCAGCGCCTGCGTCAGCGTGGTCTTGCCGGCCTCGCTCCGGCCCACCAGCATGAGCTTCTTCATGTCTTTGTCAGCGGACAGACCGTGAAGCCCAGGCGGTTCTCACAGTAGTCCAGCACCGCCTGCACCGAGGCCTCCACCTCCGAGACCGTCCCGGTGATGATCAGGGACCCCGAGAACCGGTCCACAAACCCCAGCTCGATGCCGGAAGCCTTGGTGGCCACATCCGCCATGACGATGGCGGTCTCCGCCGGCGAGATGGTCAGGATCCCGATGGCCGATTTGGAGTGGTCCACCGCCGGATCCAGGCCGAGTTTCGTGTAGAGGATCTCGTCCGGGCTGGCCACGATGTGCGCCAGCGTGATCTGCCGCCCCGGCACCAGCTCCTGGATGATGCGCTGCTTGTGTTCGTTTGTCGCGTCGATGATGGCCATGTTCAACCTCCGATCTGACACGGCAGGCCGCTCTCGCGCCTGGCCACGGCCAGCAGCCGCTGCATCTGCTCCGCGGGCGGCGGTGCGATCTCGGTGAGGGTGTACTGGCGCCCCAGGCCGTCGTACTTGTCCTGCCCCAGCCGGTGGTACGGCAGCAGGTGGATGCGCGCAACATCCGGGAGGCTTTTCGCAAACCGGGCGATGGCCGCGATCTCTTCTTCCGTGTCGTTGAAGCCCGGGATGGTCGGCACGCGCACGGACAGTTCCGTGTGGCCGGATGCGGAGATCTTCCAGGCGTTCTCGAGGATCCGCTCATTCGGCACGCCGGTGAAGGCCTTATGCTTGGCGGAATCTACATGCTTGATGTCCATCAGGTACTGGTCGATGTACGGCAGGAGCTGCTCGATCCTGGCAAAATCCGCAAAGCCCGTGCTCTCCACCGCCGTGGAGATGCCGGCATCTTTGGCCGCGCGCAGCAGGTCCCTCGCGAACTCCCACTGGTAGAGCATCTCGCCGCCGGAGAGCGTCAGCCCGCCGCCGGTGCGGCGGTAGTACGGGCGGTCCTTCAGGACGGTCTCCATGACCTCCGCCACGGTGACATCCCGCCCGATCACCTTCTCCTTGCCCTGCACCACCATGGTCTCGATATCGTAGCGCTGCGACTCCGGGTTGCAGCACCAGCGGCACCGCAGGAAACAGCCTTTGAGGAACACGATGGTGCGGATACCCGTGCCGTCGTGGATGGAGTAGCGCTGGATGTCAAAGATCCGGCCGGTGGTATTCAGATAGTCTTCGGCCATACGCCGCTCCTTTCAGATAGTCAGCTTACTGAGCAGATGTCTGCTCCGTGCGGGAGATGATGTCGTCCTGCAGCGAGCGCGACAGCGTGGTGAACAGGGCACTGTACCCGGCCACGCGCACCACGAGGTGCTGGTATTTCTCCGGGTGCTTCTGGGCATCCAGGAGGGTGTCGCGGTCCACCACGTTGAACTGCATGTGGAAGCCCTTCTGGTCAAAGAAGCCGCGGATCATGTTGACGAAGTTGTCCAGGCCTGCCTGGCCGGACAGCGCCGACGGGTGGAACTTCATGTTGAAGAGCGTCCCGTTGGAGTTGATCATGTGGTCCAGCTTGGCCACGGAGTTGCAGGCGGCCGTGGGGCCGTTGACATCCGTGCCCACGTAGGGCGAGACGCCGTCCGCCACCGGCGCGTGGGCCAGACGTCCGTCCGGGGTGGCGCCGGTCTGCGCACCCAGCGGCACATTGGCCGAAACCGGATACATGCCGGCCTGGTACTGCCCGCCGCGCGGGTTCCGGTAGGTTTCGATGGGCCGCGAATAGCAGTAGGCCGCTTCGCGGGCGAACTCATCCACCTCATCGTCGTCGTTGCCGAACTTGGGCAGGGCCTTGATCATCTCCCAGATCTCGGTCATGCGGGCGATGTCCGCTTCCGGCAGCTGCAGGTTGGCCACGGCGGCCGTGATGGCAGCCACTTCGGCCTGGCCGACGGTGCGGCCTTCGGCCTGCAGCGCGCGCACGCTCTCCCAGACCATGTCTTCCGCCGAGGTGGCGTCGATCCCCTGGCCGAAGTTGAACTTCAATGCCTTCTTCAGTTCCGCCATGGTCACTTTCTTTTCATCGAAGACCAGGCGCTTGACGGCGTACAGGGCGTTGCCCACGTTGGCAATGCCGAAGCCCTGCGGGCCGGTGAAGTTGTACTTGGCGCCGCCCTCTTCCAGGCAGAGGCCCTTCTTCATGCAGTCGTCGATGAGGCAGCTCTCGAACGGGTTCATGGTGAGCACGGAGTGCGCCACGTCGATGGCGTTGTCCGAGTTGACCAGCAGCTCGATGAGGTAGTTCATCTGCTGCTGATAAGCCGCAAAGAACTCCTCGTAGGTGGTCATGGTCTCCACATCCTGCGTGCGGACGGAGATCTGCTCGCCGCGGTCCATGCCGGAGCTGAACACCAGCTCCAGCGGACGGCACATGTTGAAGAACGCGGCATCGTGCCAGCCGTCCGTGCAGCCCGGCACCTGCGGTTCCACGCAGCCGATGATGGAGTAGCCGCGCGCCTCTTTCAGGCTGGCGCCGCGGTCCATCATGGCTGGGATGATGGCTTCATCGTTGTAGTAGGCCGGCAGGCCGATGCCGGTGCGCGTGAGGTCCGCCGCGTGGACTAACAACTCATGAGGAGAGCCGTTCCAGACGCGGATGGACAGCGACGGCATGGGCAGGAAGACGTGCTTGCTGGCGGTGATGCACATGAACGAGACATCGTTGGTGGCATCCCGGCCGTCCTCCGTCTGGCCGCCCACGATCAGGTTCTGGAACAGGGAGTACCCGGCAAAACCCTTGGCGGAGGCCGCGTCGCGGCACTTGTTCAGGTCATTAAGTTTCACCCAGATGCAGTCGATGAGTTCCTGGGCGAACGGCCGGGTGATCTGCCCGGCGGCCAGGTCCTTCTGCAGGAACGGGTTCATGTACTGGTCAAAGCGGCCCGGCGATATGGAGTGACCGGAGGATTCGATCTGCAGCACCTGCTGGATGAACCAGAAGCTCTGGCAGGCCTCCCAGAACGTGCGGGCCGGCTGCCCGGGCACATGGGCGCAGTTTTCGGCGATCTGCCGCAGTTCGGCGCGGCGGGCCGGATCCGTCTCTTTGGCGGCTTCCTCTTCCGCCAGCCTGGCATACCGGGCGGCGTAGCGGATGACGCCTTCGCAGGCGATGATGACCGCCTGCAGCATGGCGGACTTGCGCACGTAGTTGCCGTCACCGGCCTTCATGCCGGCCAGCTCTTCGGCGGCCTCGCGCTTGATGCCCTCCAGGCCGATGTTCAGCACTTTGTCATAGCGGCAGGTGTAGTGGCCGATGCCGTTGTAGTAATAGTTGCCGGTGGTGAAGATGTTGTGCTCGATGGCCTTGTGGGTCTCGGGCGTCATGTAGGCATCCGCCAGCTCCGAGCTGGTCTTGCCTTTCCAGTAGGGGTTGACCTTCCGCAGCGTCTGTTTGGTCTCTTCCGAAATGTAGAAAGGATCCGCCTCGCGGGTGGCCACCGTGTCAAACTCCGCCTGCAGCCACTCCCAGGAGAACTCCGGGTAGGTCTGGCAGCCGCGCGGCGCCAGCGTGGTGGAACCCACCACCAGTTCGCCCGGGCGGATGACGATGGGCAGCCCCTCCAGGATATGCGCAAACGCGAGCGCGCGCCGCAGCACCTGCGGCTTGCCCTCGGTAGCCTGATAGCTCTCGGTGATCAGGACCGCACGGGCGGCCTCGATCTCCGGCATTTTGGCGAACAGGTCCGCCACCAACCGGGTGATGCGGTCCGATTTCGGCTGTACGGTGGGATCAAATGTGCTCATCTCGTCTCCTTTGCGAATGCGTAAGCAGACTCGCAGGCATGGTCATAGTTGTTGTTTTGTGACTGATTATAAAGGCTAATCCCACATCTGTCAACAGACTTTGTGGGTTTCTGTGAGATTTATTTTGTGGTTTTGTGTTGGTTTGTGTGGTATCCCACAAAAACAGTCAAAAATAAGCGGGAGAGAGCCGCTTCCGGCTCTCTCCCGCTTATTATTGGTTTTGGCTTACATCCCGGCGTTCTGCAGGAACGAAATGTAGCCTTTTTTGGTCTCGTACAGGTCCGCCTTGCTGACGGCTTCCCACGGCGCGTGCATGTTCAGCACCGGCACGCCGCTGTCGATGACGTTCATCCCGTACAGCGCCAGGATGTAGGCGATGGTCCCGCCGCCGCCCAGATCCACGCGGCCAAGCTCGGCCGTCTGGAACGTGACGCCGCCCTTCTCGCAGATGGCGCGGATGTGCGCCACGTACTCGGCGTTGGCATCGTTCGAACCGGACTTGCCGCCGCGGCCGGTGAACTTGTTGAACACCATGCCGCCGCCCAGCTCGGCGACGTTCTTCTTGTCAAACGCATCCAGGAAGCCCGGATCGTAGGCGCTGGAGACATCCGAAGAAAGCATGCAGGAGGCCGCCAGGCACCGGCGCACGGCCAGCGCGGAATCGCGCCCCTGCAGGGCCAGAAGCTCCGCCACCATGTTCTCGAAGAAGTGCGACTGCATGCCGGTGGCGCCCACGCTGCCGATCTCTTCCTTATCGACCAGGATGCAGCAGGAGGTGCGGCGGCAGGTGCCGGCTTCCAGGATGGCTTCGAGCGACGTGTAGGCGCAGACGCGGTCATCGTGGCCGTACCCGAGGATCATGCTGCGGTCAAGGCCGGCATCACGCGCACGGCCGGCCGGCACCACTTCCAGTTCCGCCGACAGGAAGTCTTCCTCTTCCACGCCGTACTGCTCGGACAAAAGCTTCAGTATGCCCGCCTTGACGGCTTCCTTCTCCTCGCCGGCCAGCGGCTTGTTGCCGAACATGATGTCCAACGCCTCACCGGTGATCACATCCGACGCCTTCTTCTGCAGCTGTTCCTGCGAGAGATGGATGAGCAGATCGCTGACGAAGAAGACCGGATCCTCTTCCTTCTCGCCGATGACCACGTTCACCACGGTGCCGTCCTTTTTGACCACCACGCCGTGGATGGCCAGTGGGATGGTCACCCACTGGTACTTCTTGATGCCGCCGTAGTAGTGCGTATCCAGCAGCGCGAACCCTTCCTTTTCATAGAGGGGCACCTGCTTGATGTCCATGCGGGGCGAATCGATGTGCGCGCCCAGGATGTTCATGCCGTCTTCGAGCGGTTCTTCGCCGATGGTGAACAGCACGATGGACTTTTTCATCCACGTGGCCATCACCTTGCTGCCGGCCGGGAGGGCTTTGCCGGCCGCCACGGCCTCCGCCAGTGTCACATACCCGCAGGCTTTCGCCATCTCCTCGATGCGCGTCACGCACTCGCGCTCGGTCTTGGCCTCGCTTAAGAACGTCTCGTAGCGGGCGCTCAGCTCTTCCACGCCGCGCAGGGCGGCTTCGTCATACGTCTTCCAGGCGTTGGTCTTTTCCATGTCGTATCTCCTTTTCCCACGCGCGCGGGCCCATCCCGCGCACGCAATGGAGGCAGTATACCACAAAGCGCTCTCTTCTTCCACCCTTCGCCGGGCGGGAGGTTTCGCTTTCACACGCATTTATCCTGTGCTACTATAAGGAAAACGGCCGTCCGGCCGATAGGAGGCACTCCCATGAAACCGCTGCGCATCGTCATCGTCGGCTCGGGCTTCCGCTCGCTCTTTTTCGTGCGGATCATCCGGGCGCTCCCGGAGCGCTTTACGCTGTGCGCCATGCTCTGCCGCACGCAGGAAAAGGCGGACCGCATGGCCGCCGAAAACGGCATCCCCACCAGCATTTCCGAGGAGGAGTGCCTGGCCATGAAGCCGGATATGGCCATCGTGGCCACCAGCCGGGAGGGCAAGGCCGCCGTGACCGCCCACTGGGCGACAGACCTGGGCATCCCGGTGCTCACCGAGACGCCGCTCGCGGAGACGTCTGAAGAGCTGGCCATGCTGGAAGGCCTGATTGCAAACGGTGCGAAGATCCAGGTGGCCGAACAGTACTTCTGCCAGGCCCGGCACTCCGCCCGCATCAGACTGATCGACGAAGGCCTGATCGGGCCGGTGAACAGCCTCTACTTCTCCGCGGCGCACGACTACCACGGCGCCTCGCTGATGCGCCGCTACCTGCAGACGGGCGATACGCCCTACACGCTGGTGGGCAGTCAGACCGCCAGTCCCATCGAGCAGACCGACTCCCGCCAGGGGCCCGTCACCGACGGCCGCCTGCAGGATGAGGAGCGCAAGATGTTCGTGCTGCGCTTTGCCGACGGCCGGCAGGCCATCTACGATTTCTGCGGCATGCAGTACCGGACCTTCCTGCGGGACCACACGGTGATCGCCCGCGGCAAGTACGGCCAGGTGAAGGACGATGTCATCCGCTGGGTGGGCCCCGATCACGTGCCGCACCAGGCCGCCCTGGACATCGCCTGGAATGAAAACGGCGGGGTGGACCGCATCACCTTCGAAGGCCGCACCCTTTACGAAGACCCGTTCCCGGGAAGCGGACTGCCGGAGGATGAGACCGCCATCGCCGTGCTGATGGACGGCATGCGGGCGTACATTGCGGGCGGGAAAGAGGTCTATCCCAACTGGGAGGCCGCGGCCGACTCGCAGTTTCTGATCGACGGCAACCGCCTGCTCGGCGTATGAATCCTTCCTGATCCGTGCAAGACACCGCCGGAAGCCCTCAGGCCTCCGGCGGTGTCTTCATGTTCCGGTCATTCGGTTTCGGTGTTTTTGGCATTTCGTAGCAGCGCACGGATCTTCTTGAGTTCTTCTTTGCTGACGTCCGTTTTCAGCAGGGACGCCACGACGTCCGACGCGGAACCGTCAAACGTAAAGCTGCACATGCGGGCGACTTCCTTGTCGCGGTACTCCTCTTCGGTGATGGTTGCGTAGTACATGAATGCGTGGCTCTTGCGCTCTCCTCTTCTCACAATGCCCTTGTCCATCATCAGCAACAGCATGGTGTTCATGGCCTGCCCGGTCAGGACCGAGTCATAGTCTTCTTTCATCCGTTCGCTGATGGCCGGGATGGTGGCTTCACCGCCCAGGCGCCACAGGCACTTCATGATCATCTTCTGGCGGATGCCCAAATCCACCTGTTCAATACGTTTTCTGGCCATATTCACAGCCTCCGTTCGAGTATTTCCCCTTGCGGGTATGGGAGATTACCACAATAATATATCAGAAAGCCTCGGCATGTGCAAGACCAAATTGTTAAATCATCCAATATCTTCATTATTTATGAAGATAAAAAAATCATTTTTCGACAATTGATTGTATGCAATGTATTTTTCCCCATCTGTCCGGGCAAAAAAAGACACGCACCGAAACGGCTGCGTGTCTTTTGTGGAGCATAGGGGGATCGAACCCCTGACCTCCAGATTGCGAACCTGGCGCTCTCCCAGCTGAGCTAATACCCCAAGCACAAGGGATAATAGCACAATCGCCGGCGGATTGCAAGCCTTTCTTTTTTCTTTTCCGCGGCCGGCCTTTCAGACAGGCTCCCCTCTCCGCCTCTCTCCCCGCATTGACGGATGCCCGCCTTTTTTCTACAATACCCTCAGAGAGATGCACACGGCCTTTCGGCTTTCTTTCCCGCCGCAGGAGGGCGGATATCATGGAAGGGAACTACAGCCGCATCGGCGCGCTGCTCTACAAGGATGTGGTGCGGCCGCTGGTGAGAGCGTGAGCCGTTCGTCTCTCACGTCCAAATATTGACTTTCCGTAAGGATTTTCGTATTATGCGTTTGTATGCGCTTTCATTCAGAAAGCAGGCGGGTGCCCGCAGGCACGCTGCCGGAAGGAGTCATCATGATCCGCATTGTTTCGGACAGCACGGTCGATCTGTCGCCGGAGCTCATAGACCGCTATCACATCACCATTCTCCCGCTGCAGGTCATTCTGGGGGATAAAGCCTACCTGGACGGTGTGACCATCACGCCGGACGAGATCTACGCCTGGGCGGACGCCAACAAGACCACGCCCAAGACGGCCGCTCCCTCTCCGGAAGAGGTGGCGGATCTGTACCGCTCCATTCTGGATGCGGGCGATGACATCGTGATCTTTTCCATTTCGCGCACCATGTCCGCGTGCAACAGCATCCTGAACATGGTCGCCGAGGATACCGGCAAAAAAGACCGTATCCGCGTGATCAACTCGGCCAACCTGTCGACGGGCATCGGCCTGCTGGTGCTGTTGGCGGCGGATCTGGCGGCGGCCGGCAAGAGTCTGGATGAGATCGTGGCGGAGGTCAAGAAGGCCCGCCCGTATGTGCGTGCTTCCTTCGTGGTGGACACGCTCACCTACCTGTACCGCGGGGGTCGCTGCAGCGGTCTGGCGGCGCTGGCCGGCGGCATGCTCAAGCTCCATCCGCGCATCGCGGTGTCGGGCGGCGCCATGGCGCCGGGCAAGAAGTACCGCGGGCGCATTGACCGGGTGTACCTGGAGTACGCGAAGGACATGGAGGAGGAGCTGAAGAACGCCCGTCCGGACCGCGTGTTTGTCACGCATTCGGGGTGCCCGGATGAGGCCGTGCAGGCGGTGGTGGACTACGTGAAGAGTCTGAACCGGTTCGAGGAGGTGCTCGTGACGCGCGCGGGGAGTGTGGTTTCGAGTCACTGCGGGCCGGGGACGCTGGGCGTGCTGTTCATAGCGGGCGAGTGAATAGTTGCGGACGGCATCTGACAGAGCCGGTGCGCACCCGTTCCAACCCGGCGCAACACTCCGGGGCAGCTAACCGCTAACTGCGTCACATATCAAAACCAACAAAGACCACCCTTGGGGAGCCTCGTTCCGAGTCTCCGTCGGGTGGTCTTTTGACGTGTTGGTTTCGATATGGACTCCGTAAGCGGTGGATCTGCCCTCCGTTAAGGGCGCGTCGTTGATCGGTTGTCAGGGTGCACCACCGGCTCTTTCGCAGATGCCTGCCGGGGCTTCATCCGGCCGCTATTGACGGGTCGCACGCCCATGGCTCCCGGCCCGCTCCTGGGTGGGACCGCTCGGAGCACCCGGGTTGCGGGAGCGGGTTAGCGGTGAGTGCCCAGGTGTTTTTTATCGAGCGCCAGGATCAGCCCAGCCGCCAATGCCGCAAACGCGGTACACACTGCAACAACGAGCAGATACGAGCGTGTGAAGTCGTAGATGTAACCGATGATGGCGAGGGCCAGGGCGGCGCCGGCGTTGCCGGCGAGGTTGAGGTACGGGAAGACGGAATCGAATCCGGACTGGCCGTACCAGCGGCGGATGAGGAGGGAGAGGCCGACGGCGGTGACGGCGTTGCAGGAGCCGTAGAAGAAAGCGCCCGCCCAGAGCCAGAGGGTGCTGCGGCCGAGGGGGATGGCCAGCATGCCGGCGGTGCAGACGGCGAACATCACCATGACGGCCGTGATGGCGCCTTTTCTGTCGGAGAGGGGCCCGATGACCAGTTTGGAGGCGATGTTGCCGATCATGGCGGCGGAGAGCATGCCGGCGCCGGCGGCAGCCAGGCCGACGGATTCGGCGTAGCCGGTGAAGTGCTGCGAGAAGGCGGTGATGAACCCGCAGATGAGGGTCATGAGCATGGCCAGCGCCACGGGGCCGTCCACGCGGTGCATCAGGGTCTTTCCGGCTTTCTTCACGGTTTCGGCGGGCCCGCCGTAGGGCACTCTTCCTTCGGCGGCGGGGTCGTCTTTGTACGGCAGGAGGATGGCCGGCAGGCAGCATGCCAGGATCAGAAGACCCAGCACCGCGTAGGCCGTGCGCCACCCGTGTGCCTGGATGACGTTTGTCAGCAGCAGCGCGCCGCCGGCGGCGCCCACACCCGTCCCGCAGAACACCAGGCTGGCGGCGGTGCCGAAGCCTTTGGTGAACCAGGCGTTTAACAGGTGGTTGATGGGGATGGTGGCGAAGGCGGCGGTGGCCGCTCCGCGCACCAGGCTCAGCGCGTAGAACGCTGCCAGGCTTTTCACCTGGCCCATGAGGCCGGTGGCCGTGACGGCGATGAGGACGCTGCCGGCCAGCACCGCCTTAAACGGCAGCTTCCGGTACAGCCACGGCACGAAAAACGTGCCAGCCGCGATCATCAGCTGCAGGAGGGTGGCGTGAAACGCGAACGTCCCGCGGTAAAACCCCAGTTCTTCGCAAACGGGGGTGTAAAACACCCCCGAGCACCCCGTTGTCAGGCCGTTGGTGGCCATGACCAGTCCGCCGCAGACAGCCGCTACGGCGAACGCTTTGTTCATGCGTTCCATGTCTCTTTCGTACGGTCCAGTTCGTACTGTCTGGTGTAGAGCCGCCAGTAAGCGCCTTTGGCGGCCATGAGTTCGTCGTGCGTGCCGCGCTCCACGATCTTTCCGTCATCCACCAGCAGGATGATGTCCGCGCTGCGGATGGTCGAGAGGCGGTGGGCGATGACGAACGACGTCCGGCCGGTCAGCACTTCGGTGAGGGCTTTCTGGATGGCGGCTTCGGTCTCGGTGTCGATGGAACTGGTGGCTTCGTCCAGCACGAAGATGGCCGGGTCCGCGATCAGCGCGCGGGCAAACGACAGCAGCTGCCGCTCACCGCCGGAGAGGCGGCTGCCGCCTTCGCCGACATCGGCATCGTACCCGTCCTTCATGCGGGCCACGATCCAGTCCGCATGCACGCGCTTCACGGCCAGGTCCAGCTCCTCTTCCGTCACGTCCGGGCGGCCGAAGGTGAGGTTGTCGCGGATACTGCCGGAGAACAGGTGCGGCGTCTGCAGCACGTACCCGATGTGGCTGTGCAGCCACAGCTGGCTTCTCTCACGCAGGTCGCGCCCGTCCAGGAGCACCCGCCCCTCGGTGGGTTCAAAGAAGCGGCAGATCAGGTTGACCAGCGTGGATTTGCCCGCGCCGGTCTCGCCCACGATGGCCACCATGGTGCCGTGCGGCACCTTCAGGCTGAAGTGTTCGAGCACGTTGACATCGCCGTCCGGGTAGCGGAAGGTGACGTCCTCAAATTCTACGTCGCCGTGGACGTCTTCCCAGTTTTCTTTCTTCGGGTGGAACGAATCTCCGTACTTTTCAATGACTTCCGGCGTGTCCGCCACATCGGGAACGGTGGTCAGCAGGCGGTGCACACGCTCGATGTTGACCTGCAGGTTGATCAGATCCGAGAACGCCTGCACGGCCCAGCGCACGGGCTCCATGATGTTCAGTGCGTAGCTCATGAAGACCGACAGCGTGCCGAGTTCCAGCAGCCCCGCCTCCGTGATGCGCCCGCCCTGCCACAGAACGAGTGCCAGTGCGGCAAAGCCCATGAACGTGATCAGCGACATGAACGCCCCACGCAGATGCCCGTTGAAGACGGCCGTTTTGCGCATGTTGGCGGTCTCCGCCTTGAAGTGGTCGTCCAGTTCCTTCTCGATGCCCAGCGTCTTCACGGTCATGGCGCCGGTGATGCCTTCGTTGAAGTTGCCGGTGATGCGGGAGTTGATCTCGCGCACCTCGCGGCCAGTCTTCACGAGCTTCCGCTGGAAGAAAAACGAGATGACGGCCATGACGGGCAGCAGCGCGATGACGCACAGCGCCAGGCTCGGGCGCAGCGCCAGCATCACGGCCACCGCGCCAATGACGTAGGCGAAGTTCCACATGGCATCAAAGAAGATGCCCCAGGCGATGGTCGAGCCGATGCGGTCGGTGTCCGAGAGTGCCCGCGAATGCAGGTAGCCCACGCTGTTCTGGTTGTAGAACGAGATGGACAACTCCTGCAGGCGGAAGAACACGGTGTTCTTCAGGTCCTTCTGGATGGTCAGTTCCAACTTACAGGCCCAGAAGGCCAGCACGCCGTTGACCACCGTCTGCACGATCAGGAACACGGCGTAGACGGCGATGAACCACCCAATCCCATGAAGTGTTTTTGGCTCGATGAAGCGGGTGATGGCGATGTCCGGGAAGAACGGCAGGAAGATGTCCACGATGCCGCCCAGAAGACTCAGGGCGAGCATGCTGATCATGAGCTTCTTGCAGCGCTTCAGGTAGGGAAACAGGACCGGCAGGCCGAACCATTTCAGGGAAGCGTGCGCTTCTTCATGCTGTTTCATGCGCTCACCTCCCCTCTCTCTTCGGGCGTGCCGTACTGCAGCGCGAAGATGCGCGCGTAGGTGCCGCCGGCCGCCAGGAGTTCCTCATGCGTGCCGGATTCCACCACACGGCCTTCGTGCATCACGTAGATGCGGTCCGCCTCCATCAGCGTGCTGATGCGGTGCGAGATCAGAATAACGGTGGCCCCGCCCAGGTTTTCGGACAGCGCGTGGCGGATGCGGGCATCCGTCTCGGCGTCCACGGCCGAAAGCGAGTCGTCAAAGATCATGATGGGCTTCTTTTCGGAGAGCATCCGGGCGATGGCCAGGCGCTGTCTTTGCCCGCCGGACAGGGTGACGCCGCGCTCGCCGATGATGGTCTCATACTGGTCGGTAAACTCCTCGATGGTCTCCGACAGGCAGGCGATGGCGGCAGCGCGCCGGCGCTCCTCTTCGGTGCGCTCGCCCGTCATGGAGATGTTCTCGCGGATGGTCCGGGAGAAGAGGTACGGCTCCTGCAGGACGATGCCCACCATGCCGCGCAGTTCGGCCAGCGGAATGTCGCGCACATCGCGGCCGCCGATGGTGATGCGCCCCTGCCCGTCCGGCACGTCGTAGAGCCGGTCGATCAGGTGCATCAGCGTGGACTTGCCGGAACCGGTGCTGCCGAGGATGCCGATGGTGCTCCCCTGCGGGATCTCCATGGTGACGTCCGAGAGCACCTCCGCCTTGCCGAACGCAAACGAGACATCCTCAATACGGATGCCGGTATCGCCCGTCGGTTCGGCCCCGTGGCCGGTCACGGACTGCTCCGGCTCGGAGAGCAGGATCTCGTTGATACGGTTCAGCGACACGCCGGTCTTACTCATCTCGGAGATCATGCGGCCGAGCGACCGGATGGGCCAGATCAGCATGCTGTTGTACGAGATAAACGCCAGGTAGCTGCCCACGCTCATGCTCCCCTGCACGCAGAAGATAGCACCGAAGAGCACCACAAAGAACACCTGCAGGCCGGAGAAGAGATCGCCGAAGGCCCAGAACCACGCCATGGTGGTGGACAGTTTCATCCACAGGTCCGTGTAGTGCGCGTTCTGTTTGAAGAACCGGTCGTACTCGCGGGCTTCCTGCCCGAAGGCGCGTACCACGCGCACGCCGGTGAGGTTCTCCTGGGTGATGGTCGAGAGCACGCCCTCCGCCTCGTCCACCTGCGTGAACTGGTTGCGGATGCGCACGTGGAAGGCCAGCGAGTAGGCGATGACGATGGGCATGAAGGCCATGGCGATGACCGTCAGCCGCCCTTCCATGGAGACCATGAACGTCACGGCCAGCACGATCATCAGCACGATGCGCACGAGGCTGAAGAGCTGCCCGGCGCAGAAATCCTTGATGACGCGCACGTCGCTGGTGCAGCGCTGGATGATATCGCCCGTGGGGTGCTCCATGTGCCAGGCAAACGGCAGCCGCCCGATGTGGGCAAACAGCCGGTCCTGGAGGTTTTGGGTCAGCGTCTCGCCGCCCATGGCATTCTCATAGGAAGACAGCCACCGGAAGAACGCCGCAAACAGCGCGAAGACCACCACGGCCGCCGCGATGACCCACAGATGCTCCCGCAGGTAGGCGCGCCCGCCGAAGCCCTCGAGGAAGTTCATCACCGCCGCGGGCAGATGGGGCTCTTCGCTGCCGATGCATGAGTCCACCGTGGTGCGGATGATCTGCGGGATGATCATCTCGCAGCCTGTCATCAGGATGGCTGCCGCGATGCCGGCCAGGAAGAACCGCAGGCTCCCTTTCAGAACGCTCGCGAACAGGCGCCGGTTTTCCGCGGCGCCGCTCCGTCTTTTTCTGTTTTTGCTCTTGTTCGACATATCTTTCTTTCAGTGTTCCGGGTGCATGATCAGCCGGCAGATGGGCACGCCCTCCGCGGCAAACTTCTGTTCATATTCGGTCATCACGTTGTCTTTCACTGCCTCCGCGTCCGCGTGCAGGTCCCGCGTGACGTGCGTCACCGCCCAGCCGGCGGCTTCCGCCTCCTCCAGCGAAAAGTCAAAGAGCCCCTGGTTGTCGGTCTTAAAGACCACTTCCGCCCCGGGTGCGAGCACCTGCTCGTAGCGGGCCAGGAACTGCCGGGAGGTCAGCCGGCGCTTGGCGTGGCGGTCTTTGGGCCACGGGTCCGAGAAGTTGCAGTAGATGCCGGAGAGTTCTCCGGGTGCGAACACGTCGGTCAGGTACGTGGCGTCCATGCGCAGGAAGCGCAGGTTCGGGAGGTTCTTCTCCTCCTGCTTTTCGACCGCCCGCAGCAGCACCGAGGAGTACATCTCCACGCCCAGATACAGCCGCTCCGGGTGAGCCTCGGCCAGCTGCACAAGGAACTGCCCCTTGCCGCAGCCAAGCTCCGCGTAGAGTTCCGCCTGCGGATCCGCCTCCGGAAAAACGGCCCGCCACTGCCCCTTATGAGTTGTCTCGTCACCGATCACAAAGGGGCTGTCCGCCACTGCTTCTTCCGCCCCCGGCACGTGTTTCAGCCTCATCCGACTCCCTCCTTGCTGCACATATGAAGACCATCCTATCATAGATGAAGCGAACGGTCAAAACTCTTTGTGCGGACTTGCTTTTTTCCCTGTACGGGGCTATGATTGAGTGATACATTTTGCGGTTTTTCCGCAGGAAAGGAGCCTTGTATGGACCAGATCCTTCACCGGATCTACGAGATCGAAGAAGCCGCCGAGGCCATCCGCACCGGCGCCGAAGACCAGAAAAAGCTTCGGGCGGAGCAGATGAAGCAACGGACGGCGGATTTCGACGCGCGCCTGGCATCCGAGACCGCCTCCCGCATCGAAGCCCTGCAGGCGGAGGTGACGGCCCGCAACGAGACCGCCCTGCGCGAGCAGCGCGAGCACACGGACGCGGTGATCGCCTCCATGCGGGCCGAGTTCGACCGCTCCCACGAAGACGTGGCCGGGAGGCTGTTCGCGCAGCTCATCGCCCCGGAGGAGAGCCGGTCATGAGCCTCGCATCCTACAGTGGCATGACCGCCAAGGTGAAAGCCATGCAGGGGCGGCTGTTCACCCCCGCGGATTTCGAGCGGCTGTCCGCCGAACCGTCCGTGGCATCGGCCATCGCCTTCGTGCTGGCGCACCCGGGCTATGAAGCCTTAGCCGGCGGCGAAGCCATGACGCGCCGCGAGAACATGGAGCGCGCCCTGCGCGAGAGCCTCTTCAACGATTTCCGGCGCCTCTACCGCTTCGGAAACACCGAACAGAAGGCCTTCCTGAAACTGTACTTCACCCGCTATGAGGCGTGGCTGATCAAGTACGCCCTGCGCTACATCCTGGCCGGGCGCAGCCCCTACCCCGTCCTCGCGGACTACCTGCCGCTCTTCGGGCACATCGCCTCGTTCGACACGGAGGCCTTCCTGCGCTCGGCGGATGCGGCCGAGGCCGCGGCGGCGCTGCACGGCACCCTTTTCGAGGAGCCGCTCCGGCTCGTCTCCGCCAACGCCATGGCCTCTCTGTTCGACTTTGAGACCGCCGTGGACCTGGCGCACTTTTCCCACGTCTGGAAGGCGCGCGACAAGAAACTCTCCCCGCAGGATACGGAAAGCCTGACCGCCGCTTACGGCACGCGCATCGACCTGCTCAACCTCCAGTGGATCTTCCGGGCCATGCACTTCTACCACCAGAGCGGCAGCGCCGTGACCGCCATGCTCATCCCGGTGCGCTACCGGCTGGGGCGCGGTGAAGCCGAACGGCTGGCCGCCGGTCCCGTGCCGGAAAGCTTTGACGATCTGCTGACCGGCACCGCCTACGAGAAGATGGTCCCGCTGTTTGCGGGCGGCGCCGTGGTCCACACCGAGGCCGTCTGCGCGGACTTCCTCGCGGACGTCTACCAGAAAGCCGCGGACACCCATCCGCACACCGCCGCCATCATGAATGCCTATCTGTACCGGAAGGAAGCCGAGGTGAAAGCCATCACCACCGTCATCGAGGGCATCCGCTACGGGCTCACGCCCGCGGAAAGCCTGGCGGGCGCCTTCCCCATCCGGACGGAAAGGAGGTATCTGTCTTGATCGAACGCATGAAGTTCGTCACCGTCACCGGCCCGAAGGCCGAGTACGACCGGGCATTTGACGACTACATCTCCCCCCGGGAGATCCAGCTGGAAAACGCGCTGACGCAGCTGAAGAACGTCCCGGACTTAAAGCCGTTCACCGGCACCAACCCGTACCGGCAGACCATGGCCGAGGGGCGGGAGCTGCTGGCCGCCCTCCCGGAGACCGAGGGGCTTCCCCCGGTGGAGATGACCGCCGATGAGGCCGTAAACCTCATCCAGTCGCTGCAGTCGGCCGTGCGCGCCGCGCGCCACCGCGCCCGCGAGTTCGAGGATGAGATCGCACAGCTGAAAGACAAACGCCGCATCATCGAGCCGTTCCAGGGGCTGGATTTCTCCATCCACAAGCTGCTGCATTTCAACACCGTGAAGGTGCGCTTCGGCCGCATCGAGGCCGCCGCCATCGACCGCTTTGAAGCCTACATGCAGGACAACCTGGATTCGTTCTTCTACCGGTGCCACTCCGACCGCCACTACGTCTACGGCGTGTGCTTCCTGCCGGCGGCCAAAGAGGCCCAGATGGATGCCGTCTACTCGTCGCTCCACTTTGAACGCATCAACGTGCGCGACGACTACAGCGGCACCCCTTCGCAGGCCATCGCCAACCTGGATGATCAGATGCGGGAGCTCACCAAGCAGGCCGAAGCCGCCTCCTACGAAGTCACCTGCGACGTGCAGGCGCACGCGGCGGAACTGGCCAGCGCCGTCAAAAAGCTCCAGGGCTATTCGGACAACTACGATGTGCGCCGCCTTGCGGCTCTCACGTCCGGCGAACAGGAATTCTTCCTGCTCTGCGGCTGGATGACCGCCGCCGAAGCGCAGATCCTGGCCGATGACCTGGCGGACGACAAGACCCTCTCCTGCACCGTGCAGGACGCCGGCGCCGCCCTGCAGGCTCCGCCGACCAAGCTCAAGAACCCGAAGATCCTGGCGCCGTTTACCATGTTCACGGAGCTCTACGGCGTGCCCGGGTACAACGAGTACGACCCGACGCTCTTCCTGGCGCTCACCTACCCCTTCCTGTTCGGCTGGATGTTCGGGGATCTGGGGCAGGGCGCGGTGCTGGCCATCGGCGGGTTCCTGCTCTACAAATTCAAAAAGATGCGCCTGGCCGGCATCATCGGCTTCGCGGGGCTCTGCTCCATGTTCTTCGGCGTCATGTTCGGGTCCGTTTTCGGCTTCGAGGACGTCCTGCCCGCCGTCTGGATGCGGCCCATCAGCCAGATGTCGCAGGTACCCATGATCGGCCGGCTCAACACCGTCTTCCTCTACGCGGTGGGCTTCGGGATGTTCCTGATCATCGTCACGATGATCCTGAACATCGCCAGTGCCCTGAAGCGCGGGGAGAAAGGGGCGCTTTTGGTCGGCACCAACGGCGTGGCCGGACTGGTCTTTTATCTGTTCATCGTCTTCGCCATCGCCATGATCATGACCGGGCGGACGGTGCCGGGCGGCATATTGCTTCTCCTCTTTGTGGGCGTGCCGCTCCTCTGCATCGCCTTCCAGGAGCCGCTGGCCGCAAAGATCGAGCAGCATAAGAGCAGCACCAGAACGAGCGTGGGCATGATGATCACGCAGGCGTTCTTCGAACTGTTCGAGGTGCTCTTAAGCTTCTTCTCCAACACGCTGTCGTTCCTGCGTGTGGGCGCCTACGCCGTCAGCCATGCGGCCATGATGGAAGTGGTCCTGCAGCTGGCCGGCGCCGAAGCCGGAAGCCCCAGCATCCCGGTCATCGTGATCGGCAACCTCTTCGTCTGCCTGATGGAAGGCCTGATCGTGGGCATTCAGGTGCTGAGGCTGGAGTACTACGAACTGTTCTCGCGCTTTTACCGCGGCGGCGGGCGTCCGTTCACCCCGTACCGCTTTGACGACAATCACTGACAATACCGTACACAGGAGGTAACCGCCATGTCCATGCCTGCACGCATCACCTTAGTCATCGCTCTGATCCTGTCTATCATCATCCCGTTCAGCTACTACCTGATCACCAGCCGCAACAACGCCAAAGACCGCAGAAAGCGCTACCGCCTCACCATCGCGGCCAACGCCTTCTCGTTCTTCGGCATCATGCTGGTGGCCATCATCATGATGTTTGCCGGCGGCACGCCCGTGGCCGCCGCGGAGGAGAGCGTCACCTCCACCGCCGGTTTTGCCACCGGCATGGGGTATCTGGCAGCCGCCCTCGTCACCGGCATGAGCTGCATCGGCGGCGGCATCGCCGTTTCGAGCGCCGCGTCGGCGGCTCTGGGCGCCATCTCCGAGAACGACTCCATCCTCGGTAAGTCCCTGATCTTCGTGGGTCTGGCCGAAGGTGTGGCCCTCTACGGCCTGATCATCTCGTTCATGATCCTCGGCAGACTGTGAGCCGTCATGAAACTCTACCTGATCAGCGACAACACCGACACGCTCACCGGCATGCGTCTGGCGGGCATTGAAGGCGTGGTGGTGCACAAGGCGGACGAGATGGAAGAAGCCCTCGAGGCCGCCAAAGCCAACCCGGATTACGGCATCATCCTGATCACCGAAAAGCTGGCGAGGGATTTCCCGGAGGTAGCCGGCCCGGCCAAGGAGGCCGGCGGCCTGCCGCTCATCATCGAGATCCCGGACCGCCACGGGTCGTCCCGCACCCCGCACTTCATCACCGATTACATCAGCGAAGCCGTCGGCCTGGGCGCCGGCGGGCAGCCGTGAACGGCGCGGGCTCATCCCGCCGCGCCATGAATGAACACGCAAGGAGTCTGCTTTGCTGAACACCGAAGAAAAACTGCAAAACCTGCTCAACTCCTCCCTGCAGTCCACCAAGTCGGAGATCGCGCATACGCTCTCCGCGTACATCCGGACGCTCGATGAGGAGTACAGCGATCACTGCCAGAAGGCCCGCGTGCGCGCGGAGCACGAGGTGGAGCTGGAATCCGAGCGCCTCACCCGCGAGGGCAACCGGTCGCTCGCGGAGGAACAGCTGCACCTGCGCCGCCGCATCCGCCGCGAGGAGGAGGACCTGACCGCCCGCCTCTTTGAGGAGGTGGAGGACCGCCTGGAAGCCTACATGGCCACCCCGGCCTACAAGGAGCTCCTGCTCTCCCAGATCCAAAGCGCTGCCGCCTTTGCCGGCGGCCGTCCGGTGCAGATCTTTCTGGATCCGGCCGATGAGGAGCTGCTGGGTGAACTGACGGAGGCCTCCGGCCTGCCGCTTTTGCTGGCCGACCACTCGTTTCACGGCGGCACGCGGGCGCTGATCCCCGAGCGGCACATTCTGATCGACAACTCGTTCGAAAGCCGCCTCGAGGAAGTCCGCGCCGGCTTCTCATGGGAAAGGAGGGCCCGCCATGACGGATAAGATCTACGGCATCAACGGCCCCATCGTCACCGTGAAAGACGCCGCAAACCTGCGCATGGGCGAGATGGTCTACGTGGGCGATGCCCGCCTGGTGGGCGAAGTCATCCGCCTCAGCAGCCGCCTCACCACCATCGAAGTCTACGAGGAGACCTCCGGCCTGAAGCCCGGCGAACCCGTGGAATCCACCGGCGCGCCGCTCTCCATCGAGTTGGGCCCCGGCATCCTCTCCTCCATCTTTGACGGCATCGAGCGGCCGCTCTCCGAAATTGAAAAGAGCGCCGGCTTCTACATCCCGCGCATCGCCGTGGTCAAGAACCTGGATGAAACCGTGAAGCGCCCGGCCACCGTTCTGGTCAAAAAAGGCGACCGCGTCTTCCCCGGCACCGTCATCGCGGAGGTTCCGGAGACCGATGCCATCGTGCACAAAGTCATGGTGCCGCCGGACATGGAGGGCGTGATCACCTGGGCCGCGCCGGACGGGGACTACACAATCCGCGAGAAACTGGCCGTCCTGCAGCTGCCGGACGGCACCGAGAAGGACCTCACCATGGTGCAGCGCTGGCCCATCCGCGTGCCGCGCCCGGTGAACCGCCGCTACCCGGCCGCGCAGCCGCTTCTGACCGGACAGCGCATCTTTGACACGCTCTTCCCCATCGCCAAGGGCGGTACCGCCGCCATCCCGGGCGGGTTCGGCACCGGCAAGACCATGAGCCAGCACCAGATCGCCAAGTGGTCCGATGCGGACATCATCCTCTACATCGGGTGCGGTGAGCGCGGCAATGAGATGACGGACGTCCTCACGGAGTTCGCCAAGCTGGTGGACCCGCGCACGGAAAAGCCGCTGCTGGCCCGCACCGTGCTGATTGCCAACACCTCCAACATGCCGGTGGCGGCCCGCGAGGCTTCCATTTACACCGGCGTGACGCTGGCCGAGTACTACCGCGACATGGGGTACCACGTGGCCATCATGGCGGATTCCACCTCCCGCTGGGCCGAAGCCCTGCGTGAGCTCTCCGGGCGCCTCGAGGAGATGCCCGCCGAGGAAGGCTTCCCGGCCTATCTGGCCAGCCGCCTCTCGGCCTTCTACGAGCGCGCCGGCATGGTCAGTAACCTGAACGGCACCGAGGGGTCCGTCACCATCATCGGCGCGGTCTCCCCGCAGGGCGGCGACTTTTCCGAGCCCGTCACGCAGAACACCAAGCGCTTCGTGCGGTGCTTCTGGGGGCTGGACAAGGCGCTGGCCTACGCCCGCCACTATCCCGCCGTCAACTGGCTGACCAGCTACAGCGAGTACATGGACGACCTGGCGCCGTGGTACCAGACGAACGTGGGAAGGGATTTCCTCGGCAACCGCGCCCGCATGATCGCCATCCTCACGCAGGAGGCCAGCCTGAACGAGATCGTCAAGCTGATCGGCGCGGACGTCCTGCCGGATGACCAGAAGCTGACATTGGAGATCGCCCGCGTCATCCGCCTGGGCTTCCTGCAGCAGAACGCCTTCCACCCGCAGGATACCTGCGTGCCCATGGCCAAGCAGGCGGCCATGCTCTCGCTCATCTGCGAGCTCTACGACACCTGCCGGTCGCTGATCACCATGGGCATGCCCATGAGCGTGTTAAAGGAAAGCGATATCTTTGAGCGGATCATCGCCATCAAATACGACGTCGACAACGACGACACTGAAGCCTTCGCCAAATACCGCGCGGAGATTCAGGCCTTCTACGACGACGTCCTGCAGAGGAACGGATAATGGCCATTGACTATCTGGGGCTGACATCGGTGAGCGGATCGCTTCTCGTGCTCGAGGGCGTCGAAAACGCCGCCTACGACGAGATCGTGGAGCTGCGCGTGGACGGCCGCGAGCGCAAGCTCGGCCGCATCATCGAGATCTATGAAGACAAGGCGGTCATCCAGGTCTTTGAGAGCCCGGACAACATCAGCCTGAACAACACCCACGTGCGCTTAAGCGGACGGCCGCTTTCCCTCGCGCTCTCGCCGGACATCCTCGGCCGCACGTTTGACGGCCTGGGCCGCCCCATCGACAACCTGGGGCCGGTGGTCTCAAACATCCGGCGCGACGTGAACGGCCTGCCCTTAAACCCGGTCTCCCGCGAGTACCCGCGCAACTACATCAACACCGGCATTTCGGCCATCGACGGCCTGACCACACTGATCCGCGGGCAGAAGCTCCCCATCTTTTCGGGCAACGGCCTGCCGCACGACCGGCTGGCCGCGCAGATCGTCCGCCAGGCCTCCATCACCGGCGCCGATGCGGACAGTTTCGGCATCGTCTTTGCCGCCATGGGCGTCAAGCACGACGTGGCCGACTACTTCATGCGCACCTTTGAGGAGAGCGGTGTGGGCGACCACGTGACCACCTTCCTGAACCTTGCGAACGACCCGGTCGTGGAGCGCGTGGTCACGCCGCGCGTGGCCTTAACGGCCGCCGAGTACCTGGCGTTCGAGTGCCACATGCACATCCTGGTCATCCTGACGGACATGACGTCGTTCGCCGAAGCCCTGCGCGAGATCTCCTCCGCCAAGGGTGAGATCCCGTCCCGCAAGGGGTATCCGGGGTACCTCTATTCCGAGCTGGCAAGCCTCTATGAGCGCGCCGGCACCGTGGCGGGCGTGGAGGGGTCGGTCACGCAGATCCCCATCCTGACCATGCCGAACGACGACATCACCCACCCCATCCCGGACCTCACGGGCTACATTACCGAGGGGCAGATCGTGCTGGACAGACAGCTCCACGGCCAGGGCATCTACCCGCCCATCAATGTGCTGCCGTCGCTCTCGCGCCTCATGAAGGACGGCATCGGCGAGGGCTACACCCGCGCGGACCATCAGGATGTGGCCAACCAGCTCTTCGCCAGCTACGCCCGCGTGGGCGATGCCCGCGCGCTGGCTTCGGTCATCGGCGAGGACGAACTCTCGCCCATCGACCAGACGTATCTGGCCTTCGGCCGCGCCTTTGAGTCCACGTTTGTAGGCCAGGGGGCCGATGAAAACCGCTCCATCGAGGAGACGCTGGATCTGGGCTGGGAGCTTTTGCGGATGCTGCCGCGCACCGAGCTTGACCGCGTGAACACGAAGGTGCTGGACCAGTACTACCCCCGCGAGCCGGAAGAAGAAACCGCCGCTGAAGGAGAAGACGCGTGAACCCCAACGAATTTCCCACCAAAGGAAATCTGATCGCGGCCAGGAACTCGCTCGCGCTGGCCCGTCAGGGGTACGACCTGATGGACCGCAAGCGCAACATCCTGGTGCGGGAGCTCATGGATCTGATCGACCGGGCCAGCGACCTGCAGTCGAAGATCCTGGACACCTACCGCGCTGCCTACGCCGCGCTGCAGACGGCCTCCATCCAGCTGGGCATGGAGACCGTGGAGGAGTGCGCGCGCTCGGTGCCGCTGGAGACCTCCGTGCAGATCAAGACGCGCTCCATCATGGGCGTGGAGATCCCGCTGGTGGAGTACAACCGGCGCGACCTGCTGCTCTCCTATGGCTTCAACGGCACGTCGTCCGCGCTGGATGAAGCCCGTCAGCGCTTTGTGGACGTCAAGTACCTGACGCTGGAGCTGGCCATGACCGAGACGGCGGCCTACCGCCTGGCGGCCAACATCCGCCGCACGCAGAAGCGCTCCAACGCGCTGAAGAACGTGACCATCCCCCAGTACGAAGAACTGGTGCGCACCATCGCGGAGGCGCTCGAAGAAAAAGACCGCGAAGAATTCACAAGACTCAAAGTCATCAAGAGACGGAGCGAGGAGGCTGCCGGATGAAGACACTGCGAACCATCGCCGGGTGGCTGGCTGCCCTGCTCTTTCTGACCGCCGCCTTTTCCGGCCGGGCGCTGGCCGCCGGCGCGCCGGTGACGGCCGTGCTGACGGGCGGGGAAGCGGTCACCTTCCCGGAGGGGTGGCCCGTGCCGCCCGAGATCACCGCTCCCTCCGCCATCGTGGCGGATGCGGACACCGGCGCCATCCTCTACGCCAAGGATCCGGACCGCACCTGCGATCCGGGCGGGACGGCCAAGCTGATGACGGCGCTCCTGACACTGGAAGATCTGCCGCTCACAGAGGTCATCACCTTCTCCAACAAGGCCATCCAGAGCCTGCCGGCCGGCGCCACGCACGTGGCCATCAAGCGCGACGAGCAGCTGTCCGTGCGCGACTGCCTCTACGGGCTGCTGCTGCCCGGCGCCAACGAGATCGCCTTCATGCTGGCCGAGCGCATCGCGGGCGATGCCGGGTCATTCGCCGTAAAGATGAACAGCCGGGCCGCGGAGCTGGGGTGCTACAATTCGCAGTTTTCCGGGCCGACCGGCCTGCAGGTGGAGCCGGCCGTGACCACGGCCTACGACCTGCTGCTGCTCTTTGAAGCCTGCCTGGCGGAGCCGGCCTTTACGCCCATCGACGGCGCCAGTTCCTACACCATCCAGCCCACCAACAAGACGGGCGATTCCCGCCCCATGGCCAACGCCTTCCTGTACTGCCGCCGCGGTTCGGACTACTACGATGCCCGCGTGACGGCGGGCCGCATCGGGTCCGGTGCAGACGGCGGGGTCTCGCTGGTGGCCTGTGCGGGCGACGGCACCCGGCGTGTCATCGTGGTGCTGACCGGCGCCACCTATGAAGCCGCCTACGGCGAGGGGCGCATCCTCATCGACTTTGCCCTGAACTCTTTCGTCAACGTGGACGCCTCCCAGCTGGAGAACCGTTTTCTGGCCACGGGCGATGCCGGCAACATTCTGGGCCTTCCGCGCCCGCCCGCCGGCGCCCAGTCCGTGCCGGAGTACACCTACCTGACCATGCCGGCCCGGGGCGATGAGACGGTCTTTGCCCCCACGCTGCGCGAGGTGGCGTCCGGCACCCGTGTGATCTACACCTACGAGGGCGTGCCGGCCGGCACGGCGCTGCTGCGGAGCAGCGCTGCAAACTACCAGGCCGAGTACCGGCACCTGGCAGCCTCCGAGACCCTGCCCATCCGCTTTGTCTCGCTCTGGATACCGGTGCTGGCGGGTGCAGGGCTTCTCATGGTGATCCTGCTGGTGGTGCTGCTGGTGCAGCGGCACAAGCGGCGGGGGCGGTTCTCGATGCGGTAAGGATCACCCTCCGCCTGCGATGCTTACGGCCGCGGATCGTGACGGCCGGAGACGGTTTTCAAATGCCGGTTGAACCACCGCTTCCAGTGTGTTAAAATACTGTCAGACAGTGTCCCGGACGGGACAGCGCAAGGAGGTTTTATCATCATGGCCAACGTAAACGATCGCGTCTGCATCATCGGCGGCGGCCCGGCCGGCATCTCCGCTGCCATGTACCTGCAGAAAAAAGGCTACCAGAACTACGAGATCTATGAGAAACTCAACAAAGTCGGCGGCAAGGCCTACTCGCCCCGCATCAGCGTGAACGGCGAAGAGCGCACCTACGAGACCGGCGCCATCATGGGCGCCAAGACGTACTACGCCGTGCATGAAGTGGAGGAATTCGGCGGTGCCACCCACGAGGACGGCCCGAACATGCGCCGCATGTACCGCAACTCCAAGGGTCAGGAGATCTTCCCCTTCGATCCCAAGAAGGACTTCTCCCCCAAGAAGCTGCTCGACCTCATCAAGCTGAAAAAGCAGATGAAAAAACTGGTCGAGATCATGAACACCAAGTACCGCGGGTATGACTGCTACGGGCACATCGGCGTGGCCAACGGCCGCTACTACGGCCTCTCCAAGATGGAAGGCAACGCCCTGCAGCACATCGAAGGCGTCAACCCCAACCTGAAAGACCTGGCACTTCCGTTCGACGAGTTCTGCCGCATCAACGGCGTCGAGGAAGTCATGAAGATCTGGATCGGCCCGTACACGTCGTTCGGCTACGGCTACTTCGACGAGATCCCGGCCGCCTACGTCATGAAGTACCTGGACACCACCACCGCCATCGAGTTCGTGGCCATGCGCCTGTGGACCTGGAAGGAGGGCACGCAGAGTATCTACGAGAAGGCCAACGAAAAGCTGCTGCACCCGGCACACCTGAACCACGAGGTAGTCAAGGTGGAGCGCCCGGCGGACGGCAAGGTGTACGTCACCGTCAAGGGTCCGGAAGGCGAGAAGGTCGAGGAGTTTGACAAGCTCATCGTCACCACCCCGCTCGACTACTTCAAGAACTATGCGGACGCCCGCGAGGACGAGAAGGAACTCTTCTCCAAGATCATCCACGAGAAGTACGTGGACTTCATCGCCAAGTTCGACGAGAACGCCGGCCCTACCATCTCCGGCTACATCTTCGACAACATGGTGCCCGAGCGTCTGGGCCACGCCATGGTCTACTACCACCGCTGGGAAGACCAGAAGGCCAACTGCCCGTCCACGGTCTACGCGCTGCGCAACCACCTGGGCAGCAAGGACGTCACCTACGACTACACCATCCGCACCATGGAGAAAGACATGGCGCTGTGCGGCTTCCCGGTCAAGGAACGCCTCTACGAGCAGGAAAGCTACTACTGCCCGCACGTCTCGCCGTATGACTACGCCGACGGGTGGTACGACAAGCTCGAAGCCATGCAGGGCAAGCAGAACACCTTCTACGCCGGCGAGATCATCTCCTTCGGCGACATGGAAGACACCTGCGCGGCCAGCAAGGACATCGTCGAGCGGTTCTTCTAAAGACATTTTCATCCAAAACAAACGGGGGCGGCTCCTTGCGGGAGCCGCCCCTGATTTGTCTGACAGAAATGCTCAGTCCTGTTTCTTTCTCATATGCAAACTCTCCTGAATGCCGAGCAGTCATTTCCACAGGCAGCAAGTATTCTGTCCATTCTTTTTCTCCATC